>CAYVOX010000081.1:0-14454 GCA_964453035.1 uncultured Anaerolineaceae bacterium
GGGGCTCGGTTTTGCAGCGCTCTTTGGCATAGGCGCAGCGCGGGTGGAAGTAGCAGCCGCTGGGCGGGTGGGCGGGGTCGGCTACGTCGCCCTGCAGCATGATGCGCTTGGACTTCATGCGTGGGTTGGGCTTGGGTACGGCGCTCATCAGCGCTTCGGTGTAGGGGTGGCGGGGATGCTCAAACAGCTCGTGGGTCAGCGAGGTTTCCACCAGCTTACCCACGTACATCACCGCCATGTGGTCAGCCAGGTACTCCACCACGCTCAGGTCGTGGGTGATGAAGATATAGGTCAGGTCCAGCTCGGATTGCAGGTCCTGCAGCAAGTTGAGGATTTGCGCCTGGACGGAGACATCCAGCGCGGAAACGGCCTCGTCGCAGATGACAATGCGCGGATTGAGCGCCAGGGCGCGCGCCACGCCGATCCTCTGGCGCTGCCCGCCGGAGAAGGCATGCGGGTAGCGGCGCATATACTCCGGGCGCAACCCCACCTTCTTCAACAGCAGCGCCACGCGGTCTTCCAACTCCTTGCCGTGCGCGATATTGTGCACAATCATCGGCTCGGAGATGATATCCAGCACGGTCATGCGCGGGTTCAGCGAGGAGTACGGGTCCTGGAAGATCATGCGCAGTTCTTTGCGGTAAGGCTTGAGCTGCGAGGCGGGCATGTTTGCCAGATCAACCGTATCTCCATCCTTGTTGAGGTACTGCACCGAGCCGCCGGTGGGGTCGTAGGCGCGCATGATGCAGCGCCCAATGGTGGTTTTGCCGCAACCGGATTCACCCACCAGGCCCATGGTATCCCCGCTGCGCACCTGGAAGGTGACGTCATCTACAGCCTTGACGGCGCCCACCTGCTTGTTGAGAAAGCCCTTGCGGATGGGGAAGTGCATTTTGAGATGGTCAACTTTTAAGATCACATTGGATTCGGCCATGGTTACTCTCCGTAAAGCAGGCAGCGCACCGAGCGCCCATCGGGCAGCTTGATCAGGTTGGGGTGAATCTGGTCGCACTTGCCGGGGATCTTCTGGCTGCAGCGCGGGTGGAAGGGACAGCCTTTGGGGCGGTTGTAGGGATCCGGCACCATGCCCTTGATGGGGTCGAGCCGGCCCTGGTTGCGCTGCCCCAGCTTGGGAATGGAACGCAGCAGCGCTTTGGTGTAGGGGTGGAGTGGGTCAAAGAAGAGCGAATCGGTATCGGCCTGTTCGGCCACTTCGCCCAGGTACATCACCACCACCGACTCGCAGATTTCCGCCACCACGCCCAGGTTGTGGGTAATCATCATGATCGCCATGCCCAGGTCTTTCTGCAGTTGCAGCATCAGCTCCAGGATTTGCGCCTGGGTGGTGACGTCCAGCGCAGTGGTGGGCTCATCCGCAATCAGCAGGCTGGGGTGGCAGGAGAGCGCCATGGCAATCATGGCGCGCTGGCGCATGCCGCCGGAAAGCTGGAAGGGGTAAGCATCCACGCGCATCTCCGCTTTTGGGATGCCCACCTTGCGCAGCATATCAATGGCCTGCTCGTGAGCCGCTTTTTTATCCATCTTGCTGTGCAGCAGGATGTTTTCCTCAATCTGGTTGCCGATGGTGTGCACTGGCGAGAGCGAGGTCATCGGTTCCTGGAAAATCATGGAAATTTCGCCGCCGCGGATGGCGCGCATTTCACGGCTGCCAGCCGGCAGCTTGACCAGGTCAATGGTGTCAATCTGCGGGTTGCCGCCGTTCTTGTTCACCAGGCGGTGGAAGAGGATTTGCCCCTCAACGATGCGCCCGGGATGCTCGATGAGCTTGATGATGGAGTAGGCGGTGATGCTCTTGCCGCAGCCGCTCTCGCCCACGATGCCAATTGTGCCGGCGCGGGGCACCACCAGGTCTGCCCCGTCCACAGCTTTGACCACGCCTTCATCCAGGAAGAAGTGGGTTTTGAGGCCCTTGATTTCGAGGAGGATTTTCTCGCTGTCAGTCATTATTTTCTCCTCCTAGCGGGAATAGGGATCGGCGGCGTCGCGCAGGCCGTCACCGAGGAAGTTCAGCGCCAGCACCGAGATAACCACCGCCAGGGCAGGGATCAGCAGCCACGGCGCGGTGGCAATGGAGCGGATATCCTGGGCGTTTTGCAGCAGCACCCCCCACGAGACCACCGGCTCGCGCAACCCCAACCCCAGGAAGCTGAGCGAGGTTTCCGAGAGGATCATGCCGGGGATGGAGAGGGTGATGGCGGCGATGATGTGGCTGGTGAAGGCGGGCAGCATGTGGCGCAGGATGATGCGCATCTGGCTGGCGCCATCCAGGCGGGCCGCCATGACGAAGTCCTCCTCGCGCAGGCTGAGGAAGCGCCCGCGCACCACGCGCGCCAGGCCGGTCCAGCCGATGAGCGAGAGGATGATGGTGATCATGAAGTACACGTTCAACGGCGGCCAATCCAGCGGCAAAGCGGCTGCCAGGCCCATCCACAGTGGGATGGACGGAATCGACCGCAGGAACTCAATTAAACGCTGGATGGCTGTGTCAATCCAACCCCCAAAATAGCCGGAGATGCCCCCCAGCAAAATACCCAAAATCAGGCTGAAGAGCACGCCAATCAGACCAATGGACATGGAGATGCGCGTGCCCGAAATCAACCGGCTGAACACATCCCGCCCCAGCCGGTCAGCCCCGAACAGGAAGATCACGTCCGAGGGGTTTTGCGGGCCAAACAGATGAATATCGCTTTCAAACAGGCCCAGGAATTTATACGGCCAGCCCTTGACAAAGAAGCCCACCGGCACGCGGATGGATTCATCCACCACAAAGGTGCGCCGCAGCGCCACCGGGTCAATCTTGCTGGTATAACCATTGACGTACGCACCCTGCCCGTCAAACTTGAGCGCCTGGGGCGGGGCGTACAGGTATTTGGAATCCGTCTTGGTGGGGTCAACCGGCGAGAGGAACTCGGTCACAACCGCCACCATATAAATGAGAATGACCACCACCGCGCTGATGAGCGCGACTTTGTGCTTGCGAAACTTCCACCACACCAGTTTCCACTGGGGCGCAACGAACACCTTGGCTTCCTGTTCGTCCTCGCCTGGCGGTGGGGCGGTGGGTGGAACTACGACGGGTTTGGGTTCGGGGATTTCAGCCATACTCACCTCGCTAAGAGAAAATCGCTCTACTGGTAGCGAATGCGCGGGTCAAGCCACGCCAGTAAGATATCCGAAAGCAGCGTGCCAACGATGGTCAGCAGGCTGAGGATGAGGATAATGGAGCCCGCCAGGTACATGTCCTGCGATTGCAGCGCGCGCAGCAGCATGGGGCCGGTGGTGGGCAGGCTCATCACCACCGAGATGATGATGGAGCCCGAGACCAGGGCGGGTAGCGTCCAACCGAGCGTGGAAACAAACGGGTTCAAGGCCAGGCGCACCGGGTATTTCATTAACACGTTCCACTCCGGCAGGCCCTTGGAGCGGGCGGTGACCACGTAGGGGCGACGCAGCTCATCCAGCAGGTTGGCGCGCATGATGCGGATGAGCTCCGCAGTGCCGCCAATCGCCAGGATAATCACCGGCAGCCAGATGTGGCTGAACAGGTCCATCAGTTTGGCCCAACTCCACGGCGCACTATCCATTTCCATTGAGAATAATCCCCCCACGGTGACGCCAAAATTGGAAAACATCAGGTACATCACCACCAGGGCAATCAAAAAGCTGGGGATTGAAATGCCCATAAAGCCCAGCAAGGTGAAGAAGTAATCCCCCAGCGAATACTGCTTAACAGCCGAGTAGATCCCAATCGGGAAAGCGATAATCCACGTGAGGATGACGCTTGCCAGGGATAATGCCAGGGTTAACCACACCCTTTCCCAGATGAGAGAAGAAACCGGCTGGTTCCATTCAAAGGCAATGCCAAAATCCCCCCTGACCAGGATGCCCTCCATCCACTTGAAATACTGGACGGGGATGGGCTGGTCCAATCCGTATAACGCACGCACGTTCTCCACCATTTCTTGCGAGGCTACATCACCCTGAGCTGCACGCGCCGCCAGGTAAGTGGTGGCAAAGTCACCCGGCGGTAGCTGGATGATGGCAAAGGCAACGATGCTGGTGACGATGAATGTTGGGATCATTAACAGGATACGGCGAAGGATAAATTGCAGCATGGATCACCCTCCCTCAACTCTATAAATGAGTATCTCCAGGGGTCAGATGACCCCTGGAGATAATTGTACAGGAAATTTACTTGGAGAAGAAGAAAATGGGCGGGTTGAGCGGCGCGGGGCTCGGATACGGCCAGGCCATGATCGAGCGCTTCGGCATGTTCTTGAAGTTGGTCTTCATGATGCCAAACTGGTCGGGCGGGGTCATGACGCCGATGCAGAAGAAGTAATCCGCCGATTTCTGCAGCAGTTCATTCATCACCTTCACCTGGTTGTCAAAACCCGCAGTGGATTTGACCTTATCGAAGAGCGCCATGATGTCTTTTACTTCCTGCGGGGGCTCTTCTTTGAGGTTGGAGGAGGAGCCGCTGTACCACAGGTACCAGGCTTCCGCGAAAGCGGATTCGCCGCTGAAGGGGAAGTACGCGCGGGCGTCCATCATGGGGTTGATGCCGCCGTCGCCGGCCCACAGCATCGCATCAAGGTCATTGGCGTCTTTGCGCTGGTAGAGCAGCGAGCGGTCTTCGGGCTTGGCTTCCACGTTCACGCCCACGGCCTTCCAGTACTTGGCCAGCATGTTGCCGGTGTCCACTTCGGAGATGTTGGCGTTGGCAATTTCAAGCACAATCGTCAGCGGTTTGCCGTCGGGGCGGGTGCGCATGCCATCGGCGCCCTTCTTCAGGCCGGCTTTGTCCAGGTATTCGTTGGCTTTGGCAACATCGTACTCAAGGTACTGTGTGGCCAACTGCTTGTTATAGAAGGGGGTGCCCTCAAGGGGCGCAGCCTGGTAGGGCTTACCCTGCCCAACAAAGACGGTGTCGATGATTTCCTTGCGGTTGATGGCATAAGACATGCCAATGCGGAAATCTTTGTTGCCCAGCACGGCGCGCATGGCCGGGTCTTTGTGGGTGAGGTTGAAGTGGATGATAATCTTGTTGTTGGCAGCGTCGGTCAGGTCAAAGATGGTGTAGCCGCCCTTGGCCTGGTTATCAAACAACACAGCCTTGTTATCCAGGGTGTTGAAGTGGCGCATCTGCATGTCAATTTCGCCGTTGGTGGCTTTGAGCAGCATGGCGGGCACATCCTGGAAAACGGTGTAGGTCAGCTTGTCGATGTAAGGCAGCTGGTTGCCCTTGGGGTCAACCTTCCAGTAATACGGGTTGCGCACAAAGGTGACCTGCGTGGCATTGCCGCTGTAGGGTTGTTCCACCATCCAGGCATCCATGGTGGGGCGTCCGGCAACCGAGTACTTGCCACTGCCGCCGCAATCGGGCGTGTTGCCCACTTTGCCGTTGAACTGCTGCACCCAGCCAGTAAAGCCGTTAGCTTTGGCAGTCTCTTCCAGCTTGGCCTTATCGGTGTAGGTGGGGTGGAACTGTGAAGCCCAGTGCTTGGGGAAGCACATCATGGTGCGTGCATCCACGTGCGCCAGGTATTGCTCGAACAAGCCATAAGGAGAATTGAAAGTGAACTTGATGGTCACATCATCCACTTTGGTCACTACCCCCAGGTCAGCGCCAGCCTTGAGCCAGCTGGGAGGGGTGGGGGAGAGTTCTTTGTTCAAGACAATATCGGTGTACCAGAACATGATATCGTCGGCGGTGAAGGGGGCGCCATCTGACCATTTGAGGCCCTTGCGCAGGGTGATGGTATATTCCTTGGCATCCGCACTGACGGACCACTTCTCGGCGATACCGGGTTCAACCTTATCCCAGTTGACGCTCCAGCGCAGCAGGGGTTCATAGGCAAACATGCGGATGAAGGAAGCATCATCCGTGCCGCCGCGCAGGCCCATGCGCCAGTTGCCGCCGTAAACGCCAATTTCGGCGCCGTTAGACACTACCAGGGGGTTATCTGGCAGACGCTTGGCAACTTCGGGCAGTTTGCCGGCTTTAACCTGTTCAGCTAAGGCGGGGGCTTCGGAATATTTGGAAGCCGTGGTTGGGGGTTTGGTGGCTTCGGGAGCTTTGGTGGCAGTGGCTGCAGGAGCGCAGGCCGTCAGCACCATGGAGAACAAAACAATCAGGCTCAACAGTTTGAGCGAAAACGAGCGTGACATTTCTTTTCCTCCTTGAATTGGGAAAAACGTTTAGTTGATTGTTTCAACAGAAAACCCGCCAGGCGGGGCATTACAGTTCAACGTGGGGATGGGAAGTTTCGGAAGATTCACCTCCTGTGCGAGTGGTGACTAACCTCTGGTGGAGCCAGAGATGGTGCTTTGGTGATTGCTGCCAGTTAAGCCCATTTCCGAGAGTGCATGGAACGCTCACGGTTCCATTTTCATATTTTAGCATGAAAATACAGCTTGTCAAGTGCTTGTATTTGCATGAAAATTATGTGATAATAACATGGATTCTTTGCAATTTTTCATCCCCGGCAGGAAGGTTCCTATGACCACTCCTCCAAAAAGAGCTACCCTGGCAGATGTCGCCCGGCGTGCCAACGTCTCCATCACCTCCGTCTCCCGGTTGATTAACCACACCGGCCCCATCAACGATGAAACCCGCCAGCGCATCCAGGCGGCTATGGCTGAGCTGGGTTTTGAGCCGCGCCGCTCCAACGCGCGCATCACCGAGCCGACCCTCGCCGTGCTGACCGGCGACCTGCTCAACGCCTACTTCCCCGAGGTCATCCGCGGCATCCAAGAAGAAGCCGACAGCTACGGCATGCTCACCATGTTGTTCAGCCTCACCGACCAGCCCCGCCGCCAGCTGCAGATCCTGGAGCGGTTGAGCAAACGCGTGGCAGATGCCGTCATCCTGATGGGCTCGCCCATCTTCCCCGGGCTGGATGTACTGCAAAGCCGCCTTAAACTGCCCCTGGTGGTCATCAACCGCCGGGCGTGCGCGCCTGCGCTGGGCAGCATTGCCGTGGATTTTGAAAACGCCGGTTACCGCGCCGCCCAGCACCTGCTCATGCTCGGGCACACGCGCATCGGTTTCATCTCCCTCTTTCAAACCAATGTGGATGTGGCTGTAGCCCGTCTCGACGGTGTCAACCAGGCGCTGCGCGAGGCTGGCCTGGTCATGCGGCCGGAGTGGCTGGTGAATTGCCCCCCCGCTTCCGAGATGGACGGCGGCTTCCACGCCATGAGCACCCTGTTGACCCACCCCGCCGCTCAGCGGCCAACTGCCGTAGTGTGTTTCAATGACGGCATCGCGGTGGGGGCGCAGCACGCCGTCCACGCTGCCGGGCTGCGTATCCCTGAGGATATTTCCGTGGTGGGTTTTGACGACCTGGCTGTGGCCGTGCATGCCTGCCCGCCGCTCACCACCATCTCGCAGCCCAAGTACCGCATCGGCATGATGGCGGTGCAAATGCTGCGCCGCATGCTGCAAAACCCCTCCGTGCCGGGCGATTGCGTCCAGACCGAGTGCCCGCTGGTGGTACGCGAATCCACGGGCCCGTGCCCGGAGCGCATCCCGAATCTCTAACCGCGTAGCCGATTTACCGCTATAATTGAAAACAGAATCCTAAATCACACAGGGAACCTATGAACGTTCTGGAAACCATTCTATCCAGCCTGCCCACCGAAGCGGAGCCAATTACCAGTGTTTGCGTGGGCCTGCACTGGACGTCCGTCTGCAGCCGGAGTTGCGGCCTGGCGATGAGCCTGTGCGATGAAGGCCCGCACGGTCACCCGGTGGTGCGCGATGTGGGCCTGCTGCACCAGAAGAGTGCCCAGGAACTGGCGCAGTGGGCGCTTTCTACCCACCTGCTGGAAGCCAGCCTGGGGTTAGCCGCGATTAACTCCCTGCTGGAGGTGGACCTGGCCAGCGGCACGCCTGATATTGACGAGTTTGAGCTGATTGCCGACCTCGGCGCCGGAAAAAATATTGCCGTAATTGGCAATTTTCCCTTCACGCAGCGCCTCAGAGCTGCAGCCCGCCATCTGTGGGTGATTAACAAGTTCCCGCAAACCGGCGAACTGCCCGAATCAGCCGCCCCCACCTATTTGCCGTGGGCTGATATCATCGCCATCGCCGGAACAACGCTTATCAACCAGGCTTTCGACCGCCTGATAACGCACCGTGCCCGGCATGCCAAAGTCATCCTGCTGGGGGCCAGCTCGCCCCTCACGCCGGTGCTGTTTGACCACGGCGTGGATTATATCTTCGGTTCGGTGGTCACCGACCCGCACGCCGCCCTGCTCTCCATTCAGCAGGGAGCCACATTCACTCACATCTACGGGGTGCGCTCGCTCACCCTGGAAAAAAGCAAGGCGCAAAACCAGCTTGGCACCGCATGATTGGACCGGTAAAACGGTTCGGGCGGTGATCGACCGCCCGCTTGGCAGCCGCCACCCGCAGCACGGCTTTCTCTACCTGCTCAATTACGGTTATGTGCCGGGCGTTCCCGCGCCGGATGGCGAAGACCTGGATGTTTACGTGGTGGGAGTGTTTGAACCGCTAATCGCCTTCGAAGGCGTGTGCATTGCCGTCATTCACCGCCTGGATGACGATGACGACAAGCTCATTTTAGCGCCGGCAGGCGTGGATTATTCGGATGAGCAATTGCTGGCCCTCACCGAGTTCCAGGAGCGCTTCTTCCACGTCCAAATCCTGCGCTGACCCGCCGGCGCCGCTTCCCGTTAAGAAAATTAATCTCTCAGTTTATTGCTGCGCCAGGTTGCCCAGGCGTTTAGCCTTCGCCTCAGCGGTGAGCGCCAGCGTGCAGGCGCGGAAGCAGTGTTCCTGCGGCATGGCGGTTTCGGTGCGGTTGATAATATCAAAAGCCAGTTGCTTGCCGTACACCAGTTCCACATTGGAGCAATCCATGTACTCTTTACCCTTCTGGTTGACCAGGAAGAGGTGGTTGCCGCCCGGGCGGCCCATGATATCAATGTATTTGCGCAATTCAATGTAGCCTTCCGTGCCCAGGAGAACCAGACGCCCGTCACCCCACACCCCCAGCCCGTCGGGGGTGTGCCAATCCACGCGGATGAAGCCCGTGCCGCCGTTGCCTTCCAGCAGCACCTCGCCAAAATCCTCGAACTCGGGGAACTGCGGGTGGTTGAAGTTGCCCACATGAGAAGCGCTGATCCTGGCATCGGTGGAGCCGGTGAAGTACAGGAACTGGTCAAACTGGTGCGAGGCGATATCAATCAGGATGCCGCCGTAGAATTCCTTCTTAAAGAACCAGGCGGGCCGGTTGTGCAGGCCCACGCGGTGCGGTCCCAACCCAACCGTCTGGATGACCCTGCCAATCGCGCCTTCAGCCACCAGCTGCTGGGCCTTGACTGCCGCGGGCACCTCAAAGCGCTCGCTGAAGCACACCGAGTAAATTCGCCCGGTCTCTTTTTGCACGCGCTTCACCTCTTCCAACTGCTCAAAGGTGGTCGGCGCGCCCTTGTCGCTCATGAAATCCTTGCCGTGCTGCATGGCGCGGATGCCGATTCCGGCGCGCTGGCTGGGAATGGCCGAGGTGAGGATAAGCTGGATGGACTCATCTTCCAGTATCTCCGCCTCGCTGCGGGCGGCTTTGGCCTGCGGGAAGGCCTGCTGGTACTGAGCGCCAATTTCAGGCTCTTTGGAATAAAAGGCCACCAGCTCGGCGCCGGCGGAAAGCATCTGCTGGGTTTGACCGTAAATGTGGGCGTGGTTCAACCCGATGGAGGCAAAACGGACAACTGGTTGGGCCATCGTATCATCCTTTCAGAACCGGTGAGGTATCCCCGGGATGGGGTAAAAAAACAGGCCGTCAAATTGACAGGTGCGGGTGATTAAAGTATACCATAGCGGCTCTTAAGCCTGGTTCAGCCGCCAGCGGCAAACCTGCCCCATCCGGTGATTGACAATCACCGCCCGCGATTGTATAAAAGAATCGATTCGTTTCATTCCAGTTAAATCAAGCTGCAAGGAGGCTCCCATGTTCTGGCAGGAATTGACCTCAGATGATTTCCCCGCTGCGGTGCAGGCAGCAGATGGCGTGTGCCTGCTGCCCCTGGGCGTGATGGAGCGCCACGCGCACCATCTGCCGCTGGGCACGGATATGCTCATCGCCCGCGAGCTGTGCCGCCGTGCCGCCGAGCTTGAACCGGCGGTTATCTTTCCGGATTTTTACTTCACCAAAATCCACGAGGCGCGCTGTTTTGCGGGGGCGGTTGCCATCGAGGCGGATTTAATCCTGCGCCTGCTGGAAAACACCTGTGCGGAGATTGCCCGTAACGGCCTGAAGAAGATTGTCATCATCAGCGGGCACGGCGGCAACTACTTTCTCACCCGCTACCTGGCGCAATCTCAGCTTGCCAGCCGCCGCGACTACGCCCTTTACGTGGTGGACCCCGCTCCTCCTCCCTCGGAAGAGGCCGAGCTGAGCTCCCTGTTTAAAACCGGCTACGGTGACCACGCCGGCGAGGGTGAAACAAGCCAGGTGCTTGCCTTCCGCCCCGAATTGGTGCATATGGAGCGCGTGCCAGAGCAGCCGGAGGAAGGCGCTGCGCGCGGGCGGTTGAAGACCCTGGCTGACGTTAATGTTTTCACTGCCATCTGGTGGTATGCCGATTACCCCACCCACTACGCCGGGGATGCCCGCGCCGCCACCGCCGAAAAAGGCGAGCGCCTGCTGCAGGCCCAGGCCCGCCAGCTGGCTGCCGTGCTGCGCGCCGTCAAACAGGATGAAGTCACCGCCCGCCTGCAGGATGAGTTCTACACTGCCGCCGAGGGTCTTGTGAAAGGCTAGAATTCAAACCGCATGCTGGCGGAAAAGATATAATTAACCCGAGTGTGTTCCATCCCACAACCAGGCGAGGTGCATATGAAATTCGGTGTGTGCGGTTCCCCATCCATGGCCCGGGTGGCTGCCCGGGCAGGTTACGAATATTTTGAAATGACCGTCGGCGCCCTGCTTATGCCGCGCGAGGACGAAGCCGCCTTTGCTGCCTCCCTGGCGGAACTGCGCGCCGCGCCGCTGCCCTGCCCGGCGGTGAACGTTTTCATCCCGGCGGAACTGAAAATCACCGGCCCGCAGGTGGACCAGGCTGCCCTGCAAAGCTACGTCACCACGGCTTGCCAGCGCGCCCGCCAGGCGGGGGTGGAGGTGATTGTGCTTGGCTCCGGCGGGGCGCGGCGCGTTCCGGAGGGCTTTGACCACGCCGCCGCGCGGCGGCAAATCATCAGCTTCTGCCAGATGCTCGCTCCCATTGCCGCCCGCAACGACGTCACCATTGCTATTGAGCCGCTCAACCTGGCCGAGTGCAACATCCTCAACACCGTGGCGGAATGCGCCGGCATTGTGCGCGCCGTTGACCATCCCGGCATCCAATTGCTGGTGGATGCCTACCACCTGCTCAGGGACGGCGACTCGCTGGAGGATGTGGTTGCCAACGGCGAGCTGCTGGTGCACGCCCACATCGCCACCATCCCCAACCGCCTGCCGCCCGGCATGGAGCCGTGCGACCTGGGGCCGTTCTTTGCGGCGCTCAGGCACGGCGGGTATGATGGGCGCATTTCCATTGAGGGCAAGGTTAACGAAGATGAAGCTGAACTGCGCAGCGCACTGGAGCTGATGCGCAGCCTGGCCGGGTGAGTATCAATGCTTGATGAAGGTTCTGCTCATTTCCATCTGGCCCAATTTCTCGCCGGTCACTTCCAACGCTGCGAGGGCGTGCAAGCCATTGCCCTGGGCGGCTCGCAGGCCGGCGGGCTGACCGATTCCGCCTCGGATATTGACCTGTACGTCTTCACCACGCGCCTCATCCCGCTCAGCCAGCGCCAGGCCATCCTGCAGTTGCGCGGTGCCTTGCGCGCGGATATGGACCTGCAGTACTGGGACCCGGGCGACGAGTGGATTGACCTGCCCAGCGGCATTGAGGTGGATGTGATGTACTGGGAGCCCGCCTGGGTGACCGCCCAGGTGGAGCGCGTGGTGCTGCAGCACCAGGCCTGGATGGGCTACACCACCTGCCACTGGCACACCATCCGCCACCTGCAACCCCTGTTTGACCCCACCGGCTGGCTGCGCGACCTGCAAACCCTGGCCGCTCATCCCTACCCCGAGCCGCTGCGCCGCGCGATTGTGGCTAAAAATCATGCCATTCTGCGCAACGTTATCCCCGCTTACGAGCACCAGATTGCCCGCGCTGCCCGCCGCGGCGACCTGGTGAGCCTCAACCACCGCGTGGCCGCTCTGCTGGCCAGTTATTTTGATGTGCTTTTCGCCCTCAACCGCCAGACTCACCCCGGCGAGAAGAAGCTCATTCGCCTGGCCGAGCAAAATTGCCCGCGCCTGCCCGAGGGCATGGCGGAGGATGTGCAGGCGGTGCTGCAAGCCGCGGGTCACCCGCAGCTGGGGTTGGAGGAGCGCGTTGCCCGCCTGCTTGACCGGCTGGATGCGCTGCTGGCTGCTGAGGGGTTTGATCCGCGCACCTCTTTACCGCTGGAGGCAGCATGAAGTTGCCACCCTTTGCCCTGGAACGTTACTTCGCGCAGTACGAGTTCAACGTCAAACACCTGTTGTGCGCCTCCGATTGCGAATCGATGAGCATTGGCAACCTGCTGGCGCTGGAACCGGACGCCGCAGGGCGCTTTGAGCGCCACTGGCTGGGCTACACAGAATCACAGGGGGCGCCCGGCCTGCGCGAGCAGATTGCCTGCATTTACACCACCATCCAGCCCGGGCAGGTTTTGGTGCACTCTGGCGCGGAGGAGGCCATCTTCCTCTTCATGCACGCCGCCCTGCAGCCCGGCGATCATGCCGTGGTACATTCACCGTGTTACCAGTCGCTGGCGGAGGTGGCGCGCGCCATTGGCTGCGCGGTGACGGAGTGGCACGGCCAGGAAGCCAACGGCTGGGCGCTGGATCTGGATGACCTCAGACGCAGCCTGCGCCCCAACACGCGCGTGATCGTGGTCAACACCCCACACAACCCCACCGGACTGCTCATTTCGCATCAGGATTACGCCCAGATCCACGCCATCGCGCAGGAGCGCGGCATCCTGGTCTTCAGCGACGAGGTGTACCGCGAATCGGAATATGACCCGTCCGAGCGCCTCCCTGCCGGCTGTGACCTCAACCCGCAGGCCGTCTCGCTGGGGGTGATGTCCAAAACCTACGGGCTGGCCGGTTTACGCATCGGCTGGGTGGCCTCGCGCAACGCCGAGGTGCTGGCCAAAATGGCCGCCCTCAAAGATTACACCACCATCTGCGCCAGCGCCCCCGCTGAGTTTTTGGCCGAGCTGGCCCTGCGCCACCGCCAGCAGCTGGCGCAGCGCAACATCGCGCTCATCCAGCGCAACCTGCGCCTGCTGGACGGCTTTTTTGAACGCCAGGCGCAGCTTTTTAGCTGGCAGCGCCCGCGGGCCGGTTCGATTGCCTTCCCGCGCTACCTGGGCGGCCCCATTGAGCCGTTCTGCCGCCAGCTGGTTACCGAGACGGGCGTACTGCTGCTGCCCGGCACCCTCTTTGGCGACCCGCACAATCACTTCCGGCTGGGGTTTGGCCGCGCGGATGCCCCGCAGGCGCTTGCGCTGCTGGAAGCCTTTGTGGAGAGCCGCCGATCCTGATTTTGTCAGCATCAAACGCACATTGGAGGCCAGATGATTGAATTACCCGAAGCCGTGGTTATCTCAAATCAGATTCAATCCACACTCAGCGGCAAGCGCATCGCCGAGGGCAGCCAGGGCAACTGGCCCCACAAATTCGCCTTTTACTCCGGCCCGCCGGAAAGGTACGCCCAGGTGTTGAAAGGCCGCATCATCACCGGCGCCTACCCCAACGGCAGGATGATCCGCGTCACATTGGATGGCGACTACTTCCTGGTGCTGGGCGAGGGCGGCGAAAAGATTCTCTACCACGCCTCGCCTGCCAGGCTGCCCGGAAAATACCAGCTGCTGCTCAAATTTACGGATGATACCTGCCTGACCGTTTCGGTGCAGGGCTGGGGGGCGGCGATGCTGGTGCCTTCGGATGAAATTGAAAAGCACCCGTTTGTCGCCACCAAAAGCCACTCTCCGCTGGAGGAGGACTTCACGGTTGCGTATTTCCTCGGCCTGTTCGACGGGCTAAAAGAGGACGGCAAGCTCACCGCCAAGCCGTTTCTGATCTCCAAACCCGGCATCACCGGCCTCGGCAACGGCTACCTGCAGGATATCCTCTTTGCGGCGCGGCTGCATCCCCGCCGCCGCATCGCTGCGCTGGATGAAGCCGAAAAAATGAAGTTATACGAAGCCATTCGCGCCGTGCTGCGCCAGGCAGTGGAGCAGGGCGGGCGCGACAGCGAGGAAGACCTGTTCGGCAGGCCGGGCGGCTACCTCAAAGTGCTGGATGCCCGCTCCGTGGGCCAGCCCTGCCCCCGTTGTGGAGAAACCATCCATAAAGAGAG
>CAYVOX010000082.1:0-14285 GCA_964453035.1 uncultured Anaerolineaceae bacterium
AAAAGTTTAAGCATTCTAATGTTAAAGGATAAGGTGAACAAACCAAGGATAATTTCCTTTAAGGTACAGGTGTTCTAAGCCACTAGTGGGGTTTAGCAGCTGGCAACCCCCATATATGGCCTTTTTAGTGTGTATATTGGTTTGAACGCCATCTACGGCAATTCCAAACCAAAAAAAATCGGATAGTGAAAGGGAAGGGATGCAATTAGTTTTGTGCGCAAAGGTGAATCAGAATGGGAAAAGATTCTTTAACATTCGGTCAATGGTTTATATCAGGTTAGCGCACCTGTGGCGGGTGTGGCGCGCTTTGACGGGTAAACAGGGAGCTGTGAGTTAGATCTAAGGTCAGCTGGCGAAAAAAGCGATTGACATCTCTGCAAGATGATGCTACACTACAGGAGTAATTTATCCCAGAAAGAAGGAGGCGTGCTCATGAGAGCGGTAAAAGTGAATACATCCACCAGCGCTAAATTTAGCGCAGAGATTGCTTTGCATGAGTGCGCCTGAACCTCACAGGCCAAACCGCCGAATGTTCCAACGGCCGCGGGCGCACTTATGTCCCGCGGTTGTTTTTTCCCTGTAGAGGGAAGTTGCCCCGGGCAATCCTGCCCGGGGTCTTTTTTTTCCAGAAGAGAAGGGTTGGCGCAAGCCGACCGGCCAAAGAGATAGGTTACGAAACAATGAACATCAAAGCAAATTTGCGAAATATCGACGAGGAATTTGAAGCCCTCAATCAAAGCCGCGACAGCGGCAAGAATATTCACCGCTTTCGGAAGCACCGCACTGACTTGAGCCTGATGGACGAGGCGGTGCGCCAACATGGGGCGGCGGCAATCCCCGACTCGGGTGGGTTCACGCCGACCTACCTCGGTTCGCGCCACGAACGTGAATGGATTATCTCTTACCTGGGCACGTTTTATGAGGAAGGCTTGATCGTGGACGTGCTGAGCAAGGTGAAGGGCGGCAAGGAAGCCAACGTATATTGCTGCGCCGCGGCAAAAGGCGTTGGTGTGGATTGCCTGGCTGCCAAAATTTACCGTCCGCGCATGCTGCGCAACCTGCGTAATGACGCGCTCTACCGCGAGGGGCGCAAGGTGCTGGATGACGAGGGCAAGCAGGTGAACGACCACGGGATGCTTAAAGCCATCCGCAACGGATCCAGTTTTGGCAAGGAGCTTTCGCACACCTCGTGGCTGGAGCACGAATACGAAACGTTGAGCCTCCTGCATAAGGCGGGCGCCAGCGTACCGCGCCCGTATGCCAGCGGCAACAACACCATCCTCATGGAATACCTGGGCGATGAAGAAGGCGCTGCTCCGACCCTGCATGAGGTTCACCTTGGCAGCCGCAGAGAGGCTAAGTATTTCTTTGACCGGATCATGGCAAACGTGGAGATATTCCTGGCTAACAACCGCATCCATGGCGACCTCTCGGCGTATAACGTGCTGGTGTGGGGAGAGGAGTTTCGTGTGATTGACTTTCCCCAGGCGGTCAAGCCGCAGGATAACCGCAGCGCGTTCACTATCTTCAAGCGGGATGTGACCCGCCTATGCCAGTATTTTGACCGCTACGGATTGGCAACCCGCCCGGCTGAACTGGCCTGGAAGCTGTGGCAGAAGCATGGTTTTGGCACCCTGTGGGCGCCGGATAACACCGATTGGGAAGATCAGGCGCACAACAAAGACTGATTGCTCCGTGGCGCATAAAAATCAGCCCCCGCACGGTTTGTGTTCGGGGGCTGAGGTGTTTCTACTCGCCTTGTTAATCAGGGAAATGGGATTGGCGGCGGAACCACCTGCACCTGTTTGACAATACCGGCGCCTTTTTCTCCGCGCACCTGGTCGCCACCTGCGGCAACCGGATAGACAATCGTCATTGCGACAACAACCAGTAAGAGGATCAGCCACAACTTGCGTTTCATCGTCGTTCTCCTGTAAAGTGAAGCACCAATTCTGCGATGTTGCGCGTCAAGTTTATGTGACAAACGACGCGCGTTGATAAGTTAAATCGTTTACATGATAGCATGGTTATCCTAAAAACAACCTTTCAGTTGCGCAAGGATAGCGTAGGGTAATGAAGCGTTGGTGATGCGGTTGGGGGAGATTGCAGATAAGGCTGAGAATTGAAAGTGCTGTATTGATTATTTGCTACAATAAGAGTCAAATTGGGCGGCTGGGAGGGGAAAGATGATGGTGAAAATTGTTACGTTTCTAAAACGGCGCTGGTGGGTTGGACTGGCGGCAGTTGTTGTGGGGTGGGGAATTTACATGATTTTTACCTGTTACCTCTGGCCGGATGGGAACTGCACGGGGTTTATGGGTAAGACGGTGTGGGATGTGCTGCAACTCCTGATCATTCCAGTGACACTGGCGGTGGTGGCGGCTTACCTGGATGGGTTGGAGCGGAAGACAGACCGGGAGAACATGAAGGACAACCAGAGAGAGGCACTGCTGCAAAGTTATATTGAGTTTATGACGCAAATGGTGTTGAAGGAAGGATTGAGCGAGTCGAAAGAGGGGGATAAGGTTAGAGAGATTGCGCAGGTGAAGACCGATACTACTTTAGGTCGGCTTGACCTGAGGCGGAAAGAGGTTATGGTTAAGTTCCTTTCGAGCATGGGTTTAGTGCAGGGGAAGGGTGGCACGGGGAAGAAAAATTACAGATCGGTCGTTATTTTAGGAGGGATCGATCTATCGGGGGCAGAGCTTGAGGGGATAGATTTACCCGACACAGATTTGTGGAAGGCAAATCTAATGGGTGCTAATGTCCACAGGGCAGATCTAGGCGGCGCAGATCTAAGCGACGCAGATTTAAGCAGCGCAGATCTAAGTGGTGCGGATCTAATGGGAGCAAATCTGAGCGGTGCAAATCTAAGCGGCGCGGATCTAAGCGGAACAGATCTAAGCGGCGCAGAAATAAGCGACGCTATTCTATGCGATGCAAATTTTCGCGACTCAAATCTAAGCGGCGCAGACCTATATCGCGTAAATCTACGAGGCGCAGATCTTAGTGGCGCAATTCTGGAAGGTGCATGGTTTGATGGGGCGAGGATGCCGGATGGAAAGGAGTATGATCCGAAGATCCACACGGTAGAGATGTTAACAGGGCATAAGAAGAAGTTAGGGGTTGATTAAGGCTATTAAAACAGCAGCACCGGCGGCAAGACCGATGCTGCAATTTTCACGCTGACCCGTGCAGGGGCGTGAAAGTGGGCGCGGAGGGGCTCGAACCCACGAACCTCACGGATGTGAACCGTGCGCTCTAACCAACTGAGCTACGCGCCCAGACTTAACTGGCAGCCCGATTTTATCACAGCGCCGCCCGAAGCGCAAGATTATTGCCGGGCTTAACGCAAAAATCTCCTCTGAGGCGAACCGCAGAAGAGGGTGATCCCTACCTTTAGATGGAACTCACGGCTGAGGGTTCTTTACCAGGAAGTAGCCAAACCCCAGCGCCAGGAACAGGTACAGAGCCACAATCATCCATCCCAGCGCGTTCATCACGCCAGTGAGCACCGCGATGAGCGAGATAACCACGCCAACGGCGTCGTACAGCGTCAATCCCAGGATGGTTGCCCGGCGCAGCTCAGAATCTTTGGCGTTGCGGCCAAACCAGGTAATCATCAACAGACCGAGCATGGCGGCGGCATACTCCTGGGCGGCAAAAGTTCCGGCTGCGTTCAGCGTGGCGCCAAGGATGGAATAGACAAAACCCGGAACAAAGAGCAAGAGCAGGCCGAAGGCCAGGCAGACCACGGCTTTAATCGCCATCATCGTTTTGAATTTCATCATGCACCTTATCTTTCCTTTCACCAATCACCTGACTGCCAGTGAAAGGGCAACAGGCAGGTTGAACAGCAGCCAGGATGCGCGTGAAGCTCAGGATGGCGGTGGTTGTGAAATAACGATGAGGATTGATAGGAGAGATGGACGGCAGAAAAGCAAGCCATCCTGACCGCTACGGAAGGGCATAGCGACAATAACAGAATACTACGAGCTGGAGGAATTTACAAGCGAGCGGCGGTTGTTGGTGTTGGATCTCATGACCCACCCCACCCACACCGCGTGAAACAACACGGGCCATTCCGTGGCGTTCACCGGCGCGCCGGGCTGAATGGAGATGGCAAACGCCGCCCAGCTGGCTGCCAGGCTGCCCCACCAGAACAGGTTCGGGGCCAGGCTGCGCCAGTTGCGCTGCTGAGCGGCCCACAGCAGCAGCGGCAGCAGGAACGCCAGATGCTCATAGGATGCCCCCCTCGGGTGGAACAGGTAAACCACCAGACCGCACCACGCCAGCACTGCCAGCAGGTTTTGTCCCCCGCGCCAGAAGCGCAGGAATAGCCAGCCGGTGATCAGTAGAGCGAGAACGAGCAGGATGGATGTGAGGACGTTGGCAGTAAAAAGAGGCAGCAGCGTATTGAGCAGATAGGTCAGGACGGGATACGCCTGGTTGTAGCCCGTGTATTTGCTTAGCCGCTCCAGCCAGAGGGGGAGCCAGTTAGGAACCAACGCAAAGGAGAGGGCGATGCACGCTATAAAGCTCAGCGCTGCTGCCAGGAAGAACCACCACAGCTTTTTGCGCAGCGCAAAGAAAGAAATGAAAATAAGGAAAAGCCACAGGAATTGCGGTTTGACCGTCATCCAGCCGGCCAGCGCCCCAAAGGAAATTTGCATGCGGCGCGATGGCAGGTCATGGCGCAGAAAAATACCAAAAAAGAGCAGCAGGCCCGCGGAGATGAGGACTGCAAAGTTGCCCAGGATGCTGCCAAAAAAGGTGGGATAGAAGAGCAAAAACGAGGGTAATAGCCAGCGCCGGGCGCCCGGCAGCGCCGTCACCCCTGCCAGCATGAGCGCCAGCAGCAAGAGAGCAATCCAGATCGCTTGAGCCCAGTCGAACGGCAGCCAGAGCAGCGGGAAAATGGCCAGCAGCGCATACGGAGGGTAGGCAAAACCCAACTGGTCTTCCAGCGGGCCGGAAAGGCGCTTGAATATCGCCAGTTGCGCCTGCTGCGCCAGCTCGTCGCTGTAAGGGTTGGCACGCTCAAACACGGCGGCTCGCCCGGCATTCCAGAAGATGAAAAAATCGCTGCCGAGGGCATTGTTTTGGGTGAGCTGGTGGATGGCAAGTGAAAAAGCAGCCCACAGCAAAACAAAAAGCCCCAGCAGCGCCAGCGCCCGCCTCACGCCAGGTCCTTAAGTGCCTTCAGGGCTGCCCGTGCAGATAGTTTCTGCTCCCTGTGCCAGCCGGCTTCGCCCACCATGCGGTGCAGGTGGCGCAGCACCTCAGCCTGGCTGGCTGCATCCAACCCGGAAAAGGCCGCACGAATACGTTCTGGCTGGCGCGAGAGCAGCGCATCCCAGAATTGCTCATAAGAGTCATCGGTAAACATGCCCCCATTAAACCACAGAGCGGGCATCCGCGCAGGGTTTTGGTAAAAAAAGCCCGGCGCTGCGGCCGGGCTTGATCAGATTACTCTTTCTTGGCTTCCAGTTCTTTCAACCGGGCAGCCACAATTTCCTGCGTGATGTGCGAGGGCACCACTTCGTAATGGTCAAACTCCATGCTGAAGTAGCCGCGCCCGCCGGTGAAGGAGCGCAGCTGGGTGGTGTAGCGCAGCATCTCAATCAGTGGCACGTGCACATTGATGGTGGAGTGCCCCTTTTCGCTTTCCATGCCCTGGACGCGCGCGCGGCGGGTGTTCATATCGCCAAGCACATCGCCCATGTTCGCTTCTGGAACCACAATCTTGACGTTCATGATGGGTTCGTACAGCACCGGGTTGGCATCCATGAAGGCCAGCTTGAAGGCTTCGCGCCCGGCGATTTCAAACGCCACGGGCTTTGAGTCCACCGGGTGTTCCTTGCCGTCAAAGACGGAGACTTTGACGCCAGAAATCGGGTAGCCTGCTAAAATGCCTTCTTTCATCACCGCCAGAACACCCTTCTGGATGGAAGAGCTGTAGCTCTGCGAGATGGCGCCGCCGAAAACATCCCAGGCGAAGTCGAAATCTTTGTCTGCCACCGGTTCAACCCGCAGGTGAACCTCACCAAACTGGCCGGAGCCGCCGGTTTGCTTCTTGTGGCGGTACATTGCCTGGCCTTTTTTGGTAATGGTCTCTTTGTAGGGCACCTTGGGCTCTTCGGTGGTGAGGCCGACCTGGAACTTGGTTTCGGCCCGGCGGATGGCTACATCAATGTGCTGATCGCCCATGCCTTGCAGCACAGTCTGAGAGGTTGCCGCTTCCATTGACCAGGTGAGGGTCATATCCTCTTCGCACAGGCGGGTGAGCGTTGGGCTGATTTTGGTGGAATCGGCCTGTGTTTTGGGGAGGATGGCAACACGGTAGAGCGAGTTGGGGTAATGCGGCACGGGCAGGGTGAGGGGGTGCGCGCGGTCGCAGACGGTGTTGGAGGTAGATGTTTCGGTGAGCTTTGGAACCACGCAGATATCTCCGGCGTGGACGGTCTTAACCGAAAGGGTCTCTTTGCCGCGCGGGATGCTGATGGTGCCCAGGCGCTCTTCGATGCTCTTGGTCTGGTTCCACACCCGGCTATCGGAGTTGAGCATGCCGGAATAAATGCGGAAGTAAGTCTGTTTGCCCACAAAGGGATCGGCGGTAGTCTTCCACACATAGGCTGCCAGCGGACCGTTATCAACGCAGGGCAAGGCTTCGGGGCCTTCTTTGCCCTCGGCTGTGGCGGGGGTAACATCCGCGGGGGAGGGGAACAGGTCAATTACAGCGTTCATCAATGCGGCAACGCCAATGCTCATCACCGCGGAAGAGACAAACACCGGCCTGAAGGTGCAGGTGCGCACGATGCTCTTGAGGCCGCGCAGGGTTTCTTCGGGGCTCAGGTCGCCGTTCTCAAAATAGCGTTCCATCAGCTCGTTGTCACTTTCAGCTGCAGCTTCGATGAGAGCTGTGCGGGCTTTTTCGGCGGCGGCTTTGAACTCGGCGGGGATTTCGCTGGCAGTTTTGCCATCGCCCTTGTAGGCTTTCATCGTCAGAAGGTCAATCACGCCCTTGAAGTCGGCCTTCTCGCCCAGCGGAAGTTGCACGGGGATGAGGCGCACGTCGCTGAGTTCTTCCACGCTGGCAAGCGCCTTCTGAAAGTTGGCGTTATCGCGTTCCATTTTATTAATCACCACAAGCGAGGGAAGCTTGAATTCGCCGCAGTAGCGCAGGGCGATTTCCGTGCCCACTTCAGCGCCCGCAACCGAATCTACCAGGACGACGGCGCCATCCGCAACGCGTAAAGCGGAGATGACCTCGCCAACGAAATCGGTGTAACCGGGTGTATCCAGCAGGTTGATTTTTACGTCCCTGTATTCCACTGGAATAACTGAGGTGTACAGCGAGATTTTGCGGCGCAGTTCTTCTTCGTCGAAATCAGAAACCGTTGTGCCGTCTTCGATCTTGCCGAGGCGGGTGGTGGCGCCAGAAAAGTGCAGGAATGCTTCAGCGAGCATGGTTTTACCGGCGCTGCTGTGCGAAACGAGTGCTACGTTTCGAATAAATGGAGTCGTGTATTCTTTCATGAACAAATCCTTTTGCTTCGAGCTTAGTTTTTATCCAGAACTACCATTTTAAGGTAAGAAGGCATTCTTGTCCAGATTCAATTGAAGAAGCGGGGTTGAAGCGCAGATTTTTAACGGTTTTGGGGTAAACTTGGCGTAATGTTGACCAACTGGCTGGCCTGGCTGCGTTATAACCTGTGGTATTTCCGCCACCCACCCTGGGATACGGGGCAAACTCCTCCCGAGGTGGTGCGATTCATCAGCACGCATGCGGCGGGCAGGGCGCTGGATTTGGGCTGCGGGAGCGGGACGAATGTGCTTAGCCTGGCGCGAGCCGGGTGGCAGGTAACCGGTGTGGATTTTGCCGTCAGGGCAGTGGCGCGGGCCCGACGGAAGCTGCTGGAGGCTGGGTTGCAGGCGGTCATCCTGCAGCGCGACGTGACCGACCTCGCTGACCTGGCACCAGGCTTTGATCTGGTTCTGGACATCGGGTGTTATCATGCGCTTTCGCCTGCCAAAAAAGCGCAGTACGAATCTAACCTGAGGCGTTTGCTGGCCCCTGAGGGCCGGTTTTTGCTTTACGGCAAGCTGCAGGAGGCAGACCGGTTGTTTGGGCTTGGCGATGAGGACGTCTCTCGGCTCTCTGGCTGGTTGCGCCTGGTGGAACGACAACAGGGAACAGACCGCAGGCTGCGCCGCGCGCTGTGGCTTACGTTTCAAAATAATTGCCCCTGACTCATGAATTAAGCTGTTTGGCTGGAACGCAATTCGAGCCGGTGCTGGTTGACCGGCTCGAAACAGAGGTGTTCGTTTTTGTGCGTTAAAAGGTGTGTCCGCGTGAAAGATTACGGGTAAATCTCATCCAGCATCGGTTCGTAGAAGCAGCGGCAACCGTTCTTTTCGGAGCAGCCCTCAACCGGCAGGGTTGGGGCTTTATCTTTTTCGTAGGTGCCTTCCACTGCCTGGCAGGCAGGGCAGGCGTCAGCGGCGACGACCAGGCGCACGTTTTTCACCCGCGGGTTGGCGCGGAAGCGCTTGAGCGCCGTGGCGGTCGTCGAATACTCACACAGGTCGGCCTGGCAGGTGGGGCATACCAGGACGGAATCAGCAGATTGGGTTGAGCAGCGAGAACAGGTTTGCACAGGATTCCCTCGTTGGTTTTTCTTGATTTTACTACAATTTGCGGTACAGCCAGGCCAATCAGATGCCTTTAAGCCTCAAAAAAGGGTGAGGTAAGGCAGAGAGGCAAGGCTTCAATACGCGGTATAATTTAATAAGATACTTAATCGCAGGAGTCCTTATGACCGAACGCAAAATCCGTGTTTTGGTAGCCAAACCTGGCCTGGATGGTCACGACCGCGGTGCGAAGGTTGTGGCGCGCGCCCTGCGCGATGCAGGCATGGAAGTGATATACACCGGCCTGCGGCAAACGCCTGAGATGATTGCCGAAGCCGCCCTGCAGGAGGATGTGGATGCGGTGGGTTTATCCATCCTTTCCGGAGCGCATTTAGCCCTGCTGCCGCGCGTGCTGGAGCTGCTGCGCGCCAACGGGCAGGGCAATGTGAAGGTTTTTGTCGGCGGTATTATCCCTGAAGAAGATGTACCCGCTCTTTTACAGATGGGCGTGATGGCCGTTTACGGACCCGGCACACCCAGTGCTAAATATGTATCGGAGATTCAGCAAGCCGTACTTGGAGCGCCCGCCAGCTGATGAACCTCTCTGATGCGGTGCTTGCCGGCGAGCGCCTGGCCCTGGCGCGCCTGTTGACCCAGGTTGAAAACGACACAACCGAGGGCAGGCAGGCACTGGATGCGCTCTTCCCGCACGCGGGCAAAGCCGCCCTGGTGGGCATCACCGGTTCGCCAGGCACGGGTAAGTCTTCGTTGGTCAACCAGCTGGCGCGATATTTCAGGCATCCCGCAGGTGGCAGCCTGGCGCGCAAGGTGGGCATCGTGGCGGTGGACCCCTCAAGCCCGTTCACCGGTGGCGCGCTGCTTGGTGACCGCGTTCGCATGCGAGACCTGGCGGGCGACCCGGGCGTGTTTATCCGCTCGATGGCTTCGCGAGGGGCGTTGGGAGGGTTGGCTCGCCCCACCGCGGAGGTGGTACAGGTGCTGGATGCCGCCGGTTTTGATTTGATTTTGATTGAAACGGTGGGCGTGGGCCAGGATGAAGTGGAAATTGCCCGCCTGGCGCACACCACCCTGGTGGTTGAAGCCCCCGGGCTCGGCGATGATATCCAGGCTATCAAGGCCGGCATCCTGGAGATTGCCGATATATTGGTGGTCAACAAGGCTGACCTGCCCGGCGCGGAAAACACCGAACGGGCGCTTAAAGCGATGCTGGAGATGGGCGCCGGGCGCAGGCGCAACGACTCGGCTGCCCCGGATGGCTGGCAGACGCCCGTTCTCAAAACGGTTGCCACCCTCGGCGAGGGCATCTCCGTACTGGCTGAGGCGATCATACAGCACGCACAATACCTTAGGACCTCTGGCGAGTGGCAGCGCCGCGAAGATGAGCGCCTGCGCCAGGAGCTGGATTTGCTGGTGCAGGAGCGGTTAGTAGCCCGCTGGCGGAGCGCATTGGATGAAACCCGCTACCAGGCAGCCCTTGAGGGGCTTAAAAAACGTTCTCTCTCGCCTTTCCAGGCGGTTGACAGGTTGACGGAATAAATTCAAATCATAGGAGCAAGAATGGAACGGACATCGATTGGCGAATTACGCACCAAGGTTGGCGAAACGGTAAAGATTCAGGGCTGGCTGCAAACGCTACGCGACCAGAAGAAGATGCAATTTCTGATTGTGCGCGACCGCACCGGCCTGGTGCAGGTGGCATTCTGGAAGGGCAACAGCACCGACCTGGCTGAGCAGATTTCCGGGTTAAACGTGGAATCGGCCCTGACGATTACTGGCAAGGTGGTCGATAACCCTGTGGTGAAGCTGGGCGGGTTGGAGATTCAACTTGATACGTTGGAAATCAACGCCCTGGCGGAATCACCCGTTCCGTTTGACCCGTTTGCTGAGACGTTACCGATGGTGGATTACCGCATGGACTGGCGCTACATGGATTTGCGCCGCCCTGAAAGCCTGTTGATTTTCAAGGTGCAAACCACGGCAGAAGCTGCCATGCGCGAATACTGGCTGAAACACAATTTCATCGAAATTCATACCCCCAAGATCATGGGCGCGCCCAGCGAAAGCGGCGCTGAGTTGTTTGTGCTGGAATATTTTGAGCGCAAGGCTTACCTGGCGCAATCCCCCCAGTTTTACAAACAGATGGGAATGGCAGCCGGTTTTGAAAACGTTTTTGAGATTGGTCCCGTCTTCCGGGCTGACCCATCCTTCACTTCGCGCCACATGACGGAGTTTACCGGCGTGGACATGGAAATGTCTTGGGTTGAGTCTCACGAGGATGTGATGGCTTTTCAGGAGCGCTGGCTGCAGTACGTTTACGGGCGCGTAAAGGAAGCTCACGGTGAGGAAATTCAGCAGCGTTTTGGCTACGAATTGGTGGTTCCCACGCTGCCCTTCCCGCGCATCCCCATGGCTGAAGCGGTAAAAATCCTCAAGGGTATGGATTACACCCTGCCGCCTGATAAGAAGGGTGATATTGACCCGGCGGGCGAGCGGTTGATTGGCAAATACGTCAAAGATACCTTCAACCATGATTTTGTCTTCCTCACCGATTGGCCGATCAGCGTGCGCCCGTTCTATCACATGCGCTATGCTGACCAGCCCAATCTCACCAAGAGCTTTGACCTGCTGGCCAACGGGCTTGAGATTACCACCGGCGCGCAGCGTGAGCACCGCGTTGAGGTGCTGGCGAAGCAGGCGCAGGAGAAGGGCTTGAGCCTCGAGCCAATTCAGTACTACCTGGATTTCTTCCGCTTTGGCTGCCCGCCCCACGGCGGCTTTGGATTGGGTCTTTCACGCCTGCTGATGGTGATGATGGGCGTGCAAAATATTCGCGAGACGGTTTACCTGTTCCGCGGGCCTAACCGGCTCAATCCTTAGGCAATAAGGGGCTGTAAGGAGGCATGAATGATTATCGGGAAACGCGTACGCCTGCGCGCGGCTGAACGCAGCGACCTGCCGCGCTTTGTGCAGTGGCTCAACGATCCGGAGGTGATCCCCGGGCTGCTCATCGTCACCCCACTTTCCTTTGCGCAAGAAGAGCTGTGGTTTAGCCGCGTTTTATCGGCTCCACCTGAAGAAGCTCCGATGGTGATTGAGGTATTCACCACGGACGGTTGGCTGCCGGTTGGCAATGTTGGCCTGCATAAGATAAGCTGGCGCGAGCGTGAAGCCGAGCTGGGTATTGTGATTGGCGAAAAAGAATACTGGAGCAAAGGCTACGGCGGCGATGCCATCCGCCTGGTGTTGGGGTATGGGTTTAACCAGCTCAACCTCAACCGTATCTTCCTGCGCGTGCATGCCGATAATACCCGCGCCATTCACTGTTATGAAAAGGTTGGTTTTGTTCACGAAGGGCGGCTGCGCCAGGCGCATTTTAAGGACGGCGCCTATGAGGACGTGCTGGTGATGGGCGTGCTGCGCTCTGAATGGAAAGGGAACGACGTTTAACCGTGTTTTTGCCAGCGGTTAGACGAATTATCTAAAGAAGAGGTGACTATGCCACTCAATATTGGGCGTCATGACCGGATGCGCTACGGGGATGTCAAGCTTTATGCCGGTACAGCCTGCCCTGAATTGGCGGTAAGGATTGCCAGTTACCTGGATGTATCCCTGATGGGGCGGGATATCATCATGTTTCCCAACGATAACCTGTTCATCAAGCTGCACAGCAGCGTGCGCGGGCAGGATTGCTTTGTCATCCAGACCACTTCTGCGCCTGTCCACCGCAACCTGATGGAATTGCTCATCCTGTTGCAAACCCTGCGGTTGGATTCAGCAGCGCGCGTCACAGCGGTTGTGCCGTACCTGTGCTACGCCCGCTCGGATAAGAAAGACCAGCCGCGCGTGCCCATCACGGCGCGCCTGGTGGCGGATATGATTGAGGTGGCTGGCGCTGACCGTTACATTACGCTTGATCTGCACGCCGGGCAGATCCAGGGCTTCTTCTCAATCCCCGGGGATGTGCTCTACGCCTTCCACCTGCTGACGGATTATCTCAAGGCCATCCAGCCCACCATGGTCAATCCTGTAGTTGTCACCGCAGACCTGGGTTTTGCTAAAAAAGCGCGCAACTATGCCGCCGCCATGAATGTTCCCCTGGCGTTCATCGAAAAGCGCCGTGCCTCCAATGACGCCAAAGCCCAGGCGCTGAGCCTGATTGGCGATGTGGACGGGCGGGATGCCATCATTGTGGATGACGAGGTGGATACGGGCGGCTCGATGGTGCAGGCGGTTAATCTGGTAAAGGAGTGCGGCGCCCGCAATGTTTACATGGTGTTTGTCCACCCGGTTTTTTCGGCCAACGCCGCCGAAAGGTTATCCGCTCTGCCTGTGACCCAGTTCATTACCACCGATTCCGTGCCCGTTCCGCCGGAAAAATCCAGCCTGTTTGGCGACCGGTTGAGGATTCTGACTGTTTCTCAACTGCTGGGAGAAGTGATTTTACGCGCTCACGAAGGGCGCAGCGTTGGTGAGATGTTTAATGAATAGGTAGGCCGGTTCGATGCCAGAGCTGCCTGAAGTGGAGACGATTGTTCGCGGTTTGCAGCCTGCCCTGCCGGGTAAGGTCATCGAGCGTGCCCGTGTTCTGTGGGAGCGCACGCTGGCAGAACCTGCCCTTCAACAGTTCCTTACTCAGGCGGCAGGCCAGCGTATTGAGCAGGTGACCCGGCGCGGCAAGTTCATTGTTGTTGGACTAAAGCGCGGTACTCTGCTGGTGCATCTGCGCATGAGTGGCGACCTGCGCCTGGAAGCGGTGCCCTCGCCGGATTTACCCCACGACCGGCTGGTGCTTGATTTCAGCGACGGCACCCGGCTGGCGTTTAACGATGCCCGCAAGTTTGGCCGCATCTGGCTGCTCAACGACCCCTTAACCGTCCTGGGAAATCTGGGGCCTGAGCCGCTGGCCCCTGGCTTCACGGTGGAGGTTTTTAGCCGTTTGCTTGGCCAGCGCCGCCGCCAGTTGAAGCCACTTTTACTGGATCAATCTTTCGTTGCCGGGCTGGGGAATATCTACACCGATGAAGCCCTGCACCTGGCGCGGCTGCATCCCAGCCGCCTGGCGGATTCGCTTTCTGCGCTTGAGGTGGAGCGTCTGCATGCCGCTATACGCTCCGTTCTGGAGGAGGGCATCCGCAGGAACGGCGCCAGCATTGACTGGGTTTACCGCGGCGGAGATTTTCAAAATCACTTCAGGGTTTACCAGCGCACCGGACAGGCGTGCCCTGAGTGCGGAGCCATTATTCAGCGCATGGTTGTCGGTCAGCGCGGCACGCATTACTGCCCGCTCTGCCAGCCCCCGGCGTGATTCTGAGGAGGTTGAACATGCCCTCAAATGCTAGTCAAACCATTTTTATCCTTTTTCTGGTGGCGGTGGGTTTTCTGGTTGGTGCGGTGCTTGCCACCGTGTTAGCCGGGCGAGAAAAATCAAAAAAAACGTCTCTCCCACCCACAACCCGCGTTGAGAGCAAACCTCCCCCGGCGCTTAGCCCTGATCAGTTTGAAGAAGTTGTTGGCCTGTGGCGGGCAAAGGCAGATGGGCGACTGGTGGTGCTGCAGGGCGGCAAAGCGGTTGAGCTTGCCAGCCAGTTGCCCGAGGGCAAACGCAAGCAGATGGAACTGGCTGCAAGGGA
>CAYVOX010000083.1:0-14064 GCA_964453035.1 uncultured Anaerolineaceae bacterium
CCCGGCCAGCGGCAGCGACCGCGTTGTACGCGGCGGTTCCTGGTACAATGGATCGTGGTTCATCCGCGCTGCCCTCCGCAACTGGTTCGCTCCGACCAACTCGTACTACAACTTCGGGTTCCGTTGCGCCCGGCGCGAAGCCCTCCCGTAGGGAGCTGAATTTTCTTCATGTTTTAGCTGAATCTCTGATTCTCTGAATCTCTGGTTGAAAAACCTACCCGAACCTGCATCTTTGGAAATGAGATTCGGAGGGGGCTGTGCCATCCCGTTGCCGGGGTGCGGGTGGCGGCGGCGTTTGACCTGACCCACCCCGTCCCTCCCTTCCCTGCAGACCGCTGCGCGCTCCCCGCGTGCGGGGGGAGACCTGTTAGGTTTCTAAAAACCTAACAGGTCTTTTCGGCGTGGGTGTTTTAACCCGCTAGCGGCGGCGTTTGACCTGACCCACCCCGTCCCTCCCTTCCCTGCAGACCGCTGCGCGCTCCCCGCGTGCGGGGGGAGACCTGTTAGGTTTCTAAAAACCTAACAGGTCTTTTCGGCGAGGGTGTTTTGACCCGCTCACTCCTGCGTCCCCGCAGCCGCGGAGCCTGTCATTTATTTGCAAAACCCCAAAGGTTTCAAAAACCTTTGGGGTTTGGGGGTGGGGGAGATGAGAGACAGGTGCGTAGGTCAGGTTTCAAAAAACCTGACAGGTCTTTTCGGCGTGGGTGTTATAACCCGCTAGCGGCGGCGTTTGACCTAGCCCACCCCGTCCCTCCCTTCCCTGCAGGGAAGGGAGGGCGCACAACGCAGTGCAGCCGGGGTCGGTGGGTGCGGGTGGGGGGAGACCTGTAATTTATTTCAATAAAAAACCTGGCTACCTGGCAATTTTACGAATCTTAACCAGAGGCGTTGTCATTCTGAGCCTCGAAGGCGAAGAATCTCGTTATGATGAAGAACTTGAAGGCCGGATATCGAGATCCTTCGGCTTTTCAAGCCTCAGGATGACAGACAGTCAGGTCGCTGGTGGTGGTGGGAGGCAAAAGCTGGCTTTGACCCGCTCCCGCGCTGTCCGTTTCAGCGGGAGGCGGAGCATCCTGGCAGCAGGTGGGTAACCAGGCACCCACCTGGTCCTTCAGCCAGCGGATGCTCTCGACATTGAGGCAGTAACAGGTGGCGGGGCCGTCCACCTCGCCGCTGACCAGGCCGGCCTCGCGCAGCACTTTGAGGTGCTGGCTGACGGTGTTGCGCCAGGGTGGTGAACTCGACAATTTGCCCGGTGATGCACATATGTTTTTCGGCCAGGATTTGCAGAATCTGGAAGCGCACCGGGTTGCCGAGGGCTTTTAGCATCCGCGCCAGGCGCTGTTCGGAAGGAGAGAGGCTTCGCAGGGTGGAATCAGGTTAAATCAAAAGGCGCGCCTGTCAAGGATTTATAGGGTGTTACTGGAGCGATAATTCAATCACCGGAACCACCACATCCGGCTTTTGCACCGGCAGGGTCAGCGCCAGCGTCGAGGCATCCAGCCCCAGCTGCCCCAGTTCCCAGGCGTTCGATTCCATCTTCACCTGGCTGCCGTCGTGCAGGAAGCGCGCATAGCTCACCTTGCCCGCCAGCCCGGGCAGCACCAGCAACCTGAAAGGCCACGCAAACACGTGCACAAACAGCCGGTTGCCTTTCTGCGTCAGGCGGCAATCGCGCGGGGCGGTGAAGGCGCTCTGCGTGCAGCCATAGATGGATTCACCGTGCAGCGCCATCCAATCACGGTAGGCGTGCAGGGCACGCCCGGCACGCGCGTCAAACGTGCCCAGCGCCGTGGGACCCACGTTCATCAGCAAATTTCCCCCGATGGCAACGGTATTAATCAGCATCTGGATGAGCTGTTCGGGGCTCTTCCAGGTGGTTTCATCGCGGTGATAGCCCCACGAGCCGCTGAAGGTCTGGCAAGCCTCCCACACCACCGGCTCGCCGTCCACCTTCACCCATTCCAGCGGCTGCACCTGCTCCGGCGTGTAGAAATCCGCCGCGGAAGGCAAATCCAGCCGGTTGTTGAGCATGATGCGCGGGCACAGTTCGCGCACCAGCGCCAGCAGCTTTTCGCTCTCCCAGTCCGCGCGTCCCTTACCCGGCAGGCCTTTGTACTCCCGCCCGGGGTAGGAGTAATCCAGCCACAGGATGTCAACCGGCCCGTAGCCGGTCAGCAGTTCGCCCACCTGGTTGCGCAGGTATTCCGCGTAGCGCCGCACATCGCGCGTTTCGTTCATCTCCGCTGCCCGGGGGTGGTTTCTCAGCGGGTGGAAGATATCAATGGGAAAATCGGGGTGGTGCCAATCGAGCAGGGAGTAATAGAACCCCACGCGCAGGCCCTCCGCTCTGAAAGCCTCCACAAAAGGCCGCACCAGGTCCTTGCCCCACGGCGTGCGAGTTGCCTTGTAGTTGGTGAAGGCGCTATCCCACAGGCAAAAGCCCTCATGGTGCTTGGTGGTCAGCACGGCGTACTTCATCCCTGCCTCGCGCGCCATGCGCGCCCACGCCGCCGGGTCGTATTGCGTCGGGTTGAAGCGCTCAAAATAGGCGCGGTAATCCTCGGGCGAGATCTCCTCGCGAGATTGCACCCATTCGTGGCGCGCCGGAAGCGCATACAACCCCCAGTGGATGAACATGCCAAAACGGTCGCGCACAAACCATTGCGTATCGCCCTGCGTGGGCCTGGGTGTCAGCATATGCGGCTCCTTTTATGTTTTTGGGGTTGATTATGGGGAAGGGCGCACCTTTTCCATCACCAGCGCATCTTCGCCCCCGTTGTAATACATGCGCCACACGTCCACCTGGTGATAGCCGAACTGCTCGTAAAGGCGGATGGCGGGCAAATTGGAGCGGCGCACGCACAGGCGGATGAGCGGCGCGCTCAGGCGGCTCTCACAGGCCTCCAGCAGCGCCCTGGCAACGCCCTGCCTGCGGTAAGCCGGCAGCACGCCGATGGTGGTGATCCAATCGCGCCCCTCGCGGAACTCGGCTGCCGCAAAACCCACCAGCACGCCGTCCGAGACGGCCTTGATGCGCTGGATGCCCGGAAAGGTCAGCACGGCAATCAGGTCAAGCAGCGGCCAGGAATCTTGCGGGAAAACCTGGCCCTCAAAGCGGCGCAGGCTGTTCACGTCGCGCCATGAGGCGGGTAAAAGCTCAAAAGGAGCGGCGGGGCGGGGCGGTGGTGAGGTCGTCACGGCAGGTCAATTCCCATCAATGCGTGGATAGAGCCATTGCCACCGCCCCGGTCATTGCTCCGGTTTACTTTCCTTCTCGCGATTTAACGAAGTCGCTCAACAGGCTGGTAAATTCCATCGGGAAGATGTACTTGGTGGATGGATTGGCCGCCATGTTTTTCAGTGTTTCAAAATACTGCAGCGTCATCGTCTTGGAATCCACCGTCTGCGCCGCGGAATAAATCTTCTCCAGGGCATTGGCAAAACCTTCAGCCCGCAGCAGTTGTGCCTGGCGCTCGCCTTCAGCACGCAGGATGGAAGATTGCTTGACGCCTTCGGCTTCCAGGATGGCAGCCTGCCGCGCGCCGTCGGCCACGTTGATCGCCGCTTCGCGCTGGCCGGTTGATTCAGTGACAACCGCGCGCCGATTGCGCTCGGCGGAGAGCTGCCGGTTCATCGCGTCCTGCACATCGCGGGGCGGGATGATCTCGCGGATTTCGACGTTGGTCACCTTCACGCCCCAGCGCTCGGTCACTTCGTCCAGGCGGGCGCGTAGCGCGTTGTTGATGGCTTCGCGCTCTGAGAGCACGCCATCCAGCAAGATGCCGCCAATCACCGAGCGCAGCGTGGTGGTGGCGATACCCTGGGCAGCCAGTTCAAAAGAACCGACCTGCAGCACGGTTTGCACCGCATCGAACACTTTGTAGTACCACAGGAAGTCAATCGAGATGGGCGCGTTGTCCTTCGTGATCGAGGTCTGTGCCGGGATTTCGCGCACCTGCTCGCGCAGGTCAACCCGCACGGCGCGGTCAATGAAGGGGATGAGCAGCACCAGGCCCGGTCCGCGCTCGCCCAGGCAGCGTCCCAGCCGGAAGAGCACCAGGCGCTGGTATTCTGGCACAATCTTGATGGCCGTTGCCAGGAAGACGATGAGCGCAAAAACCACCACCGCCACCAGGCATAAGATAGGGACTAAACTGTTGATATTCATTTTTCCTCCTCTTGATGGATTAAGTTTGATTCCGACAGGCTCCCACCCTCCGGGAGACTGGCAATCGGCTTATTCTTTTGATTCGACCTCTAAAACCAGGCCTTCGCGCCGCAGCACGCGCACTTTGCTGCCCGCGGGGATCAAAGCTGCGCTGCGCGCGCTCCAATCCTCGCCGTCAACGTACACCGTGCCCTCTGCCAGGATATCCGTTTTGGCTTCGCCGGTCATGCCAATCAACCCGGCGAGATTGCGGGTTGGCTGCTCCAGGGCTTCCAGCGATTTGCGCCCCACCAGCCACACAAACGGCACCACCAGCACCGTCACAAGCCCTGCCAGCCAGGGATTCACCGCGGGGCTGCCATCTGCGCCGCTGAAAAGGAACACTGAGCCGACCGCCAGCGCCAACAGGGCAGGGATCAGCCACACCCACTGCCGCCAGCGCCGCAGCGCCACCAGGAAGGGGATCACTCCCGCCACCAGCACCACCAGCGCCCAGGCGTTGATGGGCAGGTTGGCGGCGCCGTATCCCGCCAGCGCCAGCATAAACAGGGCTCCGAGCTCCAGCAGGCCGGTCCCCGGCGAAAACAGCGCCAGGATGGCCAGCAAAAAGCCGCCCACCAGCATCACATAAGCTACATTTGGATCCAGCAGAAAGTTCATCGCGCAACCCTTTCCCAGCAAGGAAAAAATCGCTTCAGATTCATTATACCCTGTTTAGCAAAACGCACCCTCGCGAAGTGGGCCGCAGTGACGCCAAGGACAGGGGGGATGCTGTGTTGACCTCTCTCGTCCTCTCGGCCTCCTTCTCTCGCCGCGCCGGGGAGAGAAGGAGGTGCAAAAACCGCCCGCGGGGATCGCGCAGTACGCAGTCGCCGAGAAGACCTGTCAGGTTTCTAAAAACCTGACAGGTCTCCCTTGCCCGCGGGGCGCGCCTTTCAGCGCGGATGCTTGATAAAGGTTCCCTCCTGCAATTCCCGCATCGCCACCCTCAGTTCGTCCTGCGTGTTCATCACAATGGGTCCGCGCCATGCCACCGGCTCGCGCAGGGGTTTGCCGCTCACCAGCAAGAACCGAACCCCCTGCTCCCCGCCGCTGAGGCGCACCTGCTCGCCATCCCCAAACACAACCAGCATCTGGTTGCCCAGGTTTTGGGCCCCGTCGCCCTCGCCAAACAGCCCTTGCCCCTCAAAGATGTAGGCAAAAACGGTGTGCCCGGGCGGCGTGGGGTGCACGAAGACTGACCCTGCTGGCACGCTCACATCCAGGTATTGCGGCTCGATGACGATATCCTGGGCCGGGCCACGCACGCCCTGCACCTCGCCGCAGATGACGCGCACCACCGCCCCCCCATCCAGGGTCACAACCGGGATATCTGCCGCCTTCACGTCGCGGTAGCGCGGTTCCATCATCTTGTGCGCCGCGGGTAAGTTGGCCCATAACTGAAAACCGTACATTCTACCCTGCGCGTCGCCCGCAGGCATCTCCTGGTGGATGATGCCGTTCCCCGCCGTCATCCACTGCACGTCGCCCGGGCCAATCACGCCCTGGTTGCCCAGGCTGTCACCGTGAGCCACCTCGCCCGTCAGCACGTAAGTGATGGTCTCAATGCCCCTGTGCGGGTGCCACGGAAAGCCCTTGCGGTAGTGCGCCGGGTCGTCCCCGCGAAAGTCATCCAGCAGCAGGAAAGGGTCAAAGCGTTCGGTATCGCCAAAGCCAAATGCACGCCGCAGGTGCACCCCCGCGCCTTCCAGCGTGGCCTGGCTGCGAGAAACGTATTGAATGGGGCGGGTCTGGGTCATGGAATTCTCCTTTTCTTGATTATAAACCACCGGGTTCGGCGGTGTTCTTCTCACCGTTGAATCACCGGTAAATAGAAGGAATTGTTCTGGCGCATGAGCCGGTCGAACACCTCAAACCAGCGCGCGGCGATCTTTTTCTCGCCGGATTCATCCGGGTGCACCAGGTCAACCGTATCGGCGACGGGGTCAAAGCCGGTGTACTGGTCAACCAGGCGCACGGGGGAGAGCGCGGTGTTTTTGCTGGCCACCAGCCCCGGGATGCGCGCGTTGAGCAGGGGGATGCGGTCCAGTTCGCCGCCGTATGCAGAGGGGATGAGTTGCGCCAGCAGCACCTTGACGCGCGGGTTGACGGCGCGCAGCCGGTCGATGATCTGGCTGATCTCGCTGATGGTGCTGTCAATGGATTGCGCATACCACAGGTCGTTGTGCCCCAGGTGGATGAGCACCACATCCGGCGCGGCGGCCTGCGCCCAGACGGTGATGTTAGCCAGCACCTGGTCGGCGCGGTAACCGTAATGGCCTTCGTGGTTGGCGTCAAAATCGGGGTAGAGTGGGGCCGAGCCGTCGTCATACACGCCCCACAGCGAACCGACGAAATCGGCGGGGTAACCGGCTTCGCCGATGAGCTTCCACAACCAGTAGCGGTAACTGGCCTGCCCGGGAAGGGCTGAAGTGATTGAATCACCGAGGGGCATGATGCGGTAAGTGACCGCCGGGCTGGCCTGGGCGGGTTGGCTGCACAGCAGCAGCGCCAGAAGTCCCAGGGCTGCCAGCCGCCTAGCCTGGCGCATACAGGCTCGCGTAAAGCGCATCAAGGGCGGGGGCGTCCAGCAGGCCGTCGGCGGCGGAGGCAGCGCCGACCTTGTAGGAGGCATACACCACCGCCTTGCGCAGGGCGTGGAGGGGGTCGCCGTTGTGCAGGTAGGCGTGCAGGAACGCCGAAAAGAGCGCGTCGCCAGCGCCGATGGTGCTGACCACCGGGCGGGTGCGCAGGGCGGGCAGGCGGGTGAAGCGCCCCCCCTCGCGCTGAGCCAGCAGGGCGCCCTGGCTGCCCAACCCAATCACCACAATCCGGGCCGGGAAGCGCTCCAGCACCTGCCTGGCCCACGCCTCCGGCTCAAGCGGCAGGCGCTCGTCGCTCATGAAGAGGATATCGGCGGCCTGCATAAAATCGCGGTTGTAATCGTCCTCCAGGCTGGCGATGGTGTGCACGTCGGTGGCGATGGGGATGCCGGCGCGTTTTGCCACCGCGAGGAAGGGGCGCGAGAAGTTGATGTTGCACAGGGCAGCCAGCTGGCAGCCAGCGAGGGCTGACTCGAATCGCTCCGGCGGGTAAGATTGCTGCTGGATATCTTTCAGGTCGGTGAAGATGGCGCGCCTGCCGGTGGCATCATACAGGATGACCGATTGCGCGGTGCGCTCCAGTTGCGCCAGCACGTCCTCGCCGGGGATGCCGTCGGCGAGCAGGGCGCTGCGTACCTGCTGAGCAGCCACATCCTGCCCGATGAGCGAGACAAACCGCACCTGGTGACCGAGACGGGTGAGCGCGCGTGCCAGGTTGTAACCCACGCCCGAGACGGTACTGTTGACGCCGTGGAACGGAAAGCGCACCGGCTCGTAGGTGATGGGGAAGCCCTCCACCTTGAGGGTGGTTTCGATGTTGATGAGGCCCGAGACCAGGATGCGGTTCATGCGGTGTCTTTCGAGAGGATGACCAACTCAATGCGCTGCACCCAGCCGCCGGAGCGCCAGAAGGCAAGACCGGATTCGTTCTCGCCGTAAACGAAGATGTGGCACTTGTGAATATCCAGGGCGCGCAGGGCTTCGATGCAGCGCTGCGCCAGGGCCTGGCCCAATCCGCGCCGCCGGTAGCGGGGATGCACCGCCAGGTGGTAGAGGTAGCCGCGGCGCGAATCGTGCCCGCACAGCACCGCGCCGGCCAGCTGGCCCTCTTCCACAGCCACAAAGCACAGGCCGGGATTGCGCTCCAGGAAGCGGGCAATGGCAGCAGGGGAGTCGGCATCAGAGAGGCCGACGCCGGGGGAAGATTGCCACAAAGCCAGGACGGCATCGTAATCGGTGAGGGTCATGGGGCGAATGGACATGGGCAGGCTCCAATGGGGGATGCTTTTATTATAGCGCCGGTCGCGCGGGAAGGTTTTTTAGAAAACCCTGTTCATCCTTTTTTATCCTGAATATCCTGTAAAATACAGCAAAATAGCGCCTTCGAGTTGCCAGGGGTGTTGACCTCTCTCATCCTCCCGTCCTCCTTCTCTCCCCGGCGCGGGGGGAGAAGGAGGCGCATCAGCAGCCAGGGCTTCCTGCGGCGAGCTAAAGCGACTGCTTAAAAAGACCTGTTGGGTTTTTAGCCAACCCAACAGGTCTTTACAGAGCCGCGCTCGCAAGAGGTAAAAGCGGTTTACGGGTACGTGTTATTCCAGAACCAGTTATAGCTGTAAAAGCCGCCGGAGGCATCGGCGCGGATGGCGATGCGCGACTGGCCTTTGAGGGCATCGGGGATGTCGAATGCGATGGTCATCACCCCGCCCGGGCCGGAATTGAACGAGCCGACCACAATGCCACCAATGCCGCGCGTGCCAATCAGCCCCATGCGCACGGTGAATACCCGGTTGGGCGGGTAGTTGTTGGTCTTAATCGCCACCATGCTGTCCTTAATCACGCCGACGATGCTGAAGGTGGGGATGCCCACGTACGGCTTGGGCGCTGCCGCCGGGTCGTTCCAGAACCAGTTGTAGGAATAGAAGCCGCCGGAAGCATCCATGCGGATGGCTAAACGCGCGCTGCCCGCCAGGCTGGCGGGGATGGCGAATTCAGCGGTGAGGATGCCCCCTGCGCCGGAATCAAGCGTGCCGACCACAATCCCGCCGATGCCCTTGGTGCCGTATGCGCCGATGCGCACGGTGAAGATTCTGCCGGAGGGGAAGTTGCTGGTTTTAACCGCCACGCTGGTATCCTTCACCACGCTGGTGATGCTGAAGGTGGGGATGCCGTAATAGGGCGTGACGGAGCCGCTGGCGGTGTTGTTCCAGAACCAGTTGTAGCTGTAATAGCCGCCGGTCGAGGCATCCGTGCGGATGGCGATGCGCGCCAGGCCTTTGAGGGCAGCGGGGATGTCAAAGGTGAGGGTGAGCGTGCCGCCCGCGCCGGAGTTAAACGTGCCAACGATGATCCCGCCGATGGCTTTGGTGCCAATCAACCCCATGCGGGCGGTGAAGAATTTGTTGGCGGGGAAGTTGGTGGTTTTGATGGTGACGGTGCTGTCTTTTTCGACGGCGGTGATGGAGAAAATAGGGATGGGAACGGCAGCCTGAGCCGGTTGGACGGATACGCCCAGCAAGCCAGCCAGCAGCGCCAGCACCAGCACAACCTGGAAGCCGGCGCGAATACGGACAGAAATTGGCCTGAACATAATCCTCTCCTTTGTGAACACGCGTCCATGGGGGGTGGGAATCATCCATCGCTCCCGCCTGTAACCTTCAGTGTACATTAATCGGAGCAAAGATTCAATAACGCGGGGAGGAAAATCTCGGCCAACCTAGCGGCTGACTTCCGCCACCAGCAGGTCGAGAGCGGTTTCCAGGTCCATCTGGCTGGTTTTGAGCGCCTCGTCAATCTCAAGCAGCTGGTGGTAAAGCGCCTCGAGGCGGGCCAGGGTGAAGCGCTGGGCCTGCCCGACGAGCTTTCTGGTGACGTATTCAACTTGCCCAACCTCACGCATCACCTGCGCAAGGGCGAGGCCCTCATCCAGCGTCTCGCGCACCTGGATGAGCAGGCGAAACTGTCGCACCACCATGCCAAACAGGCCCTCGGGGCTTGTTTCCAGGAAGAGATGCATCAGGCGCTGGGCTTTGCTGGCGTTGCCCTCGGCCAGGGCATCCACGATCTCAAAAATATCCACATGGCTGGTGAAGGCGGTGAGCAACTCAACGTCCTCCTGCTCCACGGGGCGTTTGTAATCCACCGACTCGAGCAGCTTACGAATTTCCTGCCCGGCAATGCGGGTATCGTTGCCCAGCAGCGTGGTGAGGGCCTGGGCAGCCGGCTGGGTGAAGCGCCCGCCCATGGCCGCAGCCTGGGCCATAATCCAGCCGGGCATCATTCTTATTTGAGGTTGGTTGAAAACCTTATAGAACAGGCGGCTGCCGGCGGTGGACATCCAGGCGCGCAGCCAGTGCGCTTTTTTCTCGGGCAGCAGCACCCAATCCTTGCGCTCCACCCTATCCTCAATGGGCAGAACGAGGGCGGTGGAGGGTGGAACCTGGTTGAGGATCTCGATAAAACGCTGCTGGGCAGTTTTGTTGTTCTTATCGATGCGGGCGAGGGGATTGCGAAAGACAACGATGCGCCGTTCTGCGAAGAAAGATAGCACCATCACGGCGTTGCGCAGGTCTTCCAGGCTGGCCTGGCGCCCGTCCAGGCGCGTGATGTTGAAGTCGGCGGTGGTGAGGTCGGTGATATGCGCCAAAAATCCCGCCACAAATTGCTCAATGGCAGCCAGGTCGTCACCGTGGACGATATAAACAATGGGCTTCTGGGCGGAATCTTCCATAACCGGCGGCCGGGCTTACTGGGCGGTGCGCACCTTGTGCATGGGGGATTCCTGGCGCTGGAAGCGGGTGATGGAGACCACCTCAAGGTTGCCGACCTGCGCCTGGGTGGTGACGCGTGCCTGCAGCCATGGACCCAGGGGCTGGGCCAGCATGCTGCCGAGGGTGACCATCATGACCACGACGGGCAGCCGCTCCAGGCGCTTGAACAGGCCGCCGCTGGAGCGCGACATTGCCAGCCAGGCCAGCCCGCCAGCCACCAGCCCGGAGGCGACGTAGTTGGTGCCGCAGTGCGGGTGAATGGCCAACCCGTGCTCGCCGGCCTTGAGGCGGGCCAGGGCTTCGTTGACGGCAGCCTGCAGGTCGTCGGTGGAGACGGAGCCGATGATGGAAAAGCCCTCCGCGTCGGAGTAACCGGCGACCGCCTGGTGGGGGTTTTTCTGCGCCAGGACCTGCATGGTGGCGTGTTCGAGGGCGTGGTTGCGCCGGATGCGCAAAATATAGGGGAAATTGAGCAGCCTGTTAATCTTTGTCAGCATCTTTTTTCCTCCGGGAGGGGGTATCACCCATCAGGGCCAGGTCAAGGGCTTCACGCAGCGAGCGCGCTTCGATAATCTGGATGCCCTCAGGCCAGGCTTCTCCGCGCCGGGTGCGGCGCGGGACAACAGCCGATTTAAAGCCGAGCTTGGCGGCTTCGCGCAGGCGGGCAGCCATCTGCCCCACCCAGCGCAGCTCGCCAGAAAGACCCACCTCGCCGATGAGCACGGTATCAGCGCGGAGGGGGCAATCGCGCAGGGAGGAGGCAATCGCAGCCGCCACGGCCAGGTCGGCGGCGGGCTCGGTGACACGCAAACCGCCCACCGCATTGACGAACACATCCTCCTCGGCCAGGCGCAGGCCCAGGCGGCGGGTGAGCACCGCAGCGATGATGAGCAGGCGGTTGACGTCCAATCCGTTGGGGGTGCGGCGCGGGTTGCCCAGGTTGGAGGGGCTGGTGAGGCCCTGTAGTTCTACCAGCAGCGGGCGGGTGCCTTCCATGGTGACGGCGATGGCTGAGCCGGGCACGTTGACCATGCGCTCAGCCAGGAAAGCCTCGGATGGGTTGAGCACCTCCACCATGCCGCGCTCCTGCATCTCAAAGACGCCCACCTCGGAGGTGGCGCCGAAGCGGTTTTTAACCGAACGCAGCAGGCGGAAGGACTGGTAGCGGTCGCCCTCCAGGTACAGGACGGTATCCACAATGTGCTCAAGCACGCGCGGGCCGGCAATCATGCCCTCCTTGGTGACGTGCCCGATGAGGAAGACGGCGATGCCGCTGCCTTTAGCCACCTCGCGCAGACGGTTGGCGCACTCGCGCACCTGTCCCACCGAGCCGGCAGTGGATTCAAGCTGGGGGATGTACACCGTCTGGATGGAATCGACGATGACCACCTGGGGCTGGACGGTTTGAAGGTGTTCGAGGATGGTATCGAGGTTGGTTTCGGTGACCAGCAGCAGGTTGGGGGGGATAGGCGCATCGGGGTGGTGATTGGGCTGGCGCAGCAGGCGCAGGGCGCGCATTTTAACCTGGCGCTCGGATTCTTCGCCGGAGATGTAGAGCACGCGGCGGTCTTTGGCCATTTCCATGGCCAGTTGCAGCAGCAGAGTAGATTTGCCAATGCCCGGGTCGCCGCCGACCAGGACGATAGAGCCGGGGACGACGCCGCCGCCCAGCACGCGGGCAAATTCGCTGATGGGGACGGGCAGGCGGTCTTCTACGTCGCCTTCGATTTCATCCAATCGCATGGGGCGGGAGCGGCTGGTGAGTCCGCGGCCCGGTTGGGGCTGGGCAGCCGGGGTGGGGGCCGCGACGATCTCCTCGACCATGCTGTTCCACGCGCCGCAGGAGGGGCAGCGCCCCATGGCGCGCGGGGCGGTGCGCCCGCACTGCTGGCAGACGAAACGGGTTTGGGTTTTGGGCATGGGTTAATTATAGCGCATAGCTCATAGCTGATAGGTTACAGCGGATGGCTGGTGGGTTTGGGCGGGCATGGGCTGGGTGAGGGTGGGAGCGGGGGATGCTGCGCCCTCAGACCTCCCACAGAAAAACAGAAGACAGAGCCCTAGAAATCAAGACCAGGGGGCAGCGCGGAGGGAGAGGCGAAAACCGATGAGCCTGTGCGCGCTTTTGGGGGCGTAATAATCGCGGACGGCGCAGCGGGAGACGCGGTGATTGCGGTTCCAGGAACCACCCCGTAAAATCCTGCTTACCTTGCGTGGGGCATCCAGGTGCTCGCGGCTTGCATCGCGCGGGTCGTAAGGGTAAGCATAACCCGGCCTGGCTTTATCCGTGCCCCACAGGCTGCGGGTCCACTGCCAGACACTGCCCGACATATCCAGCGCGCCGCATGGGCTGGCACCGGCTGGATAACTGCCAACAGCCGGGATTGAACTCCAATCACCCCCGTCATTAGCCAGCATTTTATCCGGCTGCTGATCGCCCCAGGGATACCTGCGCCCATCCACGCCGCGGGCTGCTTTTTCCCACTGGGCTTCTGAGGGCAATTCGGCTTCAACCCAGGCGGCGTACGCGCGCGCGCCGTACCAGGTGACGCTCACCACGGGATGCTGCTCAAAGCCGAGATGCACGCGCCACCCGTTGCCGTCCGGCTCTATCCTGCCTGAGGCCGGTTTATACCAGGCGGCATTTTCCTCCGACTGGTTACCGCGTTCATTGAGGAAACGGGCATACATGGCATTGGTGATGGGGGTGTGGTCGATCCAATAGCCGTCCAGGAGCACTTTGTGCTGGGGCTTCTCATACGATTCGGCGTCTTTATCCGCGTTCGTTGAGCCCATCAAGAACTCACCGGCGGGCACGTAGCACATGAGCATGCCGTCTTTCTGGCGCACGCGGGTAGCGCCGGCGGGAGGCTCGGGCGGGGGCAGGGGCGCCAACGGCTCACCTTCCAGGTCGTTGAGCAGGCGCCGCAGCAGGCTGGCATAGGCTGACTCACCCTTTTCCAGGGGCCAGGCCGGGCGAAAATCCAGGCGCTGTTTGCCGTAAATCTCAATTGGGATATCACAATCCTCCACCAGCAGCGGGTAAACCGGCACCCTGTGATCGAGGGCGTGCTGCAATTCCTGCAGGCAAAAGCTATCTTCGCGGGTGGAATGGCGGGTGAGCAGGTAAATCAAGCGCCCATCGGCTGGCGCCTCAGCAGCCCAATTGAGTTGCTTCTGGATCAGGCGCGCCCAGGCCTGGCCGGTGTGCAACTGCTGGTCGTACCAGACTTCGCAGCCGCAGGCGGCCAGGTCCGCGGCCAGGCGCGCAGCCAGGGGGGCGTATTGGTCGCGTCCGTAGCTGATGAAGATACGCAAAGGCGGCATGGAAGTCCCTTTAAGAAATAATTATACCTATTTTTTTGGAAAAACCAAAAAAACCTTGAATTTTGAGGGTTCCATTCCAGCAGGTCAAGGTAAATCTAAAACCCCCACAGTACGGTCATGACGGCGCACACCAGCGTGATGACCAGCGAGACCACAA
>CAYVOX010000084.1:0-14028 GCA_964453035.1 uncultured Anaerolineaceae bacterium
AGCCGCCTGCGGATTGACCCGCTGGTGTGGGCAAGTTTGCAAGAGGGGTTGGTTGAGCGCGTTCTGGCGGCGGGAGGGGAAAACCCGCAGAACTGGTCACCGGCCAGCCTGATGCAACTGGCAGCAGGGCAAGCCTGGGCAGAGCCAGCCCGCTGGGTGCTTAAACCCGCGGAGATGAAGCGCGCCAACCAGATGTTTGATGAGGCGGTGAGAGACCACCGCACAGCGTTGAACCTCAAGGAAGCGGGTTACCTGGCTGTGGCGCTGCTCGAGCGCTGGCAAAAGAGCGATAACCTGGTGGGTTTGATTGAGAATAACGCAGGCGAGCCGGCCGGTCGCTTATTGGCCATCTGGCGGACGCCTCTGGCGGTGCTTTATGGAATGCTGGCTGACCCGGGTCAACTGCTGCGGGCTTTGCTGCCGAAAAAAGTTGGCATCCTTTCCATCGGATGGATCACGCACATCGTGCTGACAAATCCGATTGATGCCGGGCAGCGGGTGCAACTGCTGAGTCAACTGGTGGGAAGTGTTTCGCCGGCGCAACAAATCAACTGGCTGCGCTATTTGCAACTGGGTGGGTATGCCGAACTAGCAAGCCAGGTGGCGCGCGGTTTACTGGCTAAAACGCCTGCGGTGACAACCGGGTCGCTGACCAACCACACCCCGGAGAAGTTTGACCTGGAATTGAACGTGGTGAGGTTGGTCGAATTAATCCGGATGGTGGGGTTGTATCGGTATTCTGACCAGACAGCTAATGCGAGGGCGATGGCGCAAAAAGCAAAACAAACCCTCTCTCATCTGGATGCGCGCTTGAACCTGCTGGCAGCCGACCTTGACCTGGTTGAGAGCCAGGCAGACGATGCTGTTTCACACCTGAAGAAGGTAGTGGAGTGCGCTCCGAGCAACAGCTTTATCCCCGGCGAGGCGGTGATGGCGTTGGTGGGGCAGGAGGGTATCCGGTCGTTTATCAACGGATTGCCTGAGGAAATTGCCAGTCCGATTGTCAGTATTTACCGGGCGCGGGGTCTTTATGAACAAGGCAACTTGGCGCTGGCCCGCGAACAGGCTGTTGAAGCAGCCCATCAACTGCTGGATCAACTAAGCGCGCAACCGGTGGGGGTGTTGACCCATTACCTGGGTGACTGGCAGCCGGTTGAACTGGTACGTACTCTGCTGGGGATGAACCTTGCGAATGAAGCCCTGGCGTGCGCTGAAAAGCTGCTTGAAACCCGTCCGTTGGATCTGGCGCTGCTGGAGCAGGCCGCAAAAATTGCTTTCAACCAGCATCAATTAGTCAAATCGTTGGAATTTACCATGACTTTGCAATTGCTTCAACCAGAAAATGCCGACCGCCACCGCCAGACCGCCCGCGTGCTGGAAAAGATGGGCAAGTGGCTGCAGGCCAAGGTTGAACGTGCCCAGGTGATTGCGATGAGCGACGGACTGACGGATGATTGGATTGCGCTGGGACGCTGCTTTGTTCACCTGGCCGAGTGGGATGAGGTGCTGGAGGCAAGCGGCTGGGTTTTGGAGCGCGAACCTGAGAACGGTAAGGCTTGTGCCTTGAAGGGGCAGGCGTTAATGGCGCTGGGGAAACAGGATGAAGCGGTGAAGCTGCTCAATCAGGCGACCTTGCTGGCGCCGGAAGAGGCTGAGCCGTGGCTGGCGCTGGCAAAGATGCAGGCGGAAACAGGCGATGAGCAGCGCTCAATGGATACGATGAAGGCGGCAGTGCTGGCAGTGCCAGACAGTGCCGAGGTCAACTTTGGCTTGGGAAAGGCTTTCATCCGCGGCGGATTATTCTCGGATGGGTTGCCATTTTTGCGGAAGGCGGCTGTGCTGGCACCTGAATCAGTTGAAGTGACGCTTGACCTGGGACGCACGCTGGTGGTGCTGGGTCATCACGAAGAGGCGCGGCGGGTGCTGGAGCAAGGACGGCAGAGATGGCCCTCCCACGCAGCCCTGGCGCATGCCTTTGCTGAGACGGCGCTGCTTTTCAATGAGCGCGAAGCGGCGCTTGAGGCGCTGGACACAGCACTTCAGGGGGGAGATGTTCCACTGGCGTGGATCATGCTGGCCGCGCAGACGTTAACCCGGTACGAAGCCGATGGAACGCGACCGGAACCGGAGCTGGGCAGGCTGGTAACAGCCCAGATGGGGTTAGAGAAGGGCATTGTTGATAATCCCGATTGTTTTGAGGCGCGGTTGCTGAGGGCAGAGATCCTCATTGCACGGCATGAGTATCCTCAGGCTTATGACAGCCTGCAGAATTTAGTTGAATCTGGAGCCATCCAAAAGGGGTTGAACTGGCGCCTGCAAGCCGGGCTGGGTGAGTCTGCGCTGCGCCTGGAGAAGATGGAAAATGCGCTAGTGGCGCTCAAGGAGGCTATCCAGGAGCGGCCGGATGACCCCAGGCTGCAGCGGCTGCTGGCAGAGACCTATCACCTGGGCAGGCTTGAACCGGAGGCGAAGAGCGCAGCCCATGATGCATTGAAGCTCTCACCGGATGGGTTGGAAATGCTGGAATGGTACGCGGAGTTTGCAGCCAAACTGGGTGAAGCGGATGAAGCTATCCGGGCGCTACGCACGGCAACGCAACTTTCGCCGGAGGGGGCGGGTTACTGGATCAGCCTGGCGGAGATGCAGCTACGGCAGGATGACCAGCCAGGAGCCGCAACCGCGCTGGAAACGGCGCTGAACCTGAATGGTTTGACATTGGAGTATTTGCGGCGGATCGCCAGAGCCTACCTGGCGCTGGAGCAGCCTGCGGCTGCATTGGATTGCCTGCGGCGGGCGGTGAAGAATGACTGCGCTCCGGATGCCGAATTGTGGGTTGAACTGGCGTACCTTTATCAGTACAACCGGATGTTCGAACGCGGTCACGAAGCGCTGCAGCGGACGAATGGGGAGTTACCAGGGTTCACCTGGCTGGTCGTCTTCCAGGCTGAGCTGCTGATGCAAGCGAGCAAGCTGGATGCGGCACGCGCCTGCCTTGAGCACGCGCAGCGGTCGAACGATGCCCGCCAGGGCAGACCGGCAACGCAATTGTTGAAATCAATGCTGATTCCGGCGGAATGGCAGGCAGCTTTCCAGACGCCTTATGCAGTGCGGGTTCAGTTTGCTCAACTGGAGCGGCTGACCGGCAACCTGGCAGGCGCTTTGAAACATGCTGAAGCTGCACTGGAGCTGCAGGCAGGACAGGTTGAACTGCACCGCCTGGCGGCTGAACTGGCAAGCGCAATGCTGTTAGACTCACGGGCGGCGCAGCTGGCAGAAATGCCCACTTTGCATCAATCCCCGGTGGTGGTGGAGAACGGCAACCGGGTGGAGGATACGGCAGAATTGTTGTGCCTCCTGGCGGAAATAGCAATGGCGAGCGGCGACCTGGATTCGGCGGCGATTTACGCGCAGAAGGCTGAAGATTTGCAGGATCATCTGCCGCGGGTGCTGGCGTTGAAGACCAGGTTGCTCATCAAGAGCAGCGAGTGGCCCAAAGCGATGGTAATTTACCGAGAGCTGATGCAAAAAATCTCCGTGGCCAAGGAGGAGCAGAACTTCTTCTGGTTGGTGGAGGCCGCTCAGGAGGTTAAGGATTGGCATACTGCGCAAGCTACGGCTGAAAAGCTGGCGGAGTTGCGCCCGATGGAACCTCAGGTGCTGTTGGGGCTGGTGAAAACGATTGTTCTGAGCGCCGAGCATGCGCGCCTGTGCAAGGATGTGCAGGTGACTGCGCATGCGCCGGATGCCGACAGCCTGGGCATGGCAATGCAGGAATTATTCGAAGGCACGCTGGGCGCGCTGGAAAAATTGACCAATCCGTTGCTGGTTGAGCGGTGGCGGGCGCGGGGCAGGGCTGCCTTCAGACCATCGAGCCAGAATTTACGCATCCTGTCTGACCTGCTGCCGGCGGATGACGAGGCTGCGGCTTTGATGGCGCTGCTGCGCGAAACGCATAATTTATCTGGAGCTATCCAGACGGCTCAGGACTATCCGAACGCGGTGCCAGTTCTGGTGCAGCTGGGGCTGTGCCATCTTACAGTGGACCCGGCGCAGGGATTGAAAGCGGTGAATCGGGCGGCAGAGATTGACGCCACCCATCCGTTTGTGCTGGCGGTGCTGGCAATGATGCTCCAGCGCAACGGTTATTTGGTGGAGGCGCTGGAAGCCTGGGAGACGGCGCTTGAAATCTGGGAGGATGAACCTCAGTGGCAGGCAAAAGCGGCCAGTCTGGCAAGCGAGGTCGGCGACCTGGTGTGTGCCATTGACCACTGGGAAAAGGCAACAGCGCTGGAACCGGCGCAGCTGGATTTCCTGGCGGAATTGAGCAAGGTTTACCTTGAGGATGGAAAATCAGAGCAGGCAATGGGCTTACTCGAACAGGCCACTGCGGCGGATGACTCAAGAGCTGACCTGTGGTACCTGCTGGCTCAGGCGAACCGCCATGCCAATTACCTGCAGCAGGCGCTGGCCTGCGCGGAAAAGGCGTGCAGCCTGGATGCGGCAGCCGTCCAACCCCTGCTGCTGTGCGGTGAAATTGCGCTGCAAATGGGCAACCCGGACCTGGCGCTGGAATATGCGCATAAGGCGCTGGCTTCTCAGCCCGCCAATGAAGCGGCGGTGCTCTTCCAGGTGAAGGTGAATGAATGGAATGGAAAACCAGAAGAGGGTTTGAATTTGCTGGAGAAATCCATCACGCCGGACAGCTCGGTGATGATGGTGCTGGCTTACACACGGCTGGTGTACAAGCAGCGCGGGGCGCAGGCAGCGCTGCCGATGCTGAAGAAAATCGCGGAGACGGACCCAGATGAGGTGGGCGTGCTGAACCTGCTGGCGCACGCGCAGGAGGAATGCGGCGAGGCGGCGGGCTCGGAGAAAACGGCTTACCAGGCGCTGCAGTTGAATCCCAACCAGGCAGATCTGAACCTGCTGATGGGTCGACTCAAGCGGCGCGGCGGGCAGCTTGACCAATCGCTGCACTATCTCTCTGAGGCTGTCCGGCAGGACCCGGATTCAATTGATGCCTACCTTGAGCTGGGAAAGACCTACGTTGACCGGCGGGAAATGGTACAGGCCTTACACACCTACGAAAAGGCCATCAAGGCGGATCCCTCCGACCACCGGCCGTATTATCAGGCAGGCATTGTGCTACGCGAAAGCAAAGATTACATTGGCGCTGAGGCAATGTTGAGACGGGCGGCTGAACTGGCGCCGCAGGATGTCAATATCCGCCGGCTGCTCGGCGCTGTGATTACGTTGAACCTCATCCATAACTCGCAGGAGGTTGGAACAATCCATGAACTCCAATAATCTCTCACCCAACCCGAATTTGTTTACAAGGCAAGACTTTTTGCGCATCCTGGAGGCAGGAACGGCTGTTGCCAACTACCGCTTCGCCAGGCAGGCCGCGCTGACCTGGCTGGCGCTGTTCCCGGGAGATATGGCGGTAAACCTGTTCCTGGCCAAGTCGATGATTGGCGAAGGAAAGTACCCGGCAGCGGTGGCAACACTTGAGAAGCTGGTGAACCAGGACCCTGAACTGCTGGAGACCAACCAGGCGCTGGCGGGGGCGTATCACCTGGCGGGCTCGGAAAGATACCAGCAGGCACAGGCGTGCGTTGAGGTGTTGAAAGGGGGAACAGGGCGCGGCGATAAGATGCCGGGGTGGGCGGCGCAGTTGAGCCAGGTGCGGCGGTTGGCGCGACGCGGAGATTTGAGCGGCGCGGAAAAACTGGTGCACCAGGTGGTGAGCCAGGAGCCTGACCTGCGACTGGCGGCTGTGATGCACCTGCATATTGATAAACAATTCCAGGATGAGGCGACGGTTTACCAGCTGGCGAGCCTGTATCATGAGCGCTGGCCGGACTGCCTGCAGTTTGCGTTATACCTGGCTGAGTTGAAGATGGCGCGGGGTGAAGAAAATGAAGCCGTCAATCTACTGCACCAGTGCGTTTCGAATGACCTGACCGGACAGGTGGCTGAGCGGTTGTGGGGCAAGGATCACCGCTATCAGCCGCTGTGGCCAGATGGGATGAAAATTGACCTGCAGATGGGCGTGCCGGCGGAGGTGGCGATTCGGTTGGGTTGGAACCGCCTGCCGCAAGGCGAACTGGTTGCGCCGCCATCCAATATGCGGGTGGCAAAACCGGTTGCGGTGAACGCGGCGGTTGCGGAGGATCCGAAGGCGAAAGCCGATCCGACATCAGTGGCGGACGACGGCAGCCTGGAGAAGGTGCAGAAATCGCTGGATAAGCTGGGGAAGAAGGTTAAAAACCCGTCGCTGGCGCGGGCGGATGGGCGGTTTCCGATGTATGTTGTGTTTTCCTCGCGCAAAGGGCTGGAGACAAAATACGGCCCAGCCTCGAGGGAGGTGGTGGTTGACCATATGCGCCGGCTGGCGGATGAAGTGGGGCGCAAGCCGGGGTGGGGGGCGTGCGTCTTTTTGCCGGATGACGCAGAAATTGCGGCGAGTTACGGTTTGAAGGCGGTGGAGGAGGTTGACCCGTGGAAGCTGAAGCTGACGCTGGCGGATTTTGATCAGGCGCTGGCAAAAAAGGGACAGATGATCGGGGCGCTGCTGATTGTGGGCGGGGCGGATGTGGTGCCTTTCCATAACTTGCCCAACCCGACGGATGATGATGACAGCGAGGTGCCTTCCGATAACCCCTACGCTACCCTGGATGCGAACTTCTTTGTGCCGGAGTGGCCGGTGGGGCGGCTGCCGGGCGAGGCGGGATCAGACGCGGGATTGCTGCTGGAAGCGCTGCGCGCCAGTATTAAGTACCACAGCAATAGTAAAAAGAACCTGCCGCAACTGGGAAGCATCCTGCGGGCGTTATTGGCATTTCTGCGCAGCCGGACGAGCGCCGCAAATGGCAAGAATTTTGGCTATACGGCTGAGGTTTGGCAGAGATCCTCGGAGGAGGTGTTCAGAGAGGCGGGCAACGGTGGAAAGCTTTACCAATCACCGCCAGAGTATTATGGCAGTATCCCCAATGAACAGGTACTGACCTCCCCGCTGAGCTATTTTAACCTGCACGGCATGGCAGATTCACCGGAGTGGTATGGGCAGCGTGACTTCAATAACATCAAGCCCGGGCCGGATTACCCCGTGGCGCTGACGCCGAAAAACCTGGTCAAGAACGGGCATGCGCCGCAGGTGGTGTACAGCGAGGCATGCTACGGTGGGCATATCCTGGAGAAGAGCGAGGATTTGGCGCTGGCGCTCAAATTCCTCTCAGTAGGGGTGATGGGAATGGTGGGATCGACAACCATCTCCTACGGCTCGGCAGCGGCGCCGCTCATTGGCGCGGACCTGCTGGGTTATCACTTCTGGCGAAATTTAAGGGATGGTCTCACCACAGGAGAAGCGCTAATGCAGGCAAAGGTGGCTCTGGTGAAGGAAATGAACCAGAGGCAGGGCTTTTTAGATGGTGAAGACCAGAAGACGTTGATTTCGTTCGTGCTGTACGGCGACCCGCTGGTGACATTCTCGGCGGTCAAAGCCAAGGGTCGGCGGGTGATGCGTGCCAAGAGCCTGACCAACATTAAAACCATCTGCGACCGGCGCAATGGGGATCTGGCGGGGGTGAATGTGACGGCTGAGATGCTCTATGAAGCCAAGAAAGCGGTTGAGCCGTACCTGCCGGGGTTGGACCAGGCGGAGATGACCATCAGCAAGCAGCATGTAACCTGCGATAGCAAGGCGCACATCTGCCCTACCAATAAATTGGGGGTCAAATTGAGTCATCCGGAGAAGGTTGATGGAATTGTGATGACATTCTGCCAGAAAGTGGCAGTTGACCAGTTGACGCACCGGCATTACGCCAGAGTGACCGTAAACGGACGCGGTAAGGTGGTCAAACTGGCGCTTTCGAGGTGAGGCGAGCGACCAGGCAGCCCTTCCGTTCAAAGCGGGAGGGCTGTTTTTTATTGGATGGGGGAAGAGCAGGCGGCAAGGCTCGGTTATTATTGCCTGTAACTGGCAGTGCGTTTATAATTCATGCTCTGCAATCATTTGGATTAAGAGGAGATTACGCATGAAAAAGTTCACCGGCGCCGAGATACGGCAAAGTTTTATCGATTTTTTTGTCAAACACGGGCACACCTTTGTGCCATCCTCATCGGTGGTGCCAGGGGGAGATGCCACGCTGCTGTTCACCAATGCCGGGATGGTGCAATTCAAGGATGTGTTCCTGGGGACGGATGCGCGACCCTATTCGCGGGCGGTTAATTCGCAGAAGTGCCTGCGCGTGGCGGGAAAACACAACGACCTGGATGAAGTGGGGCGTGATGACACCCATCACACTTTTTTTGAGATGCTGGGAAACTGGTCTTTTGGCGATTATTACAAAAAGGAAGCCATTGCCTGGGCCTGGGAACTGCTGACAGAGGTGTGGGGGCTAGAAAAATCCTCGCTGTGGGCAACCTGTTTTAAAGATGATAAGGGTAATGTACCAACGGATGAAGAAGCAGCCTCTGCCTGGCGAGCGCAGCCGGGGTTTTTGCCGGAGCATGTATTGTATTTTGGCCGTAAGGATAACTTCTGGGAGATGGCGGAGGTTGGCCCGTGCGGTCCGTGCAGCGAAATTCACATTGACCGTGGGCCGGAAGCGTGCGATAAGCAGGGCGTGCCGGGGCATGTGTGCGGAGTGAACGGGGATTGCAAGCGATTCCTGGAGGTGTGGAACCTGGTATTTATCCAGTACAACCGGTTGAGCGCCACCGAACTGGTTCCGTTACCGGCGACGCACGTGGACACGGGGATGGGATTTGAGCGCATCGTCTCACTGATGCAGGGAGTCGATTCCAACTACCGGACCGACCTTCTGCTGCCGCTGGTGAAGACGGTTCAGGGCATAACCGGCGCAAGCGACGCAGACCGGGATGCGAACTTCACGCCCTACCGGGTGATTGCAGATCACGCGCGCGCGGCGGCGTTTTTGATTGCGGATGGGGTGGTGCCGGGGAACGTCGGGCGTAATTACATCTGCCGGATGATTATCCGCCGGGCGGCGCGCTTTGGCATGAAGCTGGGCTTGCGCGAGCCGTTCATGGCGAAGGTGGCGGATGCGGCGATTGTCATCTACGGCGAGGCTTACCCTGAACTGGTGAAGAACCGCGGCACCATCCTGGATAACCTGACGCGCGAAGAAAAGCGCTTTGAGCGGACGGTGGAAGCCGGTATGGCGAAACTGGATGAATTGCTATCAGGATTGCGCGAGCGCGGCGAGACGGTGCTGGACGGCGGAAGCGCGTTTGACCTGTACGCCACGCTGGGGCTGCCGTTTGAAATTGCGCGGGATATCGCGCGCGAACAGGGACTGGATGTGGATGAGGTGGGCTTTAGAGAGGCGATGGAAGCTCACCGGCTGGCATCAGGCGGGGGTAAGGCGATGGGCGCGATGGGCGGCGAGGATGTTGACCTGTTCCGCGCCATTTTCAATACTTTGATTGATGCGGGAAAGATTGACGCAGCCGGCGTGGCATATGACCCTTACCAGACGTTGAAGGTAGAAGGATGCCTGCTGGCGCTGGTGAAGGACGGCGTCTCCGTGACGGATGCCGATGAGGGGGATGAGGTGGACGTAATTTTACCCGCGACGTGCTTTTATGTTGAATCGGGTGGGCAGGTTTCGGATTCAGGGTGGATCAGCGCGCTGGATGGCAGTTGGGAGATCTCAATTGGGGAAGTGCGCAAACCGGCAGCGGGGATTATCGTTCACCGCGGGAAAGTGACCCGCGGGCAGCCGCAGGTGGATGACCTGAGCGCGGCGGCGGTGGATGGCGCGCGGCGGCGAGACATCATGCGCAACCACACGGCAACGCACCTGCTACATGCGGCACTGCACAGCGTGCTGGGCGAGCATGCCCGCCAGGCGGGTTCGCTGGTGGCGCCGGATCATTTGCGGTTTGACTTCACGCACCCGGAAGGGATGACCGCCCTGCAGCTTGAGCAGGTTGAGGCGCAAGTCAATCGAGCGATCCTCGATAACCATCACTTGAACATTACCACTAAAACGCTGACCCAGGCGATGGATGAAGGGGCAACGGCACTGTTTGGCGAAAAATACGGCGAGATAGTGCGCACCATTGCCATTGGCGGCAAACAGCCGTTTAGCTATGAATTGTGCGGCGGAACACATGTTGATGAAACGGGCGATATCGGGCTGTTTCTCATCACCTTTGAGGGCAGCGCGGCATCAGGGGTGCGGCGCATCGAGGCGGCGACCGGGCGCGTGGCTTATGACATTGCAGCTAAAAGGATGCGCCTGTTAAAGCAGACCTCCAACCTGTTGAGCAGCCCGGTGGAAGATGTGCCAGCTAAAACACAGGCACTACTGGATGAAATTGACCAGAATCGCAAGCAAATCGCAAAATTGCGCCAGGAACTGGTTGCGGCGGAGTTTACCCAGTATTTACAGGCAGTTCCACTGGTGAACGGGGTGCCGGTGCTTTCGGTGGTGCTGGAGAACGCTGATATTGAGTCGCTGCGCGGGATGACTGACCGCTTCAGGCAGAAATTTGCCAGCGGGGTGGTGGTTGTGGCAAGCGCGCCGGAGGGAAAACCTGCCATCATTGCAGCGGTAACGGATGACCTGGTGAAACGCGGGGTCAACGCAGGTGAGATTGTGCGGGCAGCGGCGCAGGTGATTGGCGGGAGCGGTGGAGGAAGACCGAACCTGGCGCAGGCTGGCGGCAAGGATGCCAGCAAGCTGCATGAAGCCATGGAACAGGTGCCATTGCTGGTTGCGGCAAAGTTGATGTAAGCGCGAGTTTCTTTGTCAATTAAAAACACTCGCTCAGGCTAATCAACCTGAGCGAGTGTTTTTGGTGTAGTTGGAGGGGCTAGAGGTTCTCGATGTAATCGAGGAGCAGGCGGACGCCGAAGCCGGTGGCGCCTTTGGGGGAATAAGGCAGATCCTTGGGGCTATCGGCGACGGCAGCGATATCAAGGTGTGCCCAGGGGACGGAATCCTCGACGAATTGTTTAAGAAACATGCCGCCGATGATGGTGTGACCTTCGCGACCGCCGGAGTTTTTGATATCGGCATCATCACCCTTGATGAGCTTGAAGACCTCTTCATCAAGGGGCAGGCGCCAGAGGCGTTCGTGGACGCGCTCGCCAGCTTTGAAGAGCTGGTCGGCGAGTTCGTCATTGTTAGCCATCAGCCCGGCGCGGACGCGTCCGAGGGCTACCATGACGCCACCAGTGAGGGTGGCAAGATCAACGATGGCGCGGGGCGTGAAGTTCTTCTGGGCATAAGTCAGGGCATCCGCCAGGACAAGACGACCCTCGGCATCGGTGGAGATAATTTCAACGGTTTTGCCAGCCAGGGTGGAGATGATGTCATCAGGTCGGTAGGCAAGGCTATCCACCATGTTCTCGGCCGCGGCAATGATGCCGACCACGGGCGTGGCAAGGCGCAGGTCGGCAGCCAGGCGCAGTGCGGCTGCAACGGCCATGCCGCCGCACTTGTCGTATTTCATGGTCTGGATGCTATCGGAGCCTTTGAGGGAATAGCCGCCAGTATCCATGGTGAGGGCTTTGCCGACCAGAACGACGGGTTTGGCATCGGCTGGGACATTCACACCGGGGTATTCGAGGATGATAAGGCGGGCGGGGGTGGGAGAGCCCTTGCCAACGTTGAGGATAGCCCAGGCGCCGAGCTGCTCGAGGGCTTTTTCATCGAGGACGGTGCATTTGAGGTGGAAAGCGCGAGCAAGCGCAACGACGCGGTCGGCCAGGGTGACGGGGTTGACGACATTGGGCGGCTCGTGAGCCCAATCGCGTGCCATGTTGACGGCAGCGGCAATCCTGGTGACTCGCTCTACCAGGTAGGAATCACCGCCCTGGAGGGTAATGGTGATGGTTTTGACGGGTTCCTCGGCGGATTTGCGGCGCAGGAACTGGAAACCGCCGAGAAGCAGACCTTCCAGAAATGCGGGGAGAGCGCCCTGAACGCTGAAAGCAGCGAACTGGGCAACATCCAGGCCTGCTTCTTCCGCTCCGGCAGAGCGCAGCCATTTGACCAGGCTGCCGCCAGCCTGGCGGAAAACCTCAGGGGAGAGCTTTTCGGCCTTGCCGAGCGAGACGAGGATGACCTGGCTTTCGGCCTGCTTGAGCAGGATGACATCTCCGGCCTGTTTTCCGGGTAGACCAGGGGCAGGGGATTGAGGCGCGGGTTGCAGCTGGATGGACAGGGCAGCGGGGGCTTTACCAACCTCGGCAACGCGCAAGGCAACAAACTGGGGCAGGGTTAGAACTTCTTCAGTCACGGTTTTCTCCTTTTATTTCCCATAAAATGATTTCAGGTGGACAAAGAAACCTCAAGCGGGGGGCGGCAGCGCCTTCCAGGCCGAGGCCGCGAGTGATATAGAGAACCATTTTATTCAATCGGTAACGGCCAGCCTCGAAGGCTTTGCCGTACAGTGAGCCAGTGAATACCGCGCCCAAAAAAGGCAGGCGCACCTGCCCGCCGTGGGTGTGACCGGAAAGCTGCAGGTCAACCCCCAGGCGAGAAGCGGCGGGGGCAAGGTCCGGCGAGTGGTAGAGTAGGATGCGCAAATGGTTGGATGGCTCATTGATGAGGGCTGCAAGCCTGGGCGCATCCTGATGGGGGCGGTGAGAGCAGCTTATCCCTATCACCTCAAACACATCTTCTGCATATTTTACAGCAGTTTTAGAATCCTGCAGCCAGGTAAGGGGTAGATCTTTCAGCAGGTCAGGCAAGATTTCGGGCAAATCAACGGCGGGGCTGCCGCTGACGAAAAACACACCGAGGGGTGCCTGCCAATGACCGATGAGCTGGCGGGCGGCCTGCCAGGCGGTGGGGTCGTTGAGGTAGGAAAGATTGAGGATATCACCTGAGAAGAGGATGATATCCGGCTTGAGGGAATCGATGAGGGCGTTGAGCCTGGTTTCGCGCGGGGTGAGGCGCTCGATGTGCAGGTCTCCGAGGTGGAGGAGGCGCAGCGGGCGAGAAGCGGTGAATTTAGGCGTGGAAAGGACCTGGTGGGTGACCTGCAGGCGGAACGGCTCAATCCAGAAGGCGTAGATGACAATGAGCGTACCGATGACCTGGAGGGTGAGCGAGAGCGGAACCGGCAACAGGGCAAAAAGCGAACGCAGCAGGGAGAGGATAAGGGTGGGGGGTCTGGCAGGTCCAAAAGAACGTTGCAGGCGGGGCAGAAGGGCGAGGAGGAGCCAATCGGTGAGAAAGAACGCCCAAAGGGCAAATGCGTATAGCCAGTTACCCCAGGCAGGGAGGGATGCCAGGGCGAAGAGCAGCAGTGAAAAGAGCGGCGCCGGGATAGATTGAATCTCCTCGAGGCGGTGGAGGATGACATCAAAGGGGTTGCCGCGCGTGCCAGGGAAGGCTGTGCGGGATGAGAAATCCTGCTCCTGCATCAACGCTTAACCTGCTCCTGGAGCGCCTGGATGAGTTCACGGCAGAAGAAGGGGATATCGGCAACCACGCGGCCCCACACTTGATTGCCGGAGCGGAAGGCGGGTTCATCTTTCCAGGTGGCGCCGGCGTTGAGCAGGTCATCTTTGATGCCTTCGCTGCCGGTGGCGGTGTGACCTTTTACGATGCCAGCGCTGATGCCAACCAACCCACCGTGGCAAATCATGGCGACGACTTTACCGGCGGCATCGAGAGCCTGGACGAAGGATTTGACGCTCTGGTAGCGGCGAACACGGTCTGGCGCCCAGCCGCCGGGGATGAGAACGGCATCGAACTGGGAGGGGTCGAGCGCATCGAAGGATACGTCGGCGCGGGCGGTAATGCCGTGCTTGCCACTGATGACCTCACCGGCTTTGAGCCCGGCAACGACCACGCTTGCACCCTCTTCTTGTAGGCGCATGACGGGCACCCAGAATTCGAGTTCCTCAAATTCTGCGGAGATGAGAACGGCAGCTTTTATCGATTGAAGGGACATGGTTTCCTCTTTTTGGATGGATTACCTCCACGGGGGAGGAGGATGTGTTATTCCAAGATGAGAAGGTTGTAGATATCCAACGGCAAG
>CAYVOX010000085.1:0-13976 GCA_964453035.1 uncultured Anaerolineaceae bacterium
CTAAGGATTTACAGGCTCATATAGAGTTCATACATTCAGTGCGAGGATGGGGGGCGAGGCTAGCAAGTGACTGGCGGGAAAGGGAGTATAATATGCGCTCGCAAGTGATATTGATGAAACTGGAGGCTGGATGGGACGATATATTAATCCCGAGGGGGCAGGAAAAGAGAGGACGCGGTTGAGTAAGACGGTGGTTCTTTCTCTAAGAGAGTTAATGCGGCAGAGTGAGCCCGGTGAGATGAGCCGCGACCTGGTGGCGTATATCACGCTGGCGCTGGAACAAATTCACAGGACGGTGGATGAGACGGTGACCGCCTGGGAGAAGAAGGATTACTGGGTGAAAGCAGACCGCTTCAGGATGGAGTGGGAGTGGTCGGCGCAATTGAGCGCGAAGCTGCGAAAAGCGGTGCTGGAAGATGACTGGGCCGCAATCGCGATGACTGCGGCCCAGATTGGTCAGAAGCTCATGAAGGTTGAGGTAGCCCCGCGCCACCGGCTGGGAACGCCATGGGTGGGGGCCTGGGAGAAGTTTACTTCTTCCTCAAAATAATGCGGGCGTCAACCACTTTGATGCCTTTGCCTTCTTCGTAAACCAGAACGGGATTGGCATCCGATTCGCTGACCTCATCGGCGAGATCTAAAATCATGGAGGAGTAGGCGCAGATGGTTTGAGCCATCGCCTGGCGGTCGCGTGGTTTTTCGCCGCGGACGCCGGCAAGGATGGGAGCGCCGCGAATTTCGCCGAGCATGCGCTCAGCCTGCATGGGGGTGACGGGGGCTACGCGGAAGGTGACATCCTTGAGCACTTCAACGAAGATGCCGCCGAGACCGAACATCATGGTTGGGCCAAAGGTGGGATCGTTGACGGAGCCAAGGATGACCTCAGTGCCCCAGGGGGCCATTTCTTGAACGGCAACGCCATGAATGTTGGCATCGGCCTTGTAGGCTTTGGAATTGGTGAGGATAGTTTTGTAGGCTTCGCGGACGGCCGCTACGTCTTTGATGTTGACTTTGACGCCGCCGGCATCCGATTTATGGAGGATGTCGGGCGAGACAATCTTCATAACAACGGGGAAACCAATTTCCTTAGCAATTTTCACCGCTTCGTCTTCGGTTTTGGCGAGGCTGGTGGTGGTGACAGGCAAACCATAGGCGGCAAATACCTGTTTGGCTTCGATTTCGGTCAGGGAATCACGGCCTTCTTCGCGGGCGCCCTGGATGATTTTGAGGGCGGCTTTACGGGAGGCGGCTTTGGGGGCTACCGCTTTTTCCTGGTTGGCTTCGCTCATGTGGGCGTATTCGCGCAGGGCAGCGATGGCGTTGACTGCCAGGTCAGGGGCGCCGTAAGCGGGGATGCCTTCTTCAACGAGCTTTTTCATACCGCGGGCTGATTTCTCGCCACCGACGAAGGAGACGGTGACGGGTTTATCTTTGATGCCAGACTCAACAATCGCGTCTTTGATGGCTTGCGCAATCTCAACGGGATTGGTCATGGCGGTTTCGCAGTAGAGCACGGTGAGGGCATCAACCCAAGGATGGGCGAGGGCGTAGCGGACGGAATCTTTGTACCATTCATTGCCTGCCATGCCGGTAAGGTCAACAGGGTTCTTGGCGGAACCAAAGTCGGGCATATGCTTTTTGAATTCAGCCTGGACATCCGCGGGGGCGAACTTAAGCGGTACGCCGTACTTTTCAGCCGCATCCGTTGCCAGAACGCCAACGCCACCGCCGTTGGTGATGATGACGAGGTTATCGCCCTTCATGGGAGGCTGAAGGGAAAGGGCAAGGGTGCGGTCAAAGAGGTTGTCGAGGTCGGAAGCCTGGATGCAGTTGGCCTGCTGGAACGCGGCGCCATAAACCTTGGCCGCGCCGGCAAGCGAGCCGGTGTGGCTGGCAGCAGCGGCTGCGCCGTGCGCCGAAACGCCTGATTTGAGGGCGATGATGGGTTTGTGCGCTTTTTGAGAGGCTTCGATGAATTTGCGCCCATCCTTGAAGCCTTCGATGTAGAGTGAGATACAGGTTGTATCGGGATCTTTATCCAGCCAGGTGATGCAATCGGCAATATCAACATCAGACATGTTGCCGATGGAGACCAGTTTTTCGAAGCCCACTGAGCGCAGGTAGGAGGCGGCATCGATGGCGATGAGGAGCGCTCCGGACTGGGTGACGAGGCTGGCTTTGCCCTTGAGAGGGAGGAAGGGGGCAAATGAGGCGTTCATATTATCGGAGTTGGAGAGCAAGCCGACGATGTTAGGTCCGAGGATGCGCATCCCGTAGCTGCGGGCAATCCTGACGCACTCATCTTCGAGGTCTTTGCGGCCAACTTCGCTGAAGCCGGAGGTGATGACGATGAGACCTTTAACGCCTTTTTTTCCGCATTCTTCGGTGGCAGCTGGGACGATCTTGGCGGGTACAGTGATGACAGCGGCATCAATGTTTCCGGGAATTTCGAGAATGGAGCTGTAACATTTGTGCCCCAGGATCTCAGTAGCGCCCGGGTTGACGGGGTAGATTTTTCCCTTATATTTGCTTTCAATCAGGTTACTAAGTACGGTGTAGCCAATCTTTCCGGGTGTTGCTGAGGCGCCGATGACTGCTATTGACTTGGGGCGCAACAAGCCATCTAATGCTTTGTCCACTTTATTCTCCTCCTAAATTTTTAATTATTGCTTATTTTGATGTTACAAATTTCACAAAGCCTCATTCCAGACTTTATTTTATACACTATTGGCTAAACAAAAGTACTTATTCTTATGGGATTTTTATCATGATTATTGACTCTGGGGGGTGGTGCGCACACCAAAAATGGCGGACTGGTGCCTGATGAGGGCGTAAAACACCCTGACGGGAGCGAGGCTGGGGAGTATTGGGCAGGTGACCTCGACGTCGTAAAGGGGCGAGAAGGTTTCGCGGCTAATCTCAAGGTGGGTAGCCAGGCTGGTGCGTGAGGCGACGCGCGTCAATCCATCGAGGCGGAACTGGCCAATCAGGACGGAGACCGGGTCCATACGGCGGTTGGGTTCGGTGGGGTCGTAATCCAGGGGCTCTTTGGCGGCGGGCAGCAGGTGGTAGGCGAGCACCTGGTTGATTGAAATGTGTTGTTCACGGAAGGAGAGCACTTTGGTTGAACCCCCTCCAGCAACGAAAAGGGTTCTGGCGTTATAGAGGCAGATGATTTCTGGCGCGGCATTGGTGCGCAACCAGGTGCTGACGCGAATCTGGTTCTTGACAACGACTTCTCCCCAGCTGACGCCAGTGGATGTATAAATCATCACTCCGGAGGATTTATCATCCGGGCCGAGCGTATAAGGGAGCGTGTGGGGTGATTCTGACATGCTTCCTCCGGCGGTTAACGGGAATAGCGCTGACGGACAGCGGGGATGAGGTATTCCTCAAAGGAGCGTTCCTGGTCGTAATCAGGCTGCCAGTTCCAATCCTGCCGGGCGGCAGAGTCATCCACTTCGGCAGGCCAGCTGTCAACAATGCCCTGGCGGCTGGCGTGGGGATTAAAGGTGATTTGAGCCTGGGGGAAGGCCTTCTTGACGACGTGAGAAAATTCCAGGGCGGAGGGGCTGAAGCTGGTGACATTATAAATGAGTTGGGAAAGATCCTGGCGGGGTGCGGCTTCAAGATGCAGCAGGGCTTTGATCGCATCAGGCATGACCATGAAGGGCAGGCGTGTATCGGTGCGAACAAAGCAGGCATAGGGCAAGCCTTGCGCGGCATGGTGGAGCATTTCAGGGCCGTAATCGCTGGTGCCGCCGGTGGGGATGGTGACAGCGCTGATGAGTCCGGGAAACCGGATGCAGCGGAAATCAATGGTGGTGCGCCCGCTATCTGCGGCTAACTGGCGGTAATGGTGGGTGTAATAACGGCCAAGGTGCTCGCAATACAGCTTGTTACAGCCGTACATGGTGGTGGGTTGCAGCCACTCGTTTTCCTTGACTCTGGCGGCGCGGTTCTTGGCTTCCAGGCTGGGCAAACCGTAGGCAGCTATGGAGGACGGGTAGAGAAACTTGACGGGTTTTCCCTGCCATTGAGATTGCTCAACAGCCAGGCGCAGCAGGTTCAGGGTACCTTCAACATTGATGCGGTGGGCGGTTTCAGGGTTGTATTCAGCTTTGGTGGAGAGAATGGAGGCGAGATGGTAGATGGTGCGAATCTCGTATTCGACCACCATGCGGCCCAATAGCATCCCATCCAGAATATCCCCCTGGATAAAGCGCTCGCAGTAGGGTTTGAGGGTCTCGTCCAGGGGTTGGACGTCAAGGGCAACCACGCTGTAGGTGCCTTGTTGTCCGAGGTAGGTGATGAGACCGTGACCGATTTCGCCATTTGCTCCGGTAATCAGTACAACTTCCTTGCGCATATTGCCTCCAGAGTGGATGAAATTAGTGGTTACCAGCCTTTTCGGAAGGGCCGCCTGGCAGAAAACCTTTTTCTTCCAGGAATTTCTGTTCTTTTTCAGCGTGGATAATGGCGAGTTTTTGTTTGATCTGGAGCCATGCCGGACCATGCAAAGGATACCAGTGCAGGGCAATGGCTGAAACCAATAATAAAATACCAGGGACGAGCATCCACCCGATCAAGATTCCGGTTTGCGCAGAAGTGGATTGCATGCCAGGTTGCAGCCCCTGAACATAGCCATAGGAGGCAAGGATTTGCAGGAAAACGGCTTGAGCCAGGCTGATGGCAGGCTTGGTGATTAAGCTATTCACACCTGCATACATGCCTTCACGACGCAAACCGGTGAGGTGCTCATCCTTATCGATGACATCTCCATTCATCAGGGGGATGAGATACATACCTCCGGCAAAGCCAATGCCCACCAGGAAAAAGGAAATGGCTGCAAAAAGGATGCTTCGACCACCGACGACCATCAACAAACAGCCGGCGGCAAATAGGAGGCAGAAGAGTTGAACGCAGCGTTTTACGCCCCATTTTTCTCGGCGATTGACCCAGAAGATGACCCCGAGAATGATCCCGGCAGCCAGTGATAAGTACAATGGCAGGGCATCCATTTTTAACTCATCAAAGTAATAGAAAATCCCTTGCATGAGTCCGGTCTGGGCAAAAATAACGGTGAAACTGACCACCTCAAACATGATGAAGGAGAAATTCTTGAAAGTCTCTTTGAGGGATTTGGTGAATGAAATTTTTTCTTCTTCTTGTTGGAAATGCTTTTCTTGATAAAAGAAAGTGCTGAAAAAAATGACCAAACCCATGAGAATTCCGATGCCGGTCATGATGGCCTGGAATGTAGAAGCATCCTCGCCCGGTTTTGGCTTGATGGGATTAAAGAGCAGGAGGGGCACCGCAGTTGAGAAAACCATAAAGACGAGTTTCCAGATGAAAATCGAGCTGCGAGCCTTGTTGGAAACTGCCATTTCATACGGCATGATGTAGATGCTGGTGGCGATGGCGGTGTAGAGGGTATCTATGATGAAGAGCAGGATTAGGAATTGGATGAACATCAAGGTCTGGTCTGTTCCAGTGCCGGGCCAATTAATCCAGCAGGCAATGAAGGCCAAAGCATACAGAGGGGCACCGTAGCGGATGTAGGGGATCCGGCGGCCCAATTTACTGCGGGTCCGATCACTGAGATATCCAAAGAGGGGATCATTTACGGCGTTCCAAATGCCAAAAATAATCCATACCACTGCGGCTAATTGTTGATCGAGACCGCGCCAGATGGTGAAATAATAAGTGATCGCGCCGCTAATGGCCAATCCACCCAGGGTGGCTGAAGCGCCATCCGCTGCGGAAACCCAGATTCGGCTGTGAAGTGGGATGTGTTCTTCAAACGCTTCTGATTTGTTCACGTTAATCATCCTTTTATCGTGGGATAAGCCAATTTTATATCAAAACGAGTATTCCCATCAACGAAAAAGGTTCTGGAAGTGTTTGAAGCACCTTCCAGAACCTTTTTGTGTCATAAGCTAACAGTAATGGTTCAGGGTGATCAGGCGGCCGAAGTCTCGCCGCGCTTGAACCAGTTGCGCCATTCTTTGTTTTCCCAGACGACCAGGATGGGGGCGGCGATGAAAATGGATGAGTAAGTACCGCTGAAGAGACCCACCAGGAGGATGACTGCGAATTCGCGCAGGGTGACGCCGCCGAAGAGGGCAAGCGCCAGTAGCATGAACTCGGAGGTCATCAACTGGGTGTTGATGGAGCGCTGCAGGGTTTGAATGATGGAGTGGTTGACGAGTTTCTCAAAGGGCAATTTGCGGTAGATGGCGCTGTTTTCGCGCACGCGGTCAAACACCACAATTTTATCCTGCACTGAGAAGCCGATGACGGTGAGAAAGGCGGTGAGGAAGAGTGAATCAACCTGCCAGCCAAAGAGCAAGCCGCCGATTGAAGCAATGCTGATGACCACGAGGGCATCGTGGAGCATGGCGATGATGGCGCACAGGCCGTAGCGGAAGGCGTGCTGAATGCCTCGGAAAGCAAAGGTGATGAAGGCAATCACGCCGAGCGCAGCTACAAGAATCGCCAGTCCGGCGCGGCTGGTAACTTCGGCGCCGATGGACGGACCGACATTATCAAACTGGCGGATGGTGATTTTATCGTTGAAGGCCTTCTCAAGGTTGGAGACCAGGCTGGTGCGGGTGGCATCATCGAGGAAGGGGGCTTTGATGATGAGGATATCCGACCCGGTGGTGGTCACCTGGGTATCGGTGATGCCGAGGTTGCCCAGTTCCTTGATGACATCCGCTGTGAGCGGGGTTTTGCCAGATTTGAATTGAATCTCGAGCATGGAGCCGCCCTTGAAGTCAATCGAGAGCGGGAGACCGCCCTGGGTCGCCATAATTATCAGGCCTGGGATAATCACAATCAGAGAGAGCAGAAAGAAGTAGTAACGTTTGCCGAGTAAGTTAATCATGAGAACATCCTTTACAGGCCAAACCACTTTAGATTTGCAGTGGTTGACTTGATGAAGTTCACCGCGATTTGCAGGAGGGTGCGGGTAACCATGATGGCGCAGAACAGGGAGACAACAACGCCGAGCGCCAGGGTAATCGCAAAGCCTTTAACGATGGTGGCGCCAAAGGTTGAGCCAAACCAGAAGAGGATGAGGCTGGTGATGAGGGTGGCGATGTTCGAGTCGCGGATGGAGGGCCAGGCGCGCTTCCAGCCAAGTTCTACAGCCTGGGCAAAGGTACGGCCCGCGCGCAGCTCTTCCTTGAGGCGCTCAAACATGAGGATGTTCGCATCAAGCGCGCCGCCGGTGCTGAGTAAGAAGCCAGCGATACCGGGTAGGGTGAGGGTGACGGGAATGAAGTTCCACAGCGCGAGGGTGATGAGTCCGTAGGTGGTGATGGATAAAATGGCAAGGAAACCCGGCAGGCGGTAGTAAATCATCATGAACAGGGCAACGATTATGAAGCCGATGAGGCCTGCCAGGATGCTTTTGTTGAGGGAGTCTTCGCCAAGGGTGGGGCCGATGATGCGGCTTTCCACAACCTTGAAGGGCACCGGCAGAGAGCCGTAGCGCATCTGGATGGCGAGGTTGTTAGCTTCGTCGTAGGTGAAGGCGCCCGTGATGCGGCCTTTGCCGTCGGGAATGGCGGATTGGATGCCAGGAGCGGAGATGATGCGCTTGTCGAGAACGATGGCGAGAATTTTACCGACGTTATTGCGGGTGTATTCGGCAAATTTGGTGGCGCCTTCGGACTTGAGTTCAAAGTTAATCTGGTACTTGCCCAGTTCATCCACGGAGACGGACACTGTTTCAAGCTGGTCGCCGGTGATGAGGGTGGGCCAGACGGTCTGCGGTGTGGCAGTGGGGGCAGCCGTCGGGGTGGGACCACCGGGGGTAACGGCGGCAGTAGGCACGGCAGTGGGGGCGACGGTTGGCGTGGAGGAGGGGGAGGACTGCTTGCCGCCCAGTGAGGTGACGATGATAGTGCCTTCCTCAAGCTGGGTGCTGCCCAGATCCACAAATTCCAGCAAGCCGGTTTCTTTAATAACGCCAATCACAGCTTCGGGATCGGTTTCACCGGGAATTTCAACAACCATGCGGCGGTCGCCGGCGATTTGGACGTTCGCCTCGCTCAGGCCGAGACCATTGACGCGGTTCTCAAGGATGAGACGGGCATCTTCCATGTTTTGAGCGGTGACGGGGCGGTCGGCAGGAAGGTCAACTTCCAGCAAGCCCTGCAAACCACCGCGCAGATCGAGACCCTGGACGGTTTGCATTGACCGCGTGAAGGTTCCGATCTCAAGGCCCTCATTGGGAAGAACGGCCCAGAGGGAGAGAGCGATCAGGATTACGATGATAATAAGATTGATGTAACGGCGATTCATCAATTACGGCCTCCGATTCATACAAATACCAGCCGCGGGCTGGGACTAAGTTTGGATTATACTCTCATTAGTGGGCTGTGAACAGGGAATGAGAAAAAATCACCAATCGGTGGGGGCTACGTTGAATTTGTTGTAGGAGCATGTGGGGTCAAGCCATTCAACAGTAATGTTGGTAACATCAGCCATGCTCGGACCGCGTTCCAACTGGATGAGTAGATTTTGCAATGCGGGACGAGAACCCTCTGCATGAACCTCGACCTCGCCGCGGATGCGGTTGCGCACCCAACCGGTGAGTTCAAGGCGCTGGGCTTGCTCGAGGACAAAATAGCGGAAGCCGACGCCCTGAACGCGCCCCTGGATGATGGCATGATAAGCAGCAGGTTGCTCTTCCAAGGCTAACCTTTGGGGTGCAGAAGGGCGCGCAAGCCCAGGCTGAGCGGGAGCAAGAAGAGAAGCACGGCGATGACCAGGTAGGGGGCCAGGTTTTGGAGCGCGAGGGCAGTGGGGTTGATGCCAAGCGCTTCTTGCTGCCAGCGCGATTGGAGTGTAGTCAGCGAGGAACCGGTAGCAGTCTGGACGCCCTCAAGGCAGCCGACGCCGTTTTTGTACTGCTCGATGAGAGCAGAAAGGCCGGTTGCACCGAATTTTTGAAAGTAGAAGCGAACAAAAGAGGCGGATTGCGCGTAGGCGAGAAAGGCGTTGGAGGCATCTGAGGGAAATGAGGCGCACAGGTTTTCCATGGGGATGAGATTCCCGCCGGGGGCGCTGCGCTCGAGCGCGATACGGTATTCTGAATTGGGATTGGGCTCTACGAGGGAGGAGATGCCTTCGTTTAACCAGAGGGGAAGGTGGTCGTAGGCGAACTCACCGGTCAGCTGGTAGAGGGCTATGTGAGCCAATTCATGGGGAATCTGGCGCTCCATTTCGAGTTGCTGATCCAAACCCGGGGCGATGGAGACGAGAATGACGCTCAGATCAGGACTGGTGTGACCGGCAACCCAGGTTTTCTGGTTTTCAAGCAGGGCGGTTTGCAGCTCGCGCGCAGCAGGATAGACGTAAATGCGAATGGTGGTCGGTGGGACGAGGGGGAGGTAGGTGTTCACCGAGCGCAGGCCGGCGCGAGCAGCATTGGCGACAGCCTGCCCGAATTTCTGGTCGCCCTGGCGCCAGCTGATGATGAAGCGGTCCTCTTCCAGGCGCTGCCAGGATTGCAGGTTTTCTTCGTAGAAAAAGGACTGCCTGGGGCTTTCAAATTTTTGCCCGGATGAGTCGGCGGCGCGCAGCCAGTATTCAACACGGGTGAAAGGGCGTAGAGGGGTTTTCTTGAGGTCAAAATTAAAAATCAACTCCCCCAGGTCATTGGTAGTGACCTGTTCAAGGATGGTATCCTGCCCTTCCGGATGGATGAGGAGGAAAAGTTCTGCAGGAGAGTGAGGCTGAATTTTGGCCTGAAAAGTGATGACGTCATTAAACTTATAGTATGCGCTGAGATCGCTGAAATCGACCTTGGCCTGTCCCTGAACAACAAGCGAGGGGAGGAGCAAAATAGCAATGAGAATCAGGTAGACTGGAACTCGGCGCATGGCAGGCTATTTTTTGGGCTTCTTCCTGGTTGTTTTTTTGGGCGTAACGTCTTTGTCTTCTTTGGGAGCGTCTTCTTCCAGGTCAATGATGGAGGTAAAGTCTTCGCTACCCTCCGGTTCAACGGAGAAAAAGTCGAATTCGTCTCCGTTCTCTTTGAATTCCAGATTTTCAACCGCCAGCTCCAGAAATTCAATTTCTTCGTCGTCTTCCGTTTCTTCATAAAGTTTTTCAAAAACCTCAGCCACGCCTTCTCCACCGATTTGTGAAAGTGACCAGATCACCGCGCTGCGAAGTTCATCATCCAGAGTTTCAGCATGATCGAGCATGTCAAGAAGCAGGGAACGGGCGGAAGAAAATTCAAGCGGGCCAGCAGCACGCACGGCTTCAAACTTGATTTCGGGGTCGGGCGACGCGATTGAGGTGAGAACATCCTGCTCCCACTGAGGGTCTAAGGAGCGGCCCATGGCATAGAGCGCGCTGACAACCCATTCCGTCTCGGTTGAGTGGTAGTATTTGCGAATCAGGGGAGGAACTTCATGGCGGCTTGAGTAACCCAGGGCTTCTAACGCGCGGCGGCGAACGAGGGGGGCATCGGGGCCGTTGACTTTCTTAAGGAGGGCATCTTCGATGCGGCTGTGTGCAGCCGGGGGAACTTCATCAAGTTCACCCAGGTATATGAACTGCCCCAGTGCGGTGGCGGCTGTGGCGCGGACAACATCATCGGGGTCTTTCTCCATGATGGATAGAAAGGTGGGGATGAGTTTGTTATCCAGTTCTTCCCACAGCAGTCGAATGGCTGTGGCGCGAACAGATGGAAGGGGGTCAGACACGAGTTGCCGGGCAAGATCAGAAAAATTCACCAGGGTTTCAACGTCAGCCAGATCTTCCAGGTCTGTTAACAGGTTGGTTTTACGTTCCGGGTTGACATTGGGCCAGGCAGTCTTAAGCTCCTGCAATTCCAAAGCAGTCAGGTCGGAAAAGCGTTGCAGGTAGGCGGGAGGAAAGGGTTTCTGGTCATCGAGGAGGGCTGTGATAACCTGTTTGAAGGAGATATCTTTTGGAGACATGACCACCTCTCAGGGCAAGACGGCAGGATTGATAAAATCTTGAATAGTAACGAGTACCAGCAGCCCGATGAGCGCGAAGAAGCCAATCGCATGCACCAGGCTCTCATATTTTGCCGGGATGCGCTTGCGGAAGATGAGCTCGGGGAGGATGAAGATAATCCGCCCGCCATCCAGAGCTGGCAAGGGGAGCAGGTTGGTGATGCCGAGCGCCGTGGAGATGAGCGCCAGGAAGTAAAGGGCGTTGACGGCAGGGGTGGAGGGTGAGGTGGCGACAGTTTCGCGGTCGCGTTCCTTGGCCTGGTTGTAGATATCAAACATGCCTTTAGGCCCAACAATGCGGCTCTCTTCGGCACTGAGTTGGCCGGCAATCATGCGACCGGGGAGGAGGAAGAGCTGCTTGGATATCTCGGCGGTCAGTTCAAAGCCGCTGGTGAGGGCCTGGGAGGCGGGGATGGGCACGTAGGGGTTGGTGAGGGAAAAGCCAAGTGGTCCCTGGCCTTCGGGGAATTCAGCGCGGGGTACGCCGGTGAGGGTGAGGGTTTGGCCATCGCGTGAAATGGTGATGGTCACCTCTTTGCCGAGGTACTGGTCAATGATGGGGCGAACCTGGTCAGTTTTGGTGATGGGCTGCCCGGCCACCTGGAGGACGATGTCGCCGGATTTGAGCTGCATCTGGTAGGCGGGGGATTCAAGGATAACAGAGTCAACCACAACACGCGAGGTATCGGGCACGCCGACGGTGCCGACCAGGACGGTGAAGAGGATGATGGCAGTAGCGATGTTCATGAGCGGACCGCCCAGCAGGACGACCAGGCGCTTGAGGGGATGGGCAGCGGAGAGACCATCGGGAACGGTGGGATCATCTTCGCCCTTGGGAAGAACAAAAGCGCCGAACGGAATCCAGTTGAGGGTAAATTCGGTGCCTTTCCAGGTGAAAAGCTTAACGATTCGAGGGGGGAGGCCGATGCCAAATTCTTTTACTTCAATATTAAACATGCGCGAGGTAAGGAAATGGCCGAGTTCGTGCAAAAAGGCCATGAAACCGAGCACGAGAACAAATTCGAGAATGGTCAGCAATGTGTCAAACAAAGTGGTTCATCCTTCCTGGATGTGAGATGCGCGAGATTGATAAAGCTATTATATCCTGAATGAAGGGGCGGGGGAAAAGCCTGTGGAATCTCTCAGCAAGGTTTAATGACAGCGGGGCCGCCGGGAAGGGCAAGCAGAACCTGGGAAACGCACTTGAGCTCAAGGATCAGGTTTTGAACCTGCGGCGCGGCGGAATGCGGGCAGATTATGTGCACGTTGGGACCGGCATCCACCGTACAGCAGACCGGCAAGCCCTGGCTGCGCCACTGGGGGATAAGCTTGAGCAGGCGCAGGGTGGCAGGCTCCCAGTAGAACAGGGGCGGCGACGAGGTCATCATGACCGCGTGCATGAGAGTGGAATCCAGCTCGATAACGCGAGCGAGGGCGTCAAAATCGCGCGCGCGGATGGCCTGGCGGCAAAGATCCAGGCGGCGAGGCGCATCCGCGAGCCGGGCGGGGTTAAGGGGGCTGGTATCGGCGAGGGCATGTCCCTCCGAGGAGCCGGTGGCTTTGTGCGCGCGGTGAACAATGGCAACGAGGTCCACCAACTCCCAGTACTCGGGTGGGGCGATGGATTCGGCGTAGGAGTCCAGGTCGCCTGTTCCCAGGCGCCACTCGACAAAGCCCGAAGGAATGGAGCGGCAGGCCGAACCTGAACCACGGCGAGCCAGTCGAGAGAGCTGCGCTTCGGTCAGATGCAGATCGAGAGCGGTGGAGGCGGCCAGAGCCAGGGCGGCAAAGGCTGAAGCGGAGGAGGCAATGCCAGCACCGGTTGGAAAATTGTTGAAGCTTTTAACCTGAGCATAAAGCTTAGAGCCGGAAAGCTGGCGGATGAGATCCAGAAATTGAGAGACGCGCTGCAGAGCGAGACTGGAGGCAGGCTGGTGGTTTAAGGTGAGCGAATCCTCGATGAAGGCGGGTGAGAAGGTGACGGAGGTTTCGGAGAGCAGGCCAGACAGGTTCATGGAAATGGAGCCGCTGGCGGGAAGGCGCAGGGCAGCATCTCGATTGCCCCAATACTTAATGAAAGCGATGTTGGGGTGAGCCAGGGCGGTTGCGGTGTGTGGTTTTTTGGTCATCTGTAAAAGGATGATGCAGCTTACTTGAGCACCAGCGGCAGCGATTGGATGAAAAGCCCGGGGGGTGGGGTGTAAAGCAGCAAGCCGCCGTTGTAATCTGAAACGTAGAGCGCATTTTCGTCATAGGTCACGCCGCTGACGATACCCGGCGTATTGATCAGGCCGACCAGGAGCGGCGCGGACGGGTTGGCAACATTAACCACCCGCAGGCCGATTTCCTTTTCGGCGAGATAAACCAGGTTACCAGCTACGGCAACATCAACTACCGGACCGGTGGTGGGAAGAGTCCCGACCAGGGTGGGCGATGCAGGATTGGAGATATTGATGATGCGCAATCCCCCAGGACCATCAGCCATGTAAGCATAACTACCGCGCACAACCACAGCGTGCGGTTTTTCCGTCTCAACCCGGCCGACTTCTTTCATACCGGATGGGTCGAAGCGGTCGACAATCACCAATCCGAATTGTTCATCGGCAAGATAGGCATAATTGCTGGAGACGGCTACATTCTTGATGTATTCATTATGATCATTCATGACGAAATCCTCAATGAGCGGGGGAATAGACGAGAAGGAGATGCTTCTGAGCCCATCAGCCCCATTGGCAACGTAGGCATAGTCGCCGTCAACGGCAACAGCGCGGGCATCCGCTGCCCCTACTGAACCTTGATCGCTGGGAGCACTGGGAACGCTGATATCCAGCAGGCGCAGACCGCCATCCACATCGGCGATGTAGGCGGTGGAGCCGGAAACAGCAACGTCATGGGCGGTGCCGGGCGTATCAAACATGCCAACCAGATAAGGGGCTGCCGGGTTGGCTACGTTGAAAACGCGTAACCCCTGGA
>CAYVOX010000086.1:0-13921 GCA_964453035.1 uncultured Anaerolineaceae bacterium
CCAGGACGATCCACCCCATCACCAACCACCAATCGGATGGTTTATCGCCTTTCCCCAAACGAATGATACCAATCACCGCAAGTAGCAGAACCGGAGAAAACGAAACCAAATAATCCCACAACGGTGGAGAAACGGTGATATTTTGAGAATTCCATTGCGAGAGAACTGGGTCGGTTTGAATCGCGATAAACTGATAAAGGAGGAAGCCCCCTCCAGCCAAAAGCGGCCAAATTGCCAGTTCAACTTGCCATTTTTTAACGTGCCAACCGTACCAAAATATCCGCCCCACCAGGATGACAGCCAGAACCACAATTCCAAACGGCATGATAATCGAAAGCAATATTCCCTCAAGCAACAAGGATAGTTTCAATTTCCAACTCATCGTCTGGTAGGTCTGAATCAAAATCAGCATGATTAAGCCTATCCCCAGTGGAAAATGAGGATTAACATACCCGGAGAGGAACGGATACGCTTCAGCCACCCAAAAATCAGAGGTTACTCCCAGTAAGGGACTGAATAGCCAACCCATGCCTGAGCCAAAGGTAACTAACATAAAAGCTGAGGGGATAAGCACCGCCTCCTGTCTGAAAATAATCTGTAGAAACCGCCAGATAGCCCACAGCATGAACATTGCAGCCAATATGCGCGCCGCATGGAACACGACAATCAAGGGTAGCGAAAGCAACCTTGCCAGATAGCCCAACGCAATATAAAACAGGAACAGATAAGCGCCCTCACCCGGATGGGCAGTGTAGGGCAGCGTAAACCGCCAATCCCCCATTCTGCCCAGCTGCATCTTCGCCAGGTAGGAATTGCCGTCAATCGGATTAAGCAAGAATCCAAGGAATTGATGCGTATCACCCGCCGAAAGCCAACCCGCCAGGTAAGGCAGCGTCCAGCAAAGCAAAGCGACAAATGCGGTCAGTAACGCTTTTCGGTTCATTTCGTCCGGTTCAGACTATCTTCGCGGGGTTAATCAACACGATGTACCGTAAAAGTATACATGATTTCAAGACACAGAGCCGCGAAAGTGGCAAAGCACTTGCCTTATCCTGGTTCCCCCTCTATAATCGAGGGTATGAATCAGGTTCTCCATCTCTTTCAACTCCAAAAAATCGACTCCCAACTGGACCAAATCTCGCACCGTCTGAAGGAGATCCAGACCATTCTTAATTCTGATAAGACTTTGCAAGATGCCGAAAATGCGTTAGCTCAAGCGCGGCAGGAGCACTACCAGACACACCAGACGCTGCGCGCAATTGAGGAAAAAGCGCAGAGCCACCGCATCAAAATGGAGACCAGCGAAGCAGCCCTTTACGGCGGGAAAATAAGAAACCCCAAGGAATTACAGGATCTACAAAACGAGATCGCTTCCCTTAAAAGGTTGATTGGCCAATTGGAAGACCAGCAATTGGAGGCAATGGTAACACTTGAAACCGCCGAAGCATCAAAGAAAGCAGCTGAAGAAAACCTGATTCAAACGCAAAGCGCACTTGCCACACGTCAGACTGGCCTTCTTGGCGAGAAACATCAACATGAGCGCCAGCAGGAAATCCTGAGCACTGAACGAAATGCCTGCATGACGCAAATTACCTCAGAAAGCCTGGCAATTTATCATAAGTTACGTGAACAAAAACGCGGTCTGGCGATTTCGTTGATCGAGGACGGCGCCTGCAAAGCCTGCGGCTCTTCGCTGCGCCCGGCGGAATTGCAGAGCGCTCGCTCCCCCCATAACATTGTCTTCTGCTCGTCCTGTGGGCGAATTGTTTACGCTGGATAAATGTGATGGAATGGTTATCCTTCCGGTTTGAGTTAACCTCATTCATTCTGGGTTTTGTCACTGCCAGCGTATTCTGGTGGTTGCTTAACCACCTGTCGAAATCGGCGCCGGCAATTGTCCGTTTTTTTAAGGGCAAGCTTGATCATTGGCGCCAGACGAATTTCTCAAATATTGACCGGTACCTGCGTCTGGATGTTCAAAAGCGCGCCCAGCGCAATCACCTCGCCAATCCAATATTTTCGCTCAATGAAATCCTGATTGAACCTCGAATTATGGTGCCTTTTGGGATTGACGCGCAAAGTCCGCATCACACCCGGCCCCTTTCCGCAACCCTCATCCCTTACCACCCGGATTGGCCTGAAGTTACCACTCAATACCCCTATCCATCGTTTAGCATCGCTCAGGCCATACAGAATCATGCCCACCTGGCCATCATCGGTCCGGCAGGATGCGGTAAGACAGTCACCCTGGCTCATCTTGCCAATCTCCTCGCAGCGAAAGATCCAAAAATTGGCAAAAAGAACACCTGCTTCCCGTTATACCTTAATGTTAATGAGGTAACTATCCCGACTTTGCCAACAGATGATCCGCTGGCGCAGTTGGTTGCCGTAGTAGTTGCCAGATCGCCTCTCATTATTCAAAAACGGATCCCGGCGTTTTTAAAGAACCTGGCTGGCGATGGAAATCTGATAGTGATACTGGATGGCTTAGACGAACTCCACCCGCAATACCTCACACAATACGTTTCATTCCTTAAAGCCCTCATTAACACCAATCCAAAAATTCAGGTAGTAGTTTCTGCCTCATCAGAATACTTCGATGGCATCCTGCAAATCGGATTTACTCCGTTGACGCTGGCATCCTGGAATGCTGCCGACCGCGAAGCGTTCATAACCACCTGGGGAGAACAGTGGATAAAGTTGGTTGCACCTCAGTTGCAGAAGTCCAACCCTGTCACAATTGATTCTATGGTGATCAATAATTGGATCGAGCAGGAAAGCATTGCCCTCTCTCCGCTGGAATGGACGCTTCGCCTGTGGAGTTTCTACAGCGGTGACCTGGCGGGAAGTTCCAATTTGCAGGCGATTAGTTCGTATCTTGACCGCTGTTCCAGGGGAATTGTCTCCAGAGAAATTCTGCAATTTCTGGCACTCGGCTTTTTTTCTGCCAACAATATTGGCCTGGCAAAATCTGAAGTTGAGAATTTCTTATCCCGGACGAATTCCTCCCAGCAACCCACATTAGTTACATCACCAACCGGTGAGGTCGAAGGAAAATCACCCGGATCTAAAAAGGGCAGCAAAGTTTCCAACGCCAGCAAAATCATCGAAAGCCTGGTTCGCACCGGCCTTCTGGTGGAATTCACTGGCGGTGTAATCTCATTTTCACATCCAGTCATCACGGGGTTCCTGGTCAGTTCAAATGCTCCAGAGCCAGCTAACGCCACCGGATCAAATAAAACCTTCGAGGTGCATTGGCTTGTCGCGGAACTTACCTTGCATTATCAGGCAGCGCAGGGTCAGGCGGTTGAGTTTATTGAAGGATTTATTTATTCTCCTCAACCCCCATTATTTGAAAATTTTCTACGCGTTTGCCGCTGGATAAAAGATGTTCCCGTGAACCTCCCCTGGCGGACGCACGTCATGCGACAGTTAACCCAGTTGTTGCACCGTGAGGATTTACCTTTTTCCATTCGATCAAGATTTCTCAGCGCCTTAGCCTGTACCAATGACCCCTCAGTTCCGGTTCTTCTTCGGCAATTATTAGCATCCCAATATGCCAGTGTGCGACTATTGGCTGCATTGGGCAGCGGTGCGCTCCAAGACGACAAATCCCTGCAGGGTTTGACAAAACTGCTGGCTGATCCCACCCCCGAAGTTCGCCTCACCGCCGCATTTGCAATTGGAGCACTCAGAGCACCCGCAAGCCTGGCCGTTGTTGAAGAATTACTTAAAAGTGGTGATGAAAATCTCAGCCAGGTAGCAGCGGAATGCCTGGCAGCCAATCCAGACGATGGATATGACCTGCTCAAATCCGCCGCAGAATCTGACCAGATTCTCGTGCGTCGGGCTGCAGTCATCGGGCTGGCGCAAATTCATCAGGACTGGGCTGCCACGCTCATTGAAAAACTTGCCGTCCAGGATGGGCAGTGGGTGGTCAGAAACGTCGCTGGCCAAACACTGGAAACACTTAAGCATCCCTTGCGGTTGATTCCAACCAATCCGGTGCCAGCTCACGACTCCCCCTGGCTGCTAGAACTGGCCAGCCAATCCGGTGAAGGAATACCCGTTGGTGATTCTGGACAGGGTATTCTGCTCAAAGCGCTGCAGAGTGGAACAGTTGAACAAAAAATCGCCGCTTTGGATTACTTACGCCGGATTCCTTCCAGGGAAACCATACAGGCAGTCGAGCTTGCTGCGCGCGATACCAACCGGGAAGTAGAACAGGCAGCAGTTAATACGCTGGCATTCTTTGCCATGAGTGGCACAAACCTCACCCATTAAGGTTTCGCAAGTATCTCTTTGATTTTTGCATCGATTACTTTCGCGTCCGCCCCCACAATCACCACAAGCTTATCCTGCTGACTTTCGCCAGCAATTATTTCGATTTTTCCTGCCTCCAGGTCAAACCTCTTAGCTAAAAACTGGATAAGCATTCGGTTGGTTTGACCACCCCCTCCAGAACCAGTCAGTTGAATTTTCAGCCGCCCATCTTCCATGATGCCAACAATTTCATTCCGGCTGGAATCAGGAATAACCCTCACCGCCAGGGCAGCGCCGCTTTGAGCGTTGTTGAGCTTAAATTTCCTGTCTGCACTCATAGTTTATCCAATTGATGTTACCAGGCTGATGAGAATCGTTTCAAGGATTTGAACAATAATAATAAAAATGATTGGGCTGATATCAAGTCCCAGGTTAGAAGGCAGCAGCTTCCGGATGGGATCGAGGAAAATATTGACGATGTGGTCAAGTTTGACGCGCACGGGATCATACGGTCGCATGAAGTAGGACAAAATCACATCCACAATGACCGCAATCACCAGAATCCAAGCGATTGTTTGAATGAGGGGAACCAGGATGTTTACCATCATCAGATTATACCTTTTATCCTCCGGTTTCTTTCACTGTTAACCTCGGGCCTAGAATTGCCTGCCCCACCCGAACCATCGTCGCCCCTTCCTGCACTGCCACCTCATAATCAGCGCTTGTACCCATTGAAAGCTCCTGCCAGTTTATGTTTGGGAACTTGAGCACTAATCTGTCTCGCAACTGTCGCAGAAGGCTAAAATATGGCCGGACGACCTCTAGGTCAAGCCCGTATGGCGGCATGGTCATCAAGCCATGAATTTGCAGTCGCTCCAACCTGGTAATTTCGCGGATATCCGCTTCCAGCGCCTCCCAGGTTTGATTTTCCCCGATTCTCCATCCATATTTAGCTGCTTCATCCCCAACATTGACTTCCAGTAAAACCGGTAGTGTCTTTTGCCGCTCCTCCAAAATTCGCTGCAGCTTTTGCGCCAGGCGAAGGCTATCTAATGCCTGAAAGAAATGGAAATGCTCCACAACCAGACCGGCTTTGCGACTTTGCAGGTGACCAATCATATGCCAGGTTACGTCATATCCATGTAATGCAAGAATCTTAGGTTGCGACTCCTCCGGGTAATTTTCACCGAAATCCTTCACCCCGGCATGAATAGCTGCTTCAACCACTTGCACCGGTTGCCCTTTTGAAACCACCACCAGCCGAACATCATCCCTCCGCCTGCCGGATAGGTCAGCCGCTTCAGTAATTCTCCGGTTTACTTCTCGGAGGTTGGCTAAGATCGCATCCATCCCTATTTGCATACCTTACCCTCACACCAGGCTGATGAGAGCGCCAAACCGACCGGTTTTCCCGTGTTCAAAGCGGTGAGAGTACCAATCATCATTGTGGCATGCCGTGCAAATGTTGGCAATCTCAATCTGCTTTACGCCCGCGCGTCTCAAAGCTGTGGCATTCGCCTGCCATAGATCCAAATGAGTTCTGCCATTCTGATAGGTCAACAATCCAGGCATATCACCAAAGGCGCGGATCACCTCAGTGACAACGTCAGCGCCGACCGGATAATGATCAGCACCGATGGATGGGCCGATTCCCGCAAGGATATCTTCCGGATGGCACCCCTTTTGACTGCACATCTCGGTCACTACCTTTTCTGCAATCAGTTTCACCGTTCCCTGCCAACCGGCATGAGCAATCGCAATCACCTTTTGGATGGGATCATACAACAAAATGGGAACGCAATCGCCAAACCGCATGAATAAACTCACGCCTTTTTGGTCTGTGAAAATCGCATCACCCCTTTGGTGTGGAGCATCCAGTGGGCGAGGGTGCTGCGAGTAAATAACGGTGCTGCTGTGAACCTGCCAAACGTCAAAAATCGACTCCACCGGCAAGTCCATCACCGTAAAAATCCTTCGCCGATTTTCAACCACGTTTTCACGTTCGTCTCCGCTTAATCCCCCCGTGTTCAGCGAAGCCCATGGCGACGGGCTGACTCCCCCCCTGCGGGTGAAAATCCCGTGCCTGATCCCTTCCCGATTTAATCCTTCAAACGTGAAATACTTCAATCCATTAATTTCAGTGAACGGCATTCGCCTATCTCGCCACTTCAGATTGAGCAGCAACAGCTTTCTTTGTAGATAAAATCGCCCTGGTCTCTTGCATGCTATCTTCCATGAACGGGAAAAGGTACCACGCACTGGTGAACCCAAATAAAAAGCCCGTAATCGTTCGGAAAATGGGAGTACTTTCCCTCAGGGGTAACCAGCCGGGTAAGCCCGCCATCAGGCTCGGCAGTTGAGAGACGCCATCTATCGCCATGGGGATCACCCCCAGGAGCAGCCAGATCCACCACGAAACCGGTTTGATTTTTCGTTGTCTGGCAGCAAATATGATCCCAAAAAGCATAAAGGAAGCGTAAATCGCCAGGTCACGCTGACACAGTGCGGTTTTATAACCGATGACTTCATCCCCTTCGTAATACCTGGAATACATGATGAAGTTGTCGGTATTTTCATCAACATTCGCCGGCATGCGAAACACCTCTTCGAATGTTTTAATGCCCGGAATACCAGCCAGGCCACGAGGGTAGTAAGCCTGCTCGCCAAACAAGAACCAAGAGCGAAACGAAAGCTGGTGACAGAGTGGGCTATAAATGGTATAGATGACTTTCGCCGGAGTGACCCACCCCGCCTTCAAGAAGACCGGCGCTAGAATAGAGACACCAATGAATAGCGCCAGAAAGCTAACAAACAATCCCACATAATGATGGCTTAGCCACAATATCAGCCCATCCAGTGCGGTGAAACTGTGACCGCGCTTGAGGCGCTTCTGGTAATTGGGGTCATCAGCTTTGGTCAGGTGCGCGTCACGGTCCTGGGCAGAGCGCATCGCAATTTCCAGGTTGAGTGGGGTGATTGGATTCTTCAGGACATAAGGTCCCACGTGAACCACTGGAACATGGCTGCCATAAACCTGAGAAAGCCCTGTATCCTTATCAACATCAATTTGGATAACTTCACAGGGAATCGTTTTAAGTAATTCAGTCAGCGCCTTCTCAACTTCCAGGCATTCCGCCTGTCCTTTGCGATAGTAGAAAGTAACTGTAATCACAAACGATCTCCCTCAGGGAAATATCGATTATCTTTCAGCTCAGGCACTTATCTAAAGGCCAAAATCAACAAACCACCCAAAACTGGCCAGCTGTTCAAATATCCCTAGAACCAGCATCAAGCCCATGATGATGAGAAGAACGCCCATGCCGATTTCAATATAATGAAGCGCTTTCCCATAGCGTCTGAGCAACTTCGTCACCCAGCCAACCCCCAGAGCAGCAAACAAAAACGGAATCGCCAATCCAACCGAATAAGCGGTCAATAATTGAATGCCTTGCGCCACGTTTCCAGAATATCCTGCAATCGTGTAAATCGCCCCCAACACCGGACCGACACAGGGAGACCAGCCAAACGAGAAGAAAACACCCATCAAAGCAGAGGAAAGAAAGCTTCTCTGCATATCCTGGTTGGTTTGAGGCCGCAAATCATATTCGAGAAAGCGGATCCTGAGTAACCCGGTCATATGCAGCCCGAAAAGTATAACAACAATGCCCCCAATTTTTGCTATCCAGGGACGAATGTCATAAAGCAGCGCACCTAAAGCAGAAACAGCAATACCCGTGAGGATAAAAACAAAGCTAAATCCCAGCACAAATGCAAATCCGTGCGCCAGGGTTTCCCAGCGGTTGGAGCGATTCTCAATTTGGTTGAGGGCTACCGCCCTTCCGCTCAAATAGCCAATGTACGCCGGAACCAGTGAAAACACACACGGTGATAAAAACGATGCCAGGCCAGCCAGAAAAGCCAATCCAATTGTTACTTCCATCTATACCTCAATGACCTGTACTTTGGTACCTTCATATCCTGAAACTTCAATTTTTCCCGGGTCGTAGGGTGCTTCGGGGAGCGTCCACAGGAAAATCCACCTGGCATCCTCCGGTGTTGCATTAACGCACCCATGCGACATCGGCATGCCATAATTGTTGTGCCAGTAGGTGGAATGTATTGCAACCCCCCCAGAAGCAAATATAGAAGTCCAGGATACACCAAATAATTCATACCCGCTGGCAGCGGTGCCGTTTGCCATATGTAGAGAGATAAATTTACGACTGACCACATGATACAACCCAACCGGCGTGGACCAGGCGTCCACCGCCTTACCTGAAGCGTCAAACTTTGCACCCGAGGAAATTCGGCAGTAATACACCTCGCGCTTGCCTTCAAAGCAGGTAATCGTCTGATTAGTCAGGTTGATGACAATCCGCTTTTCTGCAACCCCTGGGTTGATGGGTTGCACATCAGCCTGAAGCAGCGGTCGAAATGCGCTTGCATCACACCAGAAGATATCTCCCGGGCTGCCGTGTTTTTCAGTCACCCGATACTGGGTTTTGCCATTCACCGTTCGCAGTTCATCTATCCAGAACAACTGGCTGTAATACAGGTAAAACGGTGTATCAGTATGCTGTTTGAGCAGCTCCGATTTGGCCGGTCCATTCGCCAGCGTGGTGGTTACGTAGGGAACTGTCACTTCAGCCCACGTCCCCTTGTTGCCATTTTGTACCGGTAACGTTTGCATCGGCGTATTGGGCTGGTTGACCACTGGCTGTAAATCCGGAGCGTAGATGTATCCTTCGGGTGTCTCAACCCAGCGCCGGTTATTCCCGCGGTAAATATTCGGCTCACCAATCACTTCCTTTACCCACACCATAACAGCATCTTCGTAAAGGACTTTGACGGTATTGCTCTCGGGATTGGGTTTCGCTTTCACCTCAATTTTGCCCCGACACACTCTTCCCAATTTTTGGTTTTGTGGCCAATCCATCAGAAGGGAGTTCCCGCGAATTAGCGGACTTAAAAGCAATCCACCTGCCCCAATCAGGCTTTTCTTTAAAAACATGCGGCGAGAGATTTCTTGTTTCATAGGTCAAAGATACCTGTTTTATGACTCGTTGTCAATGCAATGTCTTTACGTCAAAAAATGTGGCTCGACAATGAGGCTGCAAACCCGGTCAATTTCCGGAGCCCACAGCGTATCCCCCGCCCGATAAGGAACAACCGCTCGGATTTTTTCATAAACCCGCCGCGTGCCACGCCCCATTTTGAGAGTTGGGTGGGCTCGCAAACGTAAATCAAGGGCGCGTGAGGCCGTGTACAATTCAATACCCACTACCCGTATCGTATTTTGAATGATCCGTGAGGCATGCACGGCTGCCGTCAACGAATTGGCGTTATGGTCCTCCTGCTCCCCCGAAGTGGGCAACGAATGCACCGAGTCCGGGGTGGCCAGAGTCTGGTTTTCCAGCACCAGTGAGGCTGCTGTATATTGAGGCATCATCAACCCCGAGTTCAGACCAGCATCCCGCAGTTGATCCACCAGCATGGGAGGCAAACCGCCGCTTAATTTATCATCCAGCAATCTAAATGTTCTCCGTTCTGAAATCGCTGCCAATTCAGAAACGGTGATGCTCACAAAATCCATCACCTGCCCTATCGGCTCTCCATGAAAATTACCCCCCGACAGTACTTCTCCATTTTCAAAAATGAGCGGATTATCGGTAGCAGCGTTAATTTCTCGTTCGATAACATCCGTGCAAAAGGTAACCGTATCCCGCGCTATGCCGTGCACCTGAGGGGCGCAGCGCAATGAGTATGCATCTTGCACTCTACCGGCATGGTTAATCAGGGTGCTTTCCTCAACCAACTCTCGCAGATGTTCTGCAACGCCAATTTGCCCCCGCTGCCCCCGTGCCTGGTGTAACCTGTCGTCAAATGCCGGCAGGCAGCCCATCACCGCCTCCAGGCTCAGTGCCAGAGCAGAATCCGCCACCCCTAACAGATTCGATGCTTGGTGAAGGTTCATCGCAGCGATTGCCGCCGAAAAAGTGGCGCCGTTATTAATTGCCAGCCCTTCCTTTGGACCCAGAACCACCCGTTCGATCCCGGCAGATTGCATCGCGATTTTTCCGGTCATCCGTTGCCCATTAATAATCGCCCAACCCGATTCTGCCTCGAGATTGTTTTCGTCCGTCGTAAAAACCAGGGCCATGTGCGAGAGCGGAATAAGGTCACCAGAAGATCCCAGCGAACCCTGTGAGGGAATCTCAGGCACAACACCCACATTGAGCATCGCAATCAACGTTTCAACAATCACCGGTCGCACGCCAGAATACCCCTTGGCAAGCGTGTTGGCGCGCACGAGCATCGCCGCCCTGACCACCTCAGATAAGAATGGAAGTCCAGTTCCAACAGCATGGCTGAGAATCAGGTTGCGGCTCAACCTGGATGAATCAGAAACAGGAATGCGCTGGTCTGCAAACAACCCAAAGCCGGTGTTAATACCGTAAACGGGCTTATCCATTGCCAGGATATCCAGCAACCGGTTGTGGCTGGCTATTATATTCCTTTTACCTCTCTCAGATAGCCTCACCTGCTCGTTCCCGTTAGCTACAGCAACGATTTGACCAATCGTTAATTGGCTTCCATCGATTTCAATCATGAATTCTCCTGGATTCCTGAGCGTTAGTCGTTCCGCTGACGTTGACGCTCAAAATCACGCGCCAAATCTTTCTTGGCAATTTCGGCGCGCTTATCGTAAAGCTTTTTACCCCGTGCAATAGCCACCTCAAGTTTTGCGCGCCCTTCTTTCAGGTACACCTTCACAGGCACAATCGTCATGCCTTTCTGGCGAACAGCTTCCCACATCTGGCGCAGCTCTCGTTTGTGCAGCAGCAACCGGCGTGGACGTTTGGGGTCATGGTTGTTATAACTCCCCGGATCGTACGGTGCGATATGCGCATTAACCAGCCATCCTTGCCCCTCTTCAATCTTGATGAAAGCCTCAGTGATGCTGATTTGCCCGGCTCGAATAGACTTAATCTCTGTGCCCTGAAGCGCTAATCCGGCTTCAAATGTGTCCAGTAGAAAGAATTCAAAGTGCGCTTTACGATTGGTTGCTACGGTTTTAACACTCATGGCGTCATTTTAACATATCTACCCCCAGAGTAGAAGCACAATCCCAATCATCGCGCGGCCAAACGCAAACACCCAGAAAGCCGATTCATAACCGATGATACTGGCTATCAAAGGCCCTCCCATCGATCCAATCAGTACCGCAGCATTGTACGAGATGTTGTACCATGACATATGCGCCGGGCGTTCATCATCTGGCATTCTTTCCAGCAGATAATTGAACATCGTCGCGCTGACCAATCCCCACCCCACTCCGCTAAGCGCGACCACCAGCAGATAAATGGGCGTTTGATGCGCAAAGGGAATGAACATCGGAAATTCAGCCATCAACACCATGCCGATGCCCACAATTATGTGGTTTTTCGCCCTTCGTGAGATGCGGATAACTTGTGTTGAAATAAAGAACGTCGTCACCTGGAAGAAACTCATTCCCAGGCTGATGATTTGATCGCTGTATCCCAGCTTATTAACCACAAAGAGCGGAAAAATCGGAATAACCAGGAACTGGAACAGGTGGAAAACAAAGAATATCGCGATGATTTTTAAGTAGCCCGTTTTTAGCACATCAAATCGAAACAGCATGCGCCAACTGGAACCCATCGGACGCGCTTCACTATGCAAAGCATTGCCGCCCTCAAGGCTTTTTATCCTGGAAAGGTGAAGCGTGCTGACCACGCTCCCCACCAGGCCAATGCCAAAAACAATCTGGTAACCCACCGCTAAAGAGGAGGCATCCAGGATCACACCGCAGATTAAGGTGGTCACCATCGAGGCTAAGGAAACAATAGCGTTTCGGATACTGGCAACGTAAGCGCGCCACTCCTGCGGAACAGCCTCGGCAAACAGGGCATTAAAACCCACCATCACCCCGGTCAGCGGGATAGACATCACCAGCGTGGTGATGATGATAATTTGGATTTGAATTTGCGGCAGAAATAATACCGGAATCACAAGGAAAATTGTGTAAAAAACGCGGTTGAGAATAGCTGACCACAGAACGGAACGCGAAACTGTGTGCCTGGAAATCAAAACACCAATTGGCAGCGTAAAAATTAGGTTAGCAAAAGCAGCCGTTGCCCCAAGCAAACCGACCTGGTCACCAGTCGCCCCCAGCCGGGTGGCATAGACGGAAAGAAAAGCAATCGTGCTTCCATTGAGAACGCCGTACCAGGCAATGTCGCCAAATAAATGCAAAAAATTCCCGCGCAACTCCGCCGGGATAGGCCTGTGAGGTCGAATAATCCGGGTTATAAGCTCAAACACCATTGAAAGTCAATTCTCATGGATGGTTTGGTATAATCTCCTCCAATGAAAAATCTCCAGAATTCCCTGCTTGATCCCTCAATTACCTTTCTAAACCACGGCTCATTCGGTTCAGTGCCTGCGCCCGTATTCAAACAGTATCAAGCCTGGCAGCTTGAACTTGAGCGCCAACCGGTTGAATTTCTGGGCCGTAAAGCCCCTGAACTGCTTGCGCGCTCCCGTCGAGCCTTGGGTGAATTCCTGGGCGCCGATTGCAACGACCTCGTTTACACTACAAATGTAACTGAAGCCATCAATGTTGTGGCTCGCAGCCTCAAGCTAAACCAAAATGACGAAGTGCTGGCTTCCAACATGGAATATGGCGCGATGGACCGCACCTGGAAATTTCTTGCCCTGCAGTCTCAATTTAAGTATATCAATCATGTTATTTCTGTACCAGTCAGTTCACCCGAGCACTATATTGAAGAATTTTGGAAAGGTGTCACGCCTCATACTCGCGTGATTTTTCTCTCTCACATCAGTTCGCCAACCGCGCTGATTGCTCCGGTCAAAGCCATTTGCGCGCGTGCCCGCCAGGAAGGTATCTTAACGGTCATTGATGGCGCTCACGCTCCCGGGCAAATTGACCTTAACCTTGCAGAATTGGGCGCAGATTTTTACGGTGCCAATTTACACAAATGGTTGTGTGCTCCCAAAGGCGCAGGGTTTCTCTACGCCCGCCCTGAAGTGCAACCGCTTGTCGAGCCCCTCATCGTCAGCTGGGGTTGGCAAAGTGAGATCCCCGGCCCTTCGCAATTCATTGATTATCTCCAGTGGACTGGAACGCGCGACATTGCTGCCTATCTCACTGTCCCGGCCGCCATTGAATACCAAAAAGAGCATGATTGGTCACAGGTTCAGCAGCGCTGCCACCACTTAGCAGCGGTGACTCTGGATAGAATCGCTCAGTGGTCCAGGGTACTCCCAATCTACACACCGGAGTCAGATTGGTTCGCACAAATGGCAGCCTGTCCGCTTCCAGCCTCGGTTGATATTAACTGGCTAAAAGATCATCTCTACCAGGATTACCACATCGAAGTGCCAATTTTGCAGTGGGAAAATTACAGGCTGGCGCGTGTTTCCTTCCAGGCTTATAACGACGAAACCGATGCAGAAAAAGCGCGCCGCGAGGCCTACGATGCCGAACGCCGCGAGCTCTACCGCCGCTGGGACGCCGGCGACCCCGTAGTGCGCGCCCTGTGGCTCAAGACCCGCGAGTGGAGCCTCGAAGAGCTGCGCGATCTCCTGCGCATGTTGGATATCAAGATCGACG
>CAYVOX010000087.1:0-13907 GCA_964453035.1 uncultured Anaerolineaceae bacterium
TTCAATGACCTGATGGCCATCGGCGCGCTCACCGAACTGCAGCGCAAAGGTTTTTCCATCCCCGCGGATTTCTCCCTGGCGGGCTTTGATAACATCCCCTTTTCCGCCCTCACCAACCCGCCCCTCACCACTTTTGACCAGCCCAAGCGTCAAATTGGCGCTCAGGCCGCCCAGGTGATGCTGGACCTGCTCACCGCCCCCCCCGCGCAACCCGCCGTGCGGCGCGTTCTGCGCGGTCATCTGCAGGTGCGCGCTTCCACCGCCGCACCGCTCATCCAGGGCTAATTAAACCAGGAGCAAACAATGCCCAGTTCCCGCCTTCTCATCCCACCCGATTTCTCCCGGCCCGACTATATCCGCGTCACCCCGCAAACCGCCGGCTGGGAGCACCTCAACTTTTGCGCCGTCAGGCTCACCCGCGCCCAGTCCTGGAGCTTCGACACAGGCCCCAACGAGCTGGCTTTGGTCATCCTCGGCGGCACCTGCAATGTCACTTCCAACGCCGGGCAGTGGTTGAACCTGGGAGGCAGGGCCAACGTCTTCGCTGGCATGCCCACCACCCTCTATCTGCCGCGCAAAACCCGGTTCACCGTCACCACCACCTCAGACTTGTTGGATTTTGCCTGCGGCTGGGCACAAGCCGCCCACGACCACCCCGCCCGCCTGGTCAAGCCCGCCGATGTGGCCGTGGAAATCCGCGGCGGCGGCAACGCCACCCGCCAGATTAACAAAATGATCCCGCCGGGCTTCGAGTGCGACCGCCTGGTGGTGGTGGAAGTTTACACCCCACCTGGCAACTGGAGCTCCTACCCGCCCCACAAGCACGATCAGCGCAAACTGGATGCCAACGGCAACCTGCTGGAAGCCGACCTGGAAGAAGTCTATTTCTACAAAATTGACCGCCCGGAAGGATACGCCTACCAGCGCATTTACAATGAAGACCGCAGCCTCGATGAGCTCATCTTCGTTCAGGATAGCTGCCTGGTGCTCTCACCGGAGGGCTACCACCCTGTGGTGGCGGCTCACGGTTACACCGCCTACTACCTCAACATCCTCGCCGGCTCCGATCAATCCCTGGCAGCCACCGATGACCCGGCCTACAGTTGGATTAAAGAGACCTGGGTGGATAAAGACCCCCGTCTGCCCATAGTCAAGTGACCCGTTTGCACCCCTACCCCAGACCTTCAACAAGGAGTGAACCTTCGCCATGGAATATAAATCCAAGCTGCACCAGATGACCCTTATTTCCCCCACCGATTACTGGAACGACTCCTGCGCTGTGCAGGAACTGACCTACGCCGTTGAAAACGGCGCAGTGGGCGCCACCACCAACCCCACCATTGTCGTTGCTGTCCTCAAAAAAGAGATGCACCTGTGGAAAGACCGCATCCATCAAATCATCACCGAAAATTCCACCTGGACGGAGACTCAGGTAGCCTGGAAACTCATCGAGGAAATGGCGGTGGTTGGCTCAAAGTTCCTCCTGCCCGCCTTCCACAAATACCACGGCAAAAAAGGCCGCCTCTCCATCCAGACCAATCCCGCCTTCTACCGCGACGCCCACACCATCGTTGAACAGGCTGTACATTTCAACACCCTGGCCCCCAACATGATTGTCAAAATCCCTGTCACCCGCGCGGGCGTCCAGGCCATCGAAGAAGCCACCTTCCAGGGCGTCTCCATCAACGCCACCGTCAGCTTCTGCGTGCCGCAGGCTGTGGCCGTCGCCGAGGCTGTGGAGCGCGGGCTCAACCGCCGCGCAGCCCTTGGCTTGCCCACCGCCGAGATGGGTCCGGTTTGCACCATCATGATTGGCCGCCTGGATGACTGGCTCAAAATCTGGGTTAAAAAAGAGGGCATCCCCTTCGACCCGTCCATTCTCGATTGGGCTGGCATCGCCGCCATGAAGAAAGCCTACGCCATCTTCCAGCAGCGCGGCTACCGCGCCCGCCTGCTGGCTGCCGCCTACCGCCACCTCGGCCACTGGTCAGAGCTGATTGGCGGCGAAATGATTGCCTCCTTGCCCTACGAATGGCAACTCAAAGCCAACGCCAGCGATATCCAGGTCTCCCTCACCATGGATACCCCCGTTGCGCCCGCCATTCTCTCCGCCCTGCAAACCCTGCCGGAGTTCCGCCGCGCCTACGAGCCCGACGGCATGACCGTGGACGAGTTTGATACCTTCGGCGCCACCCTGCGCACCCTGCGCGGCTTTATCGGCTCCAACGTCGAATTGATGGGCATCATCCGCGACTTCATGCTGCCCAATCCGGATGTCATCCCCGCCTGAAAGGTGAAACCCATGACCCACCTGCGATTAACCACCGCTCAAGCGCTCATTCTCTTCCTTAAAAACCAGTTGGTCGAGCGCGACGGCGTCCAGAACCCCTTCTTTGCCGGCATCCTCGGCATTTTTGGCCACGGTAACGTGGCGGGCATCGGACAGGCCCTGCAGCAAAACCCGGATTTCCGCTACATCATGGTGCGTAACGAGCAGGCCGCCGTCCACCTGGCAGCCGGCTACGCCAAAGCCAAAAATCGTCTGCAAACCTTTGCCTGCACCTCCTCCATCGGCCCCGGCGCCACCAACATGATAACCGGCGCTGCCCTCGCCACCATTAACCGCCTGCCGGTGCTGCTCCTGCCGGGCGATATCTTCGCCCGCCGCAACGTTGCCCCCGTCCTGCAGCAGTTGGAATCCGCCGCCTCCCAGGATATTTCCGTCAACGACTGCTTCAAGCCCGTCAGCCGCTACTGGGACCGCATCAGCCGCCCCGAGCAGCTCATCACCAGCCTGCCCGAAGTGATGCGCGTGCTCACCTCCCCCGCCGAAACCGGCGCAGTGACCCTCTCGCTCCCCCAGGATGTGCAAGCCGAGGCCTACGACTTCCCCGAAGAACTCTTCCGCCCCCGCGTCTGGCGCATCCCCCGCCCGCTCGCCGACCGCGCCAGCCTGGCAGAGGCCGCTGCTGCCATCAAAGCCGCCAAAAAGCCGCTCATCATCGCTGGCGGCGGCGTCATGTTCAGCCAGGCGCACCAGGCGCTTGCCAGGTTTGTCAAAAATACCGGCATCCCCGTGGCCGAAACGCAGGCGGGCAAAGGCTCGCTGTCCTACGACCACCCCTGCCAGCTCGGCGCGCTCGGCGCCACCGGCACGCTGGCTGCCAACCGCATTGCGCTGGAAGCCGACCTGGTGATTGGCATCGGCACGCGCTATTCCGATTTCACCACTGCCTCTAAAACCATCTTCCAGAACCCCGCGGTGCGCTTCGTCAACATCAACGTCTTCGAGATGGATGCCTTCAAGCACTCAGCCATCCCCCTCACCGCCGATGCCCGCGCCACGCTGGAGGAGCTCTCAAAGGCTCTCAAGGATTACCGCGTTCCCCCCAAATATACTGAAAAGATTGCCGCCCTGCGCGCCGAATGGACCCGCGAAGAGGAACGCCTCTTCCACCTCGACCTTCACCCCCTGCCCGCTCAGAGTGAAATCATCCACGCCATCTGGGAATCCAGCGCCCCGAAGGACGTGCTCGTCTCCGCCGCGGGCAGCCAACCCGGCGACCTGCACAAGCTCTGGCGCACCCGCACCCCCGGCGGTTACCACATGGAATACGGCTACTCCTGCATGGCCTATGAAATCCCCGCCGCCATTGGCGTCAAGCTCGCCGATCCCTCCCGCGAGGTGTATGCCTGGATTGGCGATGGCACCTACCTGATGAACCCCACCGAAATCGTCACCGCCGTCCAGGAGGGCGTCAAGGTCATCTTTATCATCGTCAACAACAGCGGCTTTGGTTCCATCGGCGGGCTCAGCGCCTCGCTCGGCAGCGGCGGCTTTGGCACCCGCTTCCGCGAGCGCAACCCCCAGACCGGGCAGCTCGATGGCGACCCCCTGCCCATCGATTTTGCCGCCAACGCCGCCAGCCTGGGTGCCGCCGTGATCAGCGCCGCTAACCTGGTCGAGTTCAAAGCCGCGCTCAAAAAAGCCCGCAAGCTCAACCACGCCTGCGTCATCGTGGTCAAAGCCGAGCGCGAAGCGCGCGTACCCGGCTACGACTCCTGGTGGGATGTGGCCGTCGCCGAGGTCTCCGAGATGGAGAGTGTGCGCGCCGCCCGCAAAGAGTACGAGCAGAACCTTAAGAAAGAACGCTATTTCCTCTAGTGCTTTATCAAACATCCATATAGAGTTTCAAATCCGCGCATTTGCGCGCAAAAGGGAGGTTCTCCATGAAAAAAAGCAAGCTTTGGCTTTACCTATTCGCTCTACTGGTTCTTTCGTTTATCATCATAGCATCCATACTTCTTGGTAGGGAAAACCAACAACAGATCGACCTGCCTTTTAAGACAATCGAAATGGCCGAAATACCTGGTACGGGATATGAGTATCCAGGCAAGGAACCGGCCCTTGTAATAGTAACAAAAAGAGAAGATGTTGGTTTGCTTGGGGATAATGTGTCTAAACAATCCCTATCAATTATAGATTCCGTGAGTTTTGGCGACTATTTCGTGATCACTGTATTTCAGGGTATCAAGGGAACTAACTCGTATGGCGTCGAAATTCAACGCATCTTCAAGCAGGAAAATGTGATTACAATTTATGCCCACTTTACTGAACGTGATCCATCTGTCGGCGCAGGGATGCTAATGACCTCTCCATACCATATTGTAAAAATCCCGAGACAAGGACTTATCGGGCAAATGGAATTTGTTTTATCTGCCGATGGTGAAGAAAAAATTTACCAAACCTATACTATGCCATAGCTTAAACGTGCATAAGGAGGAGATGATAAATGGGCACGAACATTCTCAAATGGGCAGCGTTTACATTGGTTTTATCAGTGACTGCTATGGCTTTCGTGCCAGATGCTATTTCAACTCGGACTTTCGACGGTAAAGCAGAAACTCAACAGGCCCTCGAATACATTGCAAAGCGAGAAGCAGTCTCAGTTAGGCAACTTATCGCCGTCAATCAGCATCGCCGGGATTATCTACTCCTTGGTAGATCCTATTGGGCGGTCACGGCTGTAGATACTGCTGGTGATAGTTGGTACACTGTGATGATTGACCTCAACGATAGTAGCTTTGTGGATGATATTCAAAAAATTGAGCAGGCCGAGCAGAATGCTCGTTTCGGGAAATATGGAAAGCTGGAGCCAGATCTTTACGAACGCTTACAACTCATGAAGCCCGAGGAAGAAGTGCAAGTGGCCATTTGGGCAGCGGGGACTCCACTCCGAAGTCAAAATGAAATTTACGCACTCCTGGCAGACAAATATCCTGAAGCAAAACAAACATTACAAGAATCAGGCAAGCCATTTGATGTATCAGACCCGAAAATAGCCGGTCAAATGGAAGCTGATTACATGGCGATACTAGCGGAAGACACCCGGGTGCAAATCAACCCTCTGGTAACATCTATACAAACCCAAGGATATAAAGTTACTGCCTTTGAAGCCTTACCGGCGATTGCAGCGACTTTACCCAAATCGGCCATTCTGGAAGTCGCCAAAAGAGGTGATGTTGGAATCATCTATCTTGTTGGAAGAATGCAGAAGTCCCAGTTGGATACCGCAGTTCCAACTGATCTTGTACCTGCGGTGTGGCAGTTAGGTTATCGTGGCAGCGGTGTTAATATTGCCATTTTAGAGACTGGCAAGGTAGATTTTACAGGTCCTGTAGGGCACAACTATTTGCATCAGGGACAGGTAAGAACGTGTACTCAAGGGGAAGAATGGCATAAGGCATTTGTGGCGAGCATAGCAGCAAGCTATCACAATACACTGACTGGAGTTGCACCAGATGCCACGATCGTAGACGCGTGTACAAACGGCTCCGATTTTGACACGGTAAGCGCTTTGTCTTGGGCCACTAATCTATCCGCCGTAATTAACGCTAGCATAGGATTTTTCGATGACGGAGCACTACACTTCATTGACAAGGCATTTGACCATTATGCCCGGAATGGTAACGATACAATCGTTGTTGCGGCTGGAAACTTCAATACAGGAACCACTTATGTCTCATCACCCGGTTTAGGTTGGAATGTAATCACCGTTGGAGCATTTGACAACTTGGAGAATTCGGACTGGTCAGACGATGTAATGTGGAGTGAATCGAAGTGGAGAAATCCACCAGACACGGATCGAGAGAAACCTGAGGTTGTAGCCCCAGGCGTAGACATTAAGGCAATTGGCATAGATAATGGGGAAATACAAGGTAGCGGAACAAGTGCTTCTGCACCTCAAGTCGCCGGTTTAGCAGCACTGTTGATTAATCGCGATATAAATTTGGATTACTGGCCCGAATCGCTAAAAGCTATCATCATGGCATCCGCCACACACAATATCGATGGCCCGACAGGAATTCCCACAGGACAAGATTTGAAAGATGGAACTGGAGGTATCAACGCGATTTTAGCCGACACAATCGCTCAGGCACATAACACATCTGCAACCACTTCCTGTACAGTATCATGCTGGTGGGGAACATCCATTGGCAATGAGACTAACCTGCCAATTGGAGGTTATCTGTATCGCTATTTTACAGCCGAAAAGGGTGATTTTATGCGGATTGCAATTTCTTGGTGGTCTAATGCGAGCTGCCCGGATGCAAATAACTGTGGTTATGACCGACTGGATACAAATCTCAATTTGGGGGCTCAGTTTAGCAATGGGACATGGGTTCCAGGCGCCTGGTCAGCCAGTTTCGATAACAACTATGAACTAATAGAGTTTGTTGCACCAGAGTCTGGCACTTATCGTATTGCTGTTCACAAAGCTAGCGCCAGTGAAACATCGAACTCGCTTGGAATAGCTCTTCTCCGGTTACAAAGAGTATTTCTACCCCTAATTCTGAAGGATTCGTCTTCGTACTCCCCCTTTGCTCCCACCAACCCTACAAACCCATATCCGGCGCCTAATTCGTCCCCTTCTTTTCTGGGGACTAACCCTTACCCACATCCGTAGCTACGAGAGTAAAGCAATCTAAGCGCAAGCTAACCGTAAATGAATAGGTAATAACTTAATAGTCACTGTCTAGTCCTTTGTCAAACATCAATATAGAGTTTCAAATCCGCGCATTTACGCGCAAATGCGCGGATTTGAATTATCATCATCAGGTTTGACAAAGCATTTAGCATCGTCACCCTCGGAGGGCACCCGGGTGGTCAGAAGGTCTTTGGTTCTTTCTCAAACACCTCTCTGAGTCCCCTGTGCGCTCTGCGGAAAATTCAATCAATCATAAAGGAGAACGCTATGGCAATTCGAGTAGGTCTAATTGGCGCAGGACGCATGGGCAAAGTGTATGCCAACACGCTGGCTTTTTCCATTTCCGAGGTTGACCTGGTGGCAGTCGCCGATTCCGCCCCGGCAGCAGCCTCCGAAGCTGCCGCGCGCTACGGCATCCCTTCCAGCTTCACTGATTACCACCAGCTCCTGGCGCGCGAGGATATCCAGGCGGTGGTCATCGCCACCCCCACCGGAACCCACGCGCAGGTTATCGCCGATGCCGCCGCTGCCGGCAAGCACATCTTCTGCGAAAAACCCCTCGCCCAGACGCTTGAAGCCTGCGACTCAGCCCTGGCAGCCGTTCAAAAAGCCGGCGTCAGGTTGCAGATGGGCCTCATGCGCCGCTTTGACCCGGCTTACGTGGCTGCCCGCCAGCAAATTGACGCCGGCATCATCGGCAAGCCCGTCATGTTCAAATCCGTCAGCCGCGACCCCAAGCGCACCAGCCTGGAGTTCGCCCGCCGTGAAAACAGCGGCGGCATGATTATGGATATGGGCGTGCACGATTTTGACCTGGCCCGCTGGCTGATGGGCAGCGAGGTGGTGGAAGTGCACAGCCTGGGCGGCGCCCTGGCCTTCCCTGAACTGAAAGACGTGGGCGATATTGATAACGCCGTGATGAACCTCAGCTTTGAAAACGGCGCCATCGGCAACATCGATCTCAGCCGCAACGCCGTTTATGGCTACGATATCCGCACCGAAGTGCTCGGCACCGAGGGCAGCCTGTGGATTGGCTACCTGCAGCAAACCGCCACCCTGGTGCTCAACCGCCAGGGCGTCACCCATGATACCGTCCCCTATTTCATGGAGCGCTTCACCGTGGCCTACGCCGACCAGGTGCGCGCCTTTGTGCGCTGCCTGGTGGAAAACACCCCCACCCCCGTCACCGGTCTGGATGCCCGTGCCGCCACCGCCATCGGCATCGCCGCCACCCGCTCCCTCGATGAGCACCGCCCCGTGCGCCTCAGCGAGGTGGAATAACCCGCTTCTTCCCCGCCTCGCCCCTCAAGGTGATGCGGCTTACAACAAAAAAAGGACTGGCTTATGATTAAAATCGCAAATGCTCCCTGTTCCTGGGGCGCCCTGGAGTTTGACCTGCAGGGCAAAGCCGCCACCTACAACCAGGTGCTGGATGAAATGCAGCAAACCGGCTACCTGGGCACCGAACTGGGCGACTGGGGCTTCATGCCCACCGACCCGCTCAAGCTCAAAGCCGAGCTTGCCAGGCGCAACCTCACCCTGCTGGGCGCCTTTGTGCCGGTGGCTCTCAAGGATGCCGCCGCGCACCAACCCGGGGTTGAAGCTGCCCTCAAAGTAGCCCGCCTGCTGGCTGCCGTGCAGGGCACCCTGCCCCTCATCGTCCTGGCGGATGATAACGGCAAAGTGCCGCAGCGCACGCTCAACGCCGGGCGCGTCACCCCGCAGATGGGCCTCTCGGAGGCCGAGTGGCAGGTCTTCGCTGAAGGCGCCAACCGCATCGCCGCTGCCGTCAAAAAAGAGACCGGCCTGCGCCTGGTTTTCCACCATCACTGCGCCGGATACGTTGAAACACCCGCCGAAGTTGCCCGCCTTCTGGCTCTCACCGACCCCTCCCTGGTGGGCCTGTGCCTGGATACCGGTCACTACCAGTTCGCCGGTGGTGACCCGCTCGCCTTCCTCAAGGCGAACGCCGCCCGCGCCTGGCACATCCACTTCAAGGATTGCCACCCGGCCGTCGCCGCCCAATCCCGCGCTGAAGGTTGGGATTACTTCAAATCGGTCGAGAAGGGCGTCTTCTGCGAGCTGGGGCAGGGCGCGGTCAACTTCCCGGCCATCAAAGCTGAGCTGGAGAAGAACGGCTACCAGGATTGGATTGTCGTCGAGCAGGATGTGCTCCCTGGCATGGGCCGCCCGCGCGAATCCGCCGCCCGCAACCGCCAGTATCTCAAATCCATCGGGCTCTAACCTCACCCCCACAGGAGAAAACTATGAAAACTATCAAAGCAGGTATCATCGGCGCCGGGCGCATCGGCAAAATCCATGCCGAAACCCTCGCCGCTCGCGTCCCCGGCGTGCAGGTCAAGGCCGTGGCGGATGTCAACCTCCAGGCCGCGCAGGAGCTGGCCGAAAAGCTGCACATCCCCCACGCCTACGCCGATTACAGACAAATCTTGCAGGATCCAGAAATTGATGTGGTCGCCATCTGTTCCTCCACCGATACCCACGCCGCCCTGATGATTGAAGCCGCCGCAGCCAGAAAGCACATCTTCTGCGAAAAGCCCATTGACCACACCCTCGAAAAGATTGATAAAGCCCTGGCTGCCGTTGAAAAAGCCGGCGTCAAGTGCCAGATTGGCTTCAACCGCCGTTTTGACCCCAACTTCCGCAAGGTGCGCCAGATGGTCGCCGAAGGCAAGATTGGCGAGCTCCACATCCTGCGCATCACCTCGCGCGACCCGGCCCCCCCGCCGCCCGCCTACGTCAAAGTATCCGGCGGTATGTTCCTGGATATGACCATCCACGATTTTGACATGGCCCGCTACCTCTCCGGCAGCGAGGTGGTTGAAGTGTATGCCGCCGCAGGCGTGCTGGTGGACCCGGAAATCGGCAAAGCCGGCGACGTAGATACCGCCGTCATCACCCTCAAGTTCGCCAACGGCGCCATCGGCACCATTGATAACAGCCGCAAAGCCGTCTATGGTTACGACCAGCGCGTCGAAGTCTTCGGCTCCGGCGGCATGGTGGCGGTGGCTAACAACACGCCCGATTCCCACGTGTACAGCAGCGCCGAAGGCGTTTCCTCCGCCAAACCGCTCTACTTCTTCCTGGAGCGCTACACCGAATCCTTCATCGAGGAAATGCGCCAGTTCATCGCCGCCATCCAGCAGGATAAAGACACCCCCGTCACCGCTCTGGACGGGCGCAAACCGGTGGTCATTGCCATGGCTGCCCGAAAATCCATGCAAGAGAACCGCCCCGTCAGGCTGAGCGAGATTGAGTAACCCTTAGTGAGGTAAAGATGGCTGATAATATCCTTGAACTGGTTCAAAAGGCACGCGCCGCGCAAGAACAGATTGAATTCTGGCCGCAGGAGCGCGTGGATGAGATGGTCGCCGCTGTCGGCTGGCAGCTCTACCAGCTCCCGCACGCCGAAGCCTGCGCCCGCTCCGCAATCACCGAGACCGGCATGGGTGTGTACGAAGATAAGCTCCTCAAGCATCAAAAGAAAACCCTCGGCACCCTGCGCGACCTGCACGGCCTGCGCACCGTCGGCATCATCGAGGAAGACCCCGCCCGCGGCCTGGTGAAGATTGCCAAGCCGGTCGGCGTCATTGGCGCGCTCACCCCCGTCACCAACGCCACCTCCACCATCGCCGTCAACGGCCTGCCCATCCTCAAGACGCGCAACGCGGTCATCTTTGCCCCGCACCCCAAGGCCAAAGCCTCCTGCCAGCTCACCGCCGAGTACATGCGCGCCGGCCTGCGCCAGGTGGGTGCCCCGCCAGACCTGGTGCAAAACCTGCGCGAGCCCTCCGTTGAAGCCACCCAGGAACTGATGAAACACGTGGATCTGGTTGTCGCCACTGGCGGCAGCCAGATGGTTAAGGTAGCCTACTCCTCAGGCACGCCCGCCTACGGCGTCGGCGCGGGCAACTCGGTCGCCGTGGTGGATGAAACTGCCGACCTCAAAGACGCCGCCCGCAAAATCTTCCTCGGCAAAACCTTTGATAACGCCACCTCCTGCTCCTCCGAAAACTCCGCCGTCATCCAGGAGGGCATCTTCGATGAAATGCTGCGCAACTTCCAGGCCCTCGGCGGGTACCTCTGCAGCCCCGCGGAAAAAGCCCGCCTGCGCCAGGTGATGTGGCCCGATGGCGCTCACCTCTCCCGCGAGATTGCCGGGCAGCCCGCTGCCAAAATTGCCGCGCTGGCAAATTTACCCGTCCCGCCGGATGTGCGCTTCATCATGGTGCTCGGCGAGGCGGTTGGCGCCGCAGACCTGTTCTCAGGCGAAAAGCTTTCCGTCGTCCTCACCCTGTGGAAGTACAAAACCTTCGATGAAGCTGTCCGGCTGGTCAGCGGCATCACCCGCTATTCCGGCTACGGTCATTCCTGCTCCATACACTCCACCGACGAAGCCCACATCCTCGAGCTCGGCAGCAAAGCCCGCGTCAGCCGTATGATGGTGCGCCAGGTACAGTGCTATGCCAACAGCGGCAATTACGATAACGGCATGCCCTTCTCGCTCACCCTCGGCTGCGGCACCTGGGGCGGCAACATCGTCTCGGAAAACGTCCACTGGAAGCACTTTCTCAACACCACCTGGGTCTCCTACCCCATCCCGCCCGTTGTGCCCGATGAATCCGCCATCTTTGGCGCGCACTGGCAAAAATTCGGCAAGTAGGTGATTCGCCAACGGTCTGAGGCTGTGGACCTGTCCTAAGAGTCCATTTTTGTCATGCTGAGCCGCCCTCAGACGGCGAAGCATCTCGCTTTCAACAGAGAGAACCTCACCTGCAACCGCAATTGGGGTTCTCTTCGCTTTTATCTCCCCGCCCTCAAATCCCAAAAATACGCTAGAATCACGTTATCTCTACCCTCGAGGTGTTCCCATGTCTCTCATGCTCGATTCCGCCCTGTTGGATGACGCCCGCGCCTCCACCGCCCTCGGCCTGGCGCAGGCGGGCATCACTACCAATCCCACCCTGCTTGCCAGAACCGGCCAGCCCGCCGAGAAGGTCATCCCCGCCCTGTGTGACGCCCACCCCGGCATCATCTTCCACCAGTTAGCCGCCCCCACCGTCGCCGGGCGCGAAGCCGAAGCCTGGCGCATCCTTTCCCTGCGCCCCGGGCGCATCGGGCTCAAGATCCCCTGCACCCTCGAAAATCTGGCCATGGCCCGCCGCTTTGCCGACCAGGGCATCGTGACCGCTATGACCACCATCTTCAGCCCCGCCCAGGTGTACCTGGCGCTGCAGGCTGGCGTGGACTACATCTTCCCCTACGTCAACCGCTCCACCCGCCTGCTCGGTGATGGCCTGGCCCTCATCCGCCAGATGCGCGCCGTGATCGACGCCGACGGCGGTCACCTCGAAATTGCCGCGGCCTCCATCAAAACCCCCGAGGAAGCCGTGGATACCATCCTCGCCGGCGCCCACCACCTCACCCTGCCGCTGGCGGTCATCCAGGCCATGGGGCACCACCCGCTTTCGCTGCAAACCATCGCTGAATTTGACGCCGCCGGTCAGTGACCTGCGTCACACCAGACCCCCTTGTCATTCTGAGCGCTCCCCTGTCATTCTGAGCGCTCTCCTGTCATTCTGAGCGAAGCGAAGAATCTCATCCTTATTCAAAAAGTGCCCGGCCAAACCCAAACCACAGGCAGGTGAAAATGTCACACCCACAGCCAACCCCTAAGCCCCTCTCAGAGCGCATGACCGAGAGCATCATCGCCCTCAAGCCCATCCTCTCAGACGTATGGAACTACGACTGGGGCGTCACCCTCTCCGGCGTTGAGCAGGTCTGGCGAAGAACCCGCAACCCCGCTTACCTCGACTACATTAAGTTTAACATCGACCGCTTCGTCGGGCCAGACGGCTCCATGCCCAAATACCACCTCGAGGAATACAACCTCGACCGCATCAACACCGGCAAGCTCTTCTTCCTGCTGCTCGATGAGACCGGCGACGAGCGCTACCTCAAAGCCCTCCACCTGCTGCGCCGCCAGCTGGATACCCAGCCGCGCAACAGCCTGGGCGGCTTCTGGCACAAGCAAATTTACCCCTTCCAGATGTGGCTCGACGGCCTCTACATGGCGGGTCCCTTCTCCGCTATGTACGCCCACCGCTTCAATATGCCGCAGGATTTTGACGACATCGCCTGGCAGTTCACCCTCATGGAGCAAATGGCCCGCGATTCCGAAACCGGCCTGCTCTACCACGGCTGGGATGAAAGCCGCCAGCAGCGCTGGTCCAACCCGCAGACCGGCTGCTCCCCGCACTTCTGGGGGCGCGCCATGGGCTGGTACGCCATGGCGCTGGTGGACGTACTGGATTACTTTCCCCACTCCCATCCCATCCGCCCGGATGTTGAATCCATCCTCGCCCGCCTGGTGGATGCCGTGCAGCAGGTGCAGCACCCCTCCTCAGGCCTGTGGTACCAGGTGTTGGATAAAGGTCACAAGCCCGGCAACTACTTTGAAGCCTCCGCCTCCTGCATGTTTACCTATGCCGTTGCCAGAGGCGTGCGCCAGGGCATTCTGCCGCCAGAGAAGCTGGAAATCGCCCGCCGCGCCTGGCGGGGCATCCTGCGCGAATTCATCCGCGAGGGCGAAGACAGCTTTGTTTACCTTGAAAAAACCTGTGGCGTGGCCGGTCTGGGCGGCAACCCCTACCGCGACGGCTCCTACGACTACTACATCGGCGAAAAACAGGTCACCAACGATCCCAAAGGTGTGGGAGCCTTCCTCATGGCGGCCGTTGAGATGGGAGAATAATGCTCCCATCCCCCCTTGATAGCGCCTCCCTCAGCGTCTCCGGGTAGGTGCGCGGCGACAACCTCGCCACCGGCAAACGCGCCTTCGAGTCGGAACTGGGTTGGATGAAAAACGCCTGCCCTAAACATTCCGTTCACCTTCCC
>CAYVOX010000088.1:0-13886 GCA_964453035.1 uncultured Anaerolineaceae bacterium
TGTACTCACCCGACCGGTACATCAAGTAGGAAGGGAGGGAATTATGAAAGCCGTTGTGTTGGCAGGTGGTAAAGGCGCGCGTTTGGCCCCCTATACGCGCGTGATCCCCAAGCCGTTGATGCCCATCGGGGATATGCCCATTCTGGAAGTGCTGCTCAGGCAGGTGAAGTGCGCCGGGGTGGATGAGGTGATTCTGACGGTTGGGCACATGGCTGAATTGCTGCGGGCTTTCTTCCAGAACGGCGAGCGCCTGGCCTTGCCCATCCGCTACAGCTACGAGGAAAAGCCGCTCGGCACGGCCGGTCCGTTGAGCCGGATTGACGGATTGGACGAGTCCTTCCTGGTGATGAACGGCGACGTGCTCACCACGCTCAACTTCAGCCAGCTTATTGCCGAGCACCGCCGCAGCGGCGCAATGGTGACGGTGGCGGTGCATCCCCGCGAGGTGAAGGTGGACCTGGGCGTGCTGAAAATGGATGATGACCTGCGGGTGGTGGATTACATCGAAAAACCCACCTACCGCTTCGATGTGAGCATGGGCGTTTATGTTTTTGACCCGCGCGTGCTGGCTTACATCCCCCGCGATGAATATCTTGATTTTCCCAACCTGATTCTCAAGCTGATTGCCGCCGGGCAGCTGGTGAAGGTGTTCCGGTATGATGGCTACTGGATGGACCTGGGCCGCCCGGATGATTACGAGCAGGCTGTGGCCGATTTTGACCGCCTGAAAGCAGAATTTCTCCCCAACGGTGAATAAAATGTGGCGCATTCCGTTATTTGACCTGGATTACGGCAAGGAAGAGGAAGATGCCGTGCTGGCGGTGCTGCACAGCCGCTGGCTTTCGATGGGGGAAGTGACCCAGCGCTTTGAGCGCGCCTTTGCGGAAAAGCTGGGCGCTAAACACGCTTTCGCCGTGGCCAATGGCACCGTGGCGCTGCACCTGGCGTGCGCGGCAGCCGGCCTCAAACCCGGCGATGAGATGATTGTCCCCGGGCAGACCTTTGTGGCCACGGCGGCAGCCGCGCGCTACGTGGGCGCTGAGCCGGTCTTTGCCGATTGCATCAGCCTGGACGACCTGTGCCTCTCGCCTGAGGATATCGAGCGCAAGCTCACCCCGCGGACGCGCGCGGTGATGGTGATGCACTACGCCGGTTACATGTGCGCTATGCCCGCCATCGAACGCCTGGCCCAAAAGCACCATCTCATCCTGCTGGAAGATGCCGCGCATGCCCCGGGTGCCAGTTTTGCGGGCCGCCCGGCAGGGGGTTGGGGCGTGGCGGCTGGCTTCTCGTTTTTCTCCAACAAGAACCTGGCAACCGGCGAGGGCGGCATGGTCACCACCAACGATGATGCCGTTGCCGATCTCATCCGCCAGATGCGCTCGCACGGCATGACCAGCCTCACCTGGGACCGCTACAAGGGGCAGGCCCTCAGCTACGATGTGACCATGCTGGGCTACAATTACCGCCCGTCGGAGATCCTTTCAGCCCTGGGGTTGGTGCAGCTGGGCAAGCTGGAAAGCAACAACGCCCGCCGGCGTGAGCTGACCGAACTCTATCACGACCTGCTGGTGGAGCAAATCCCGCAGGTGGGGGTTCCCTTCCAGCAGGTGCGCGGGGTGAGCACGGCGCACATCCTGCCGGTGATCTTACCCGAGGGCGTGGATCGCGCGGCGGTGATGACCAACCTGAAGGCCAAGGGCATTCAGACCAGCATCCACTACCCGCTCATCCCCTCCTTCAGCGCGTATAAAAAACCGGGCAGCACAGCCGGGCTGCCGGTGGCGCTGCAGGTGGCAGAGCGCGAACTGACCCTGCCGCTGTTTGCCCTGATGACCGAGGATATGGTGCGCGAGGTGGTTGCATCCCTGCGCGAGGCGCTGGAAGAGGTGGCAAAGCTTTGATGCAGGAGCGCGACCTGGTTTCCCAGATTGATGAGCAGGGCTGGAGCATGGTGATTGAGCCGCGCCGCCGCCTGCTGGATCTGCGCCTGGACGAGCTGTGGCGCTACCGCGACCTGGTGCTCTTGTTCGTGCGGCGCGATTTCGTCTCGGTCTACAAGCAAACCATCCTGGGCCCGCTGTGGTATCTCATCCAGCCCATCCTCACCACCATCACCTTCACCTTCATCTTCGGCAGCATCGCCAGCCTGCCAACCGACGGCCTGCCGCCTTTTCTGTTCTACATGTCCGGCACGGTCATCTGGTCCTATTTTGCCGACTGCCTGAACAAGACCTCCAACACCTTTGTGGGCAATGCGCACCTGTTTGGCAAGGTGTACTTCCCGCGCCTGGCGGTGCCGGTCTCGGTGCTGATTTCCAATCTCATCACCTTTTCCATCCAGTTTGCCCTGTTTCTCTTCTTCATCGTGTTCTTTGCCCTGCGCGGCAGTGCCATTGCGCCCAACTGGGGCTGGGTGGCGCTTTCGCCGCTGCTGGTGCTGATGATGGCGGGGCTGGGCCTGGGCTTTGGTATCCTCATCTCGTCCCTGACCACCAAGTACCGCGACCTGCGCTTTCTGGTGGGCTTTGGCGTGCAGTTGTTGATGTATGCCACGCCGGTCATCTACCCCACCTCGGCCATTCCTGCCCAGTACCAGTGGATTATCCAGGCCAACCCGATGACGCCAATTGTGGAAGCCTTCCGCTACGCCTTCCTGGGCACCGGGACGGTCAACGGGTTGCAGCTGGTGTATGCCTTTGGCTTTATGCTGGTGGTGGTGGCGCTGGGCAGCCTGGTGTTCAACAAGGTTGAGCAGACGTTTATGGATACGGTGTAGGCGTGGCAAACCATATATGACAACCGTCATCTCCGTCGAAAGCATCTCTAAATCCTACCGGCTGGGGCAAATCAGCACCGGCACCTTTGCCAATGATCTCAGCGTGTGGTGGGCGCGGGTGCGCGGCAAGCCCAACCCGCTGCTGCGCATCGGCGAGACCGATCACGGCAACCGGTCGGGCGAGGAACTGTGGGCGCTCAAAGATGTCTCCTTCACCGTGCAGCAGGGCGAGGTGCTCGGCATCATCGGGCGCAACGGTGCCGGTAAGAGCACCCTGCTCAAAATCCTCTCGCGCGTCACGGCGCCCACCAGCGGGCGCATCCGGGTGAAGGGGCGCATTGCCAGCCTGCTGGAGGTGGGGACGGGCTTCCACCCCGAGCTGACCGGGCGCGAGAACATCTACCTCAACGGCGCCATCCTGGGGATGAATAAGCCGGAGGTGACCCGCAAATTTGATGAGATTGTGGCTTTCGCGGAGGTGGAGCAGTTCATTGATACGCCGGTCAAGCGCTACTCCAGCGGCATGTATGTGCGCCTGGCCTTTGCCGTGGCAGCCCACCTCGACCCCGAGATTCTCATTGTGGATGAGGTATTGGCGGTTGGGGATGCGGCTTTTCAGAAAAAGTGCCTGGGTAAGATGGGCGAGGTGGCCCAGGGTGGGCGCACCGTGCTCTTCGTCAGTCACAACATGGCGGCGGTTGGCAACCTGTGCACCCAAAGCCTGATTCTGCAAAACGGCAAGATGGTTTTTCACGGCGAGACGCCGGAAGCCATCCAGCAATATCAGGAAATAATCAGCCTCGGCGTGAACCGGAGCAACCAGGATATCAGCACTTTCCGACCCAAGTGGGCTACCCCGCTGATTGATTCTGTCCGATTGTTGAATGGAAATCAGGAAGAAACAGACACCTTCCTGCAGGGCTCGGATATTGTCATCGAGATGTCTTTTAACGTCAAAGACAGGCCAAAAATCAAAGACCCTGTCATGGGCGTGGTGATATCGCATGCCATGCGCGGGGTTGTGGGCGGGGTAAACACGCGCATGACCGGGCAGGATTTTAACGGCACGCCAACAGCGCGAGCAAGAATTCAATGCCGTCTGAAGCAGCCTCCCTTGCTGCAGGGCAATTACCTGGTGGACGTCTGGCTTGGTGATGGGCTGGTGGACGTGGATACGCTCACTGCCTGCCTGCATTTTTCTATTGAGGCGCATGATATCTACGGAACTTCAAAAACTCCCTTCCAGTCTATGGGTGTGATTTATTTATTACCTGAGTGGAGGATGGATGCGTAGAAGGGCGGCGCGCATTGTGTTGACCTGCATCCAGTGGATGGATCGGATCAGAGTGTGGCTGCTCTGGCTCAAATTTAACCTGCACCCCTCCATCCGCATTGCCAGGGGGGTGTACCTGGGGCACGGCGTCAAAATCACCATCGGCGCGGATGGCTTTATAACCGGCGGCACAGTGACCATTGCAGCGGGCGTGAGGCTTGCCGACGGCGTGATTGTTGCCCCGTACGGCGGAAAAATCACCATCTGTGAAAACGTGTATATTGGTCCCTACTCGGTGATTTACGGGCATGGTGGGTTGACGATTGGCAAGAACACCCTGATTGCCGCTCAAACCGTCATCATCCCGTCGAATCACCAGTTTGATCGAGCCGATCTGCCGATCCGAAATCAGGGCGAATCAAGAAAAGGCATTGAAATTCAGGAAGACGTGTGGATCGGTTGCGGCGCGCGCATCCTGGACGGCGTCACGCTCGGCAAAGGCGCGGTCATCGGGGCGGGCGCGGTGGTGAATCATTCCATCGAGGCCTACGGCGTGGCTGTCGGCGTGCCGGCAAAAGTCATCCGCAAGCGCACCGGGGTCTGATGCCCGGTGAAATCCTGCGATTGGTAATAGAATTCAAGTGGTGATTGCGCAAGACCTCTCTCATTCCCCGCCCCTTTCTCTCCCCTAAAGTGGGAGAGAAAGGGAGAAAAAATTGTGTTATCCCCCACGGAGGCGCGTTATGGCTAAGTATCTCAGGCTGCAGGTCTTCAACACCGTCATCGAGGGCGGGCTGGTGCCGCTCTTCTACCACGATAACCCCGAGGTGGCGGTCGAAATTTTAAAAGCGGTGGTGGAGGGCGGCTGCTGCGTGTTGGAGTTCACCAACCGCGGCGAAAAGGCCCTGCCGGTCTTCATCCGCCTGGCGCAGGCGGTTGAAGAGCACCGGTGGCCGCTCATCCTGGGCGTGGGCTCGGTGGTGGATGCCCCCACCGCGGCTATTTTCATCGCCCACGGCGCCAACTTCATCGTCGGCCCCAACTTCAACGCGGAGATCGCCCGCCTGTGCAACCGCCGCAAGGTTGCCTACATCCCCGGCTGCGCCACCGCCACCGAAATTTCCACCGCTGAGGAGGCCGGGGTGGAGATTGTCAAAATCTTCCCCGGTGAAACCCTCGGCGGGCCGGCTTTCATCAAGGCGCTGCTGGGCCCGCTGCCCTGGAGCCGCATCATGCCCACCGGCGGCGTGGATGCCACCCGCGAATCGGTGCAGGCCTGGATCAAGGCCGGGGCGTGCTGCGTGGGCATGGGCGGCAACCTGGTGAAGAAGGAATGGGTGGCCACCGGCAACTATGCGGCCATCCGGTCCACGGTGGAAGCGGTGCTGGGCTGGGTCAAAGAGGCCCGCGCCTGAGCTTTCCAGTGCCTGAATTTATCTCTCTACGGTGCGCAACATGCCCTATGTGATGGGTATTGACGTTTCAACCACCGGCGTTAAGGTTTTGCTGGTCAACCCGGCGGGCAAAGTGATTGCCTCCGCCAGCAGCGAGCATCCCCTCTCCACCCCCCGCCCGCTGTGGAGCGAGCAGGACCCCGCCGATTGGTGGCGGGGGGCGCTGGCTGGCATCCGCCAGGTGCTGGGGCAGACCGGGCTGCGTGGCGAGCAGGTGGCTGCCGTGGGCCTCACCGGGCAGATGCACGGCCTCACCCTGCTGGATGAAGGCGGCGCGGTGCTGCGCCCGGCCATTTTGTGGAACGACCAGCGCACCGCCGCCGAGTGTGATGAAATTCGCGCGCGCGTGGGGCGCGAGCGCCTCATCCAGGTCACCGGTAACGATGCCCTCACCGGCTTCACCGCGCCCAAGCTGCTGTGGGTGCGCCGCCACGAGCCACAGGTCTATGCCCGCGTGGCGCACATCCTGCTTCCCAAGGATTACGTGCGCTACCGCCTCACCGGTGGTTTTGCTGTTGACCGCGCGGATGGTTCCGGCACCATCCTGTTTGACCTGCGCCAGCGCGATTGGTCGCCTGAGGTGCTGGCCTCGCTTGAGATCCCCCTCGAATGGCTTCCCACCACCTATGAAGGCAGCGCGGTGACGGGGCAAATCAGCGCGGAGGCCGCCCGATTGAGCGGGCTGCAGGCCGGCACCCCCGTGGTGGGCGGCGGCGGCGACCAGGCTGCCCAGGCAGTGGGCGTGGGAGCCGTTCGCCCGGGCATCATCGCTCTCACGCTGGGCACTTCCGGGGTAGTTTTTGCCCCCACGCCGCAGCCTTTCATTGAACCGAACGGCCGCCTGCACGCCTTTTGCCACGCTGTGCCCGGGCGCTGGCACCTGATGGGCGTGATGCTCTCGGCGGCGGGCAGCCTGCGCTGGTTCCGCGATACCTTTGCTCCGGGCGTGGATTTTGATGCCCTGCTCAAACCCGCCGAGGAGATTCCCCCCGGCGCGGAGGGGCTGCTCTTCCAGCCCTACCTCACCGGCGAGCGCACCCCTCATCCGGACCCGTTGGCGCGCGGTTCGTTCACCGGGCTCACGCTGCGCCACGGCCTGCCGCACCTCACCCGCGCCGTGCTGGAGGGGGTGGCCTTTGGCCTGCGCGACAGCTTCGAGTTGATTAAATCCGCCGGGCTGGAGCAGATTGACCAGGTGCGCCTCTCCGGCGGCGGCGCGCGCAGCCCGCTGTGGCGGCAGATCCTGGCGGATGTGTTTAACGCCGGGCTGGTCACGGTCAACACCACCGAAGGCGCCGCCTTTGGCGCGGCCCTGCTGGCGGGGGTGGGCTGCGGGTGGTGGGCGGGGGTGGATGAAGCCTGCGCGGCTGCCGTGCAGCTGACCGGCTGCACCGCGCCGCGCCCGCCTGAGGTGGAACGCTACGCGCATTATTACAGCCTGTTCAGCCAGCTCTACCCCGCCACCCGGCACCTGGTGCACCAGTTGGGGTAGGTGACCTGTCTAACAGGTGGGAAGGATATGGAAAAGGTGGGCGTTGTAAGAAGAAAACCATCACGTTTTGATTCCCGTAAGGTTTAGCAAAATATTAAGGATCTGCCGATTCACTTTTCGATGGTATTCTTATATTCTTCTTGGGAGCAACGATGCTTTACAGAATTTATCGAAAATTAATCCACAAACATAGAGACAATACATTCAATAAAATCTTCTCAAAATTCGGTCTTGAGAATGTTTACCATATCAATACATGGACCAGCAAAGACGAATTGCGCACCCTCTATTATCATTCCTGCGCCATAAAGCCCGGAGGGAATGCCCTGGAAATCGGCTCATATCTTGGAGCCTCCACCTGCTACATTGTGGCTGGCCTGGCAGCCAAAAACGGGCATTTGACCTGCGTGGATACCTGGAATAACGAAACCATGCCCGATGGCATTCGTGATACCTTTGCTGAGTTCCAGAAAAACACTCTCCCCATCCGGAAGTATATAACAACGGTAAGAAGGAACTCCTTTGAATTAACCAGGCAGGATTTTGACCGCAGCTTTGAATTTGTTTTTATTGACGGTGACCACTCATACGAAGCCGTTAAAAGAGATTTCGCGCTCGTAGCAGAAATCACCAGCCCGGCTGCCCGGGTATTCTTCCATGATTCGGTGGCCTACGAAGGGGTGACGCGCGTGATTGGCGAGGCGCTGGCATCCGGTCAATGGGGAATTGGCGGCGCGGTGAGCAATTTGTTCTGGGTGATTAAAAAGTGAGCGAGAGCGAGCTTAACCCCGGGGTTTCCATCGTCATTTGCTGCCACAACAGCGCCGGGCGGCTGAAGCCCACGCTGGAGCACCTCAAACGCCAGGTGGTGCCGCCGGGTTTGGCCTGGGAAGTGCTGGTGATTGATAACGCCTCAACGGATGATACCGCCCGGGTGGCGCCTGGCCTGTGGAATGATGATAAAGCTGCCCCCCTGCGCGTGGTGGCGGAGCCCAAAATGGGGCTTTCCAACGCGCGCGCGCGCGGGTTTGCCGAGGCCCGCTTTGACCTGGTGAGCTTTGTGGATGACGATAACTGGGTGGCGCCGGGCTGGGTGGCAAAGGTGTTTGAGATTATGGCTTCCCACCCGGAGGTGGGCGCGTGCGGGGGAAGGAGTGAGGCGGTGTTTGAAGTGCCGCCGCCGGAGTGGTTTGAGCGCTACCAAGGATACCTGGCCATTGGCTCTCAGAGCGCGCAGGTTGGGGATATTACAGAAGGGCATGGATGGTTATGGGGAGCCGGGCTGACCGTTCGCAAGGCAGCCTGGGAGTTTTTAACCAGGAATGGATTTCATCCACTCCTTTCAGACCGCTCTGGAACGCGGTTGACAACCGGAGGGGATATTGAATTAACCTATGCCCTTCGCCTTTCGGGGTGGCGGTTATGGTATGACGAGAGTTTGTCGATCAAGCACAATATGCCTGCAGGACGAATTGAAATGGGATACCTCCGGCGCTTGATGCGCTCCATCGGGGCTTATTATGTGGATATTTATCCTTATTTTTTCGCATTACAGAAATCAAAACCCGTCACCGGGAAATTCGGTAAGTTTTGGATCTGGAAATTTCGGGAAACCATTGAGGAATTATTCAGATTAAGGATAAAAATGATTAAAACCCAATCATCAGTGACTGACCTAGATGATGTTTTGATGGGAGAATTATTTTGGGGCAAAGTTACGCGATACCTTAGAAAGCGTGGGCAGCTGGACAAGGAAATAACACTCATCCGGGAAGCGCAGTGGAATACTTTTGATCAGGATCGCGTGAAATGAAAATCATTTACGTCACCCCTTACCAGGCATCTGCAGTTGGCAACGGCGGCGCCCATCGGACTTATCAGATTATGCATGATCTAAGGAAATATTTTGGCGAGGATAAGGTTGTCGAATTAAATTATTTGAAATGGCAGCAAGGAGCGTACGACGATTCGATTACCGTAAAAAAGACTCTTGTGCGGGGTCTGGTTCGGCAGCGTTTTTTCCGCCGTTTGGTAACTTTTTATCAAAATCCCCTTAAGATTTTTTGGAACAACAGACGATTCAGCCTCTACCGGTATATATATCCTGAATTTATTGACCTTTATCTTTCCAAGATTGATGCGCTTGAACCAGCGGTCTGCATCATAGATTCGGCGGGATTTGGGGCAATTGTTGGGATTAACCGCCGTCGCAATATCCCTACCATCTGCCTGCCCCAGAACTTTGATGCCCTGGACACCGCGCCGCCGTTGACACAGTTACCTGATGCCGGTCACTACTCGGTGCTCAAAGACTTCAGCGATGAACTGTTGCTTTATAAAAAATGCGCCCATGTTCTATCAATTTCAAAAATTGAAACGGGTTTTTTGACGGGGACTGGGATAAAAGCTTCCTATTACCCGTATTTACCAGTTGGGGAGATAAAAGCCGATCTTCTAAAGATTCGCGAGGCGAGGAAAAACGCAGCCATTTCACCGGATATGTTCCTGATGGTTGGATCAGCCAGTCATGCATCAACCCGTGAAGGGATGATCTGGTTTCTGACCCATTTGAAAAAATCAGGTTTAAATTCCAAAATTCGTTTGATTGTGGCTGGTGGACAAACGGATGCGCTAGGGAAAGATTTTCCGGATATGAACATCGAGTTCAAAGGTTTTATCGATCAGGAAGGACTGATCCGTCTGATGATTGAGACTCGGGCGATGATCATTCCCCAACTTCGCGGATTCGGGGCATTGACACGATTATCTGAATTATCCTGCGCAGGTATTCCTGTGGTTTGTTCTGAACACGCAGGCTATGCAGTTCACCTCCCACCGGGGATTGAACTAGTGGATAATGAATGGAAAAATTGGGAAGCGAGTATTTTCACTTTGTACCAAGAATCACCCAGACAAAACAATATTACAGAATACGAAAATTGGGAATCATATCAACCTAACCCATTGAAGAAAATAATCTTGACCTCTGTCTGAACATCGGCTTGGTTCTCTGTGCGGTTCTTATGAAAGCCCCAATGGTTTCAATTATTGTTGCAACACACAATCGTGTAAATTTACTTCCTAAGGCGATTCAATCACTCTTAATCCAAACATATAAAGATTTTGAGATCATCATCATTGATGATGCGTCTCAGGATGAAACGCCTTCTGTGATCGCGGCTCTATGCCGGTCTGATCCGCGCATCCGCTCAATCCGCTCGGAGCAGAACATTGGCCCGGGCGCAGCGCGCAACCTGGGCATTCAGCAGGCGCGGGGGGAATTCATTGCAATACTAGATGATGACGATATTGCTTATCCAGAGCGGTTAGAGATTCAAGTCAATCTCTTAATAAACAATCCGGATATTGGTTTAGTTTTCTCATCAGTTGAGCATTTTGATGAAACAATGCAAACCCTTTCAATCCAACCCGATATTGTTGTGAGGGGATTATTTCCCGCTAACCCTGATATGGTTTTTGAATTACTCTATTTAGAGAACAATTACATCCCTAACACAACAATCATGATGAGGAAAAATATCTGGAATGATTTTCGATATCCAACAAATCCCTGGGTTGGGGAGGATTGGTTTTTATGCCTTGCCCTATCTGGATCAGGCATAAAAATGATTGCTATTGAAAAACCTTTGGTTAGATTGTTTCGGGGAAGGAATCGAGAAGGTTTATGTGTAACTCCAATGGTGGATAGATTTACGGAAAGATACCTGGTTCTATCGATGGTACGTAAGTTGTTGAAAGACAAAGGAATTAAAAAATTCGAGCATCTGCATAAGTTGGCTATATCCAATCAAATGGTTTATGAAAGTCGGCACTATGTTGGTATTAGAGGTGTTTTTTTAATTTCAAAAGCATTTTTCCTTGCTCCAAAAAACGCAAAAGTGCACGAACAAATACAATGGTACAAACAAAAAATAATAAACAGGATAATGAAGAGGGATTGACGTAGTTTATGTGTGGAATTATTGGACAAATTAGCTTCGATAACGATCCAAAACAAAATTTGTCTCAAGTAACCAATCTACTCTCTCTTATGTTCCGCCGAGGACCGGATGACGAGGGCTTCTGGTCTGACGGCGCCCGCATGGCGCTGGGCTTCAGGCGGCTGGCCATTCTGGATCTCTCCCCCGCCGGGCACCAGCCCATGCTCAGCGCGGATGGGCGCTTTGCGCTGGTGTTCAACGGCGAGGTGTACAACTTCAAAGAGCTGCGCCTGCAGTTGGAGCAAAAGGGGGTGCGCTTCCGCTCCACCAGCGATGCCGAGGTGGTGCTCTACGCCCTCGCCGAGTGGGGGACGGCAGCCCTGGAGCGCTTCAACGGCATTTTTGCCCTCGGATTCTACGATACCCTTCAAAACCGCCTGCTGCTGGCGCGCGACCACGCCGGGGTCAAGCCGCTGTACCTGCTCCGCTCGCAGCGCGGCCTGGTGTTTGCCTCGCAGTATGACCAGATCCTCGCCCACCCCTGGGCGCGAGACCTGCCGGTGGATCAGGACGCGCTGGCCCTCTACCTGCGCTTTGGCTACATCCCCGCGCCGTATGCCCTGCTGCAAAACACCAGCCTGCTAAAGGCGGGCACCTGGCTGCAAGTGGATGGGCGAGGTCAAATCACGCAGGACCGGTTTTTCACCTTTCCGTGCTATCAGCAGCCTCAACTTTCAGGTCAGGAGGCGCTGGAAGCGGTGGAGGCGGCGGTGGTGAACGCCGTGCGCCGCCAGATGATCAGCGATGTGCCGCTGGGCGCTTTCCTTTCCGGGGGGATAGATTCGCCATTGGTGGCAGCCGTGGCGCAGTCGTTCAGCGCTGATCCGCTCAAAGCCTTCACGCTGGGCGTTGAAGATGACCGGATGGATGAAACCGATGATGCGCTTCAATACGGGGTGGAAATTGGCGTAGAACACTCCATCCTGCGCATTCACATGGCGGATGTCGAGAAGCTGGTGGGGCAGGTGGTTGAGGCCTGCAGTGAGCCGTTTGGCGACTACTCCATTTTCCCAACCATGCTGCTGGCGCAATTTGCCAGCCAGCAGGTCAAGGTGATGCTCTCGGGCGATGGCGGAGATGAACTCTTCTGGGGGTACACGGGCCGCATGGGAGCTGCCATTCGCAACGCGCCGGCCTTCCGGCGCCCCTTCTGGCAACGAAAGCTGCGCTGGCATGCGCTTCGGCGCAGCGGTGAATGGAATCTGAGCTACTTCAAGACGCCCGGCGAGTGGTACAGGTCCAATCACGAGCACAATTTTGAGGCCTGGTTGAAGGGCTACTTTCCAACGCTTGCGCCTCTGCCGGAAAGCTATCAGCAGTACGATTATGCCGGCAGCAACCCGGATGAGACCGCTCAATGGGTGCGCTGGAACGAGTTCACCGGGCATATGGCCAACGGGCTGCTCAAAGTTGACCGCGGCAGTATGTATCATTCGCTAGAGGTTCGCGTTCCGCTGCTCGACCGCGAAGTGATTGAAACCGCCCTCAACGTGGATTGGCGTACCTGCCTTGATCTGCAGGAAGGCCTGGGTAAACTACCCCTGCGGCGAGCTCTGCAAAAACGGGTGCAGCACCAATCCGGCAGCAAGCGCGGTTTCACCGTTCCAATGGAAGATTGGCTGCGCGGTCCCTTGAAGCCGTTCTTTGAAGATCTCGTGCTGGGACGCAAAGAGCTGCTGGGATTGCAGCTGCATGCGCCTGCCTTGCAAAACGCCTTCAAACGCCACCTGAAGGGAGAAAACCTCGGCTGGGGATTGTGGATTATCCTCAGCCTGGCATTGTGGCAGCAGAAATACGGAAAAACGATTGAAGCTCTTCGCTGACCGCTCTCATTACACCGCCGCCAACCGCTATACGCTTAACGACGTGGTCAAAGCGCTGTGGAATGAGCGCACGCCCGAAGAGCGCGTCCGGGTTTACGGCCAATGGGTCACCCGTTTTGAAGCTGTGCCCGAGCCTGCCGCCGCCGAGGTGTGCCTGCTGCCCATGAAGTGGCACTATTACCGCCAGCATCACCTGCTCAACCTGGCGCAGCATTCTGCCGCGCAGGCGCAGCAGGCTGGCAAGCCCTTTGTCATCTTCAGCGGGGGTGATTCACCCGCCCGGGTAAACATCCCGGGAGCGTACGTCTTTGAGCAGGCCGGGTACCGCTCCCGGCAGGATGGCACCCTCCGCCGCGGCCTGCCCGCCAGCCTGCCAGATTATTTGCAGCTCTATGGCAGCGGTCAGGTGGTGCTGCGCAAAAAGGCTCCAAAGCCCGTGGTGGGGTTCTGCGGGCAGGGAGGGGGTAACCCCTTCCAGGCGGCGCTGCGCCGGGTGCTAAATGTGGGGCGGCGAGGGGCTTTTGGGCTGGGGCTGTTAGCGGAAGAACCCCCGCCCTTCGAGACCACTGCCTTCAGAGAGCGGGTGCTGCGCGTCTTCGAGCGCTCGGCTGGCGTGCAAACCAACTTCATCCGCCGCAACCGCTACCGCGCGGGCGTGCAGGCCGTGCACGATCACCACCACCCCTCGCGGCTGGAATTTGTGCGCAACATCCTCGATTCCGACTACACCCTGTGCATGCGCGGCGGGGGCAACTTCTCGGTGCGCTTCTACGAGACGCTCAGCCTAGGGCGCATCCCTGTCTTCATCGATACCGATTGCCTGCTCCCCTGGCACAACCAGGTGGATTACCGCAAATACTTCGTGTGGATCGAGCAGGGTGAGATCCCTCACGCCGCCGAAAAGCTGGCCGATTTCCACGCAGGGCTCAGCGCGGATGATTTTGAGCAGCTGCAGCTCAACTGCCGCCGGTTGTGGGTGGAATATTTATCAATGAATGGGTTTTACTGCCAATTTTCCAGAGGGAGTTGGATTAGGTGATAGGCACAGTAGCTTGAAAAATGTT
>CAYVOX010000089.1:0-13835 GCA_964453035.1 uncultured Anaerolineaceae bacterium
GAGTGCCGTCAGGCACAACCTGGAGCGCGTGCAAACCGGCTGAGTAAGCCTGAATACCCTTTTCCCGGTGTTTCCAGGCTCCGGGCCTGGCTGGCTTAACCTGCATTACCGCACAGCACAGACATAAAAATTGATAAGGGACGCCTTTTGGGCGTCCCTTAGTTGTATTTAAAAGATTCAACAGTTTGTGCATGGAATGTGAAAATTGTCACAAATTAGGATAATTAATCTCCAAAATTTCCTAATTGACTTTTAATAATCAACATGCTATGATAAATATAATCTTTAAAGTGTGAATCCTTATTGATTCACAAATAAAGTGTAATCCCCGCAGTTCATCTCAATCGAATAGACGTCCAGTGTTTTCATTCAGCATCAGGGAGGGAGTGTGTTATGAGTTCTCAAGAAGAAAGCATAGTACAGTCATTGATGAAGCACAAAGTATCACGCCGTGATTTTCTCAAGTTCTGCGGCGTGATGGCGGCGACTCTGGCGATGCCCAAGCCGGTTGCCGCGCAGATTGAAAAAGCGCTGGTTGCAGCCAGGCGCACGCCGGTGGTATGGCTTGAACTGCAGGACTGCGCTGGTTGTAGTGAAGCCTTTCTCCGCGCTTCACACCCCACCGCCGCTGAGATTATTCTTGATGTGTTATCGGTAGATTACCACGAGACCATCATGGCTGCCGCAGGCCACCAGGCTGAAGCGGCCAAGGAAGCTGCCATCAAAGCCGGCGGATACCTTCTGGTCGTTGAAGGCTCCATTTCCACCTTTGGCGACGGGGAATACTGCACCATTGGCGGCAAATCCTCCGTCGAGATTCTAAAGGAAGCAGCCAAAAATGCCGTGGCTATCGTAGCTGTTGGCAACTGCGCCACCTTTGGCGGCTTACCCAAGGCCAATCCCAATCCCACCCAGGCCGTTGGCGTGATGGACCTCATCAAGGATAAACCGGTGCTCAACATTCCCGGTTGCCCCATGAACCCTGTGAATCTGACCGCCACGGTGGTGCACTTCCTGACGTTTGGCGCCCTGCCTGAGATGGATAAACTCCACCGCCCCTTGTTTGCCTTTGGACAGCTGATCCACAACAACTGCGAGCGGCGCGGGCACTTTGACCGCGGTGAGTTTGTGCGCGCCTGGGGCGATGCCGGGCACCGCCAGGGTTGGTGCCTGTATCAGATGGGATGCAAAGGCCCGATGACCTATCAGAACTGCCCGATTGTGCGTTATAACGACGGCACCAACTGGCCTATCGGCGCCGGGCACCCGTGCATTGGTTGCGCCGAACCCGACTTCTGGGATATGCCCACTTACGAGCCCATCCAGCTGGATACCTTTGCGCCCCCGATCACCTACCCGTCGGTTGGCGAAGCGGAATCAACCGTCACCGCGGAAGGCGCGGCTATCACCGGCGGCGCTGTCGGCGCCATCATTGGGGCAACCGTTGCCTATGGTTACATGGCAATGACCAGGCGCACAGCCCATCTTGAACCCGCGGTGACCACCGAAGAGCCTAATGACGAAGCTCACGACAAGCATTACGCTGAATAAAGGAAGGACACCATGAGGATTAGCCGAAGAGACTTTCTCAAGGTGAGCGCGATCGGCATCGGGGCGTTGACTTTACCGGTAGGTCAGGTGCAGGCCTCAACCCGGCGTTATGAAGCCGAGGAAACCCACGCAATGCTCTACGACTCGGTTAAATGCGTTGGTTGCCGAGCCTGCCAGGTGGCCTGTAAGAGCCGATCAAACCTGCCTCCCGAACTGGATCCAACAGGTATGTATGAAGCACCGAAGGATTTATCCGCTTATACCTGGACCCTGATTAAACTCCACCAGGAAGAGGGAGAATCCGCCTTTATCAAACAACAATGCATGCATTGTATTGATCCTGCCTGTGTTTCGGTGTGCCCGGTCGGCGCGCTTGAAAAAACAGCCAGCGGCCCCGTCATTTACCATCCCGAACGCTGCATTGGATGCCGCTATTGCATGGCAGCCTGTCCATTTAACATTCCCAAGAGCCAGTGGGATAAACCGCTCCCCTATATTCAGAAATGCGATTTTTGCGCTGACCGCCTGGCAGAAGGCAAGCCACCCGCCTGCGGGGAGGCCTGTCCAACCGGGGCGCTAATTTACGGGACCCGCAAAGAGATGCTGGATATCGCCCACAGCCGGGTGGATGCCGGCAGTCCATATGATCCGCACATCTACGGTGAAGAAGAAGCCGGGGGCACATCCATGTTGTATATTGCGGGGGTTAACTACAGGAAGTTTGGTTTCCCGCAGTTGAGCGATCAGTCCCTGCCCGCTATCACCTGGCCTTACATGTCAGCCGTTCCCGCTGTTATCGGTGTGATGGTAACGCTAAGCACAGCCATTTACCTGCGGACGCACCGTAATCAAAACGGCGCCACCAAGAAGGAGGGCTAAAATGGCTGCTGTGCAAAGCGAACGAAAGTGCAATAACCAGATTTACCTGCGCAAGTATCCCGTCGGTGTTGGGATGATTGCCATCTGGATTATCGGCGCCATCGGCATGGGAATCGCCGTTTACCGCTGGATCGTTGGACTGGGACCCACCACCAACCTGAACGATGGGCGTCCGTGGGGGTTGTGGATTAGCTTTGATATGATGAGCGGTATCGGCCTGGCAGCGGGCGCTTTTACGGTTGCGGCGATTGTTTACATCTTCAACCTCAAGAAGTTCTTCCCCATCGTCCGCCCGGCCATTCTAACCGGGTTTATCAGCTATGTTCTGGCAGGTTTAACCCTGCTGGTGGACCTGGGTCAGCCGCAGCGCATCTGGCACCTCATCCCCTTCTGGAATATTCACTCACCCCTGTTTGAAATCGGCTGGTGCGTGATGCTTTACCTGACGGTGCTGGCTCTGGAATTCAGCCCGGTCGTCCTCGAAGCCCTGTGCCTCAAAGTGCCGCTCAAGTGGATTCGCGCCATCACCATCCCCCTGATTATCGCGGGCATCACGCTCTCCACCATGCACCAATCCACCCTGGGTACTATGCTCACCATCCTGCCCAGCAAAATCCACCCTTTGTGGTATTCACCCCTTTTACCGCTCTACTATTACATCACGGCCATTGCAGCAGGCCTGGCGATGACGGTCTTTGAGGCTTACCTCTCAGCCCGGGCCTACAGGTTCCCCTTTGAAATCAAAATCCTTTCCCAGGTGACCAAGGTTATCCCCTATGTGATTGGGCTTTACCTGGTTTTGCGGATTGGCGAGTTATTCGTGACTGGCAATTACACCTACCTGCTGCAGGGAGGCGCGCCTGCCATCATGTGGTTTATTGAGATCCTGGTCGCAGGCGTCATTCCGTTTATCTACTTCTCAGATGCCAAAGCGCGCTCAGACCCCAATGGAATTATCTGGGGAGCCTACTTTGCCATCGGCGGATTGATCCTGAACCGCGTCAATGTAGCCACCATCTTCCTGGATGGCTCGTTCTACATCCCCAGCTGGCAGGAATTAATGGTCACCCTGGGATTGACCTGCCTGGGCGTCATCATGTTCGACGCCGCAGTTCGCTTCCTGCCCATGTTCCCGGAACCCACCAAAGAAGCAGCCAAGCAGCTTTAACCTATCATTCTTAGCGAGGAGATTACTTATGACCAAAATTGCCATTGACCCGATTACCCGCATCGAAGGCCACCTGCGCATTGAAGTCGAGGTGGACGGCGGCAAGATAACCAAGGCATGGTCCAGCAGCACCATGTTCCGGGGGATAGAAATTATCCTGAAAGGGCGCGACCCTCGCGACGCGTGGACCTTCACGCAGCGTATTTGCGGTGTTTGAACGACGGTACATGCACTCAGCTCCGTGCGAGCTGTTGAAGATGCCCTGAAGATCCAGATCCCGACCAATGCCCGCCTCATCCGCAACATCATCGAGGCTATCCAGTACGTCCAGGATCACGTCGTCCATTTCTACGCCCTGCATGCGCTGGACTGGGTGGATATCACCTCGGCCCTCAAGGCCGACCCGGCTGCCACCTCCACCCTGGCGCAATCCATTTCGGATTGGCCCAAATCCAGCGCGGATTATTTCGCCGGAGTCCAGGCCAAGCTGAAGAGCTTTGTGGAAAGCGGGCAACTGGGTCCATTTGCCAACGCCTACTGGGGCCACCCGGCTTACAAACTGCCACCGGAGGCCAACCTGATGGCGGCTGCTCACTACCTTGAAGCTCTGGACTGGCAGCGTGAGGTCATCCGCGCCCATGCCATCCTGGGGGCCAAGAATCCCCACCTGCAGACCTACCTGGTCGGCGGCATGTCCACCCCGGTCGATCCGCAGAGCCAGGCTGCCATCAACGCGGATAAAATCGCCCAGTTGCTTTCCCTGTTTGCCAAAGCCAAAGACTTTGTTGAAAAAGTGTACCTGCCGGATGTTTTGGCTGTTGCGCCCTTCTATCTGGATTATGCCGCGGTTGGTGAAGGCCTGGGCAACTTTATGTCCTTTGGCGATATCCCCCTGAAGGATGACGCCGATCCCAACAAAGCCGGCGACCTGTTCTTCCCCCGCGGCGTGATTTTGAACCGCGATTTGAGCAAGGTGCTGCCGCTTGACCCGGCCAAAATCACCGAATATGTCACCCACTCCTGGTTCAAGTACGCGGATGAAAGCAAAGGCTTGCATCCCTCCACCGGCGATACCACCCCCAATTACACCGGTCCCAAACCGCCCTTTGAGTTCCTCAACACCGATCAGAAGTATTCCTTCCTCAAAGCCCCGCGCTACGATGAAAAATCGATGGAGGTTGGCCCGCTGGCACGCATGCTGATTGCCTACGTTGCCGGACACCAGCGCGTCAAATACTGGGTGGATGCGGTGCTCAAGGCGCTCAACGCGCCCGCCACCGTGCTGTTCTCAACCCTCGGGCGCACCGCAGCGCGCTGCATCGAGTCGCTTGTTCTGGTGGAGCAGCTGGCGCCGTGGACCAATGAACTGGCAGCCAACATCGCCAAGGGCGACCTGCGCATCCACGAACAGGTTCACTGGCACCCCTCCACCTGGCCAAAAGAAGCCATGGGCTGGGGCTGGAGCGAAGCTCCGCGCGGTGCACTGGGCCACTGGATTCACATCAAAGATGGCAAGATCGCCAATTACCAGGCCATCGTCCCTTCCACCTGGAATGGCTCACCGCGCGATGCAGCCGGTCTGCCGGGCGCTTATGAAGCGGCTCTGGTCGGGCAACCCGTCGCCGACCCCAAGCAACCGCTGGAAATCCTGCGCACCATCCATTCCTTTGACCCGTGCATGGCCTGCGCCGTGCATGTTCTGGATGCGGAAGGCAAAGAGATCACGCATGTGACGGTGATGGATTAATGCCCCGAACCCTGGTTTTAGGGGTCGGCAACCTGCTGCTCTCGGATGACGGCGTTGGCGTGCGCGTCATTCAAAAACTGCAGGAAGAACACAGCTTACCTGAAGAGGTCGAGACCGTAGATGGGGGTACCTGCGGTCTCGACTTGTTGCACTTTCTGGAGGGGGTTGAGAACTTAATCGTGGTGGATGCTGCCAACATGGGGCTACCCCCCGGCACCATCAAGCGCCTGGAGGGCGAAGCCGTACCGGCATTTTTATCTCAAAAGATGTCTCCGCATGAGATTAACCTGCCCGAACTGCTCTTCAGCGCCAAACTGACCGGCATCTACCCCAAAAGAGTGGTTGTGTTTGGCATCCAGCCGCAAACCATCGAAACCAGCCTGGACCTTTCTCCGCCCGTTGCCGCGCAGGTGGACGAGTTGGTGGAACTCGTGCTGGCGGAGTTGCTAAAGTAAAGCAGTTCAGTACAGAACACTGATAACAAAAAAACCGTCCTTCTGGACGGTTTTTAAATGTCTACCCGGCTTACTGAAAGCTGATCATTTTGGCGGCTTTTTCATCGTACAGCGCCAATTTGACGCACTGCAGACTCTGGCGAATATCCAGCGTTGGCGATTGCCGCAGCACCTCAGCCGAATGGTAGGCCGGTTCAAGGTGGTAATTGGGCACGCGCGGGTTGAGGTGGTGGATGTGGTGAAAACCGATATTTCCGCTAAACCACTGCAGCCATTTGGGTAAACGGTAATACGATGCGCCCAGGAAAGCCGAAGAAACATAATCCCACTGCTTATCGCGCGCCCAGTACACGTTTTCAAATTGGTGCTGGATGTAAAACATCCAGATGCCCGCCATGCCCGCCATCCAGATGAGCGGCAGTTGGATCAACGCGTAGTTCCAAAAGCCCATCAGCAGGCTGAGCCCCACGGCCAGGGCAATAATCGCCAGGTTGGTCCATACCACGCTCAGGATCTCTTTTTTCCCGCTGTTGGCCGATGGCCAGCGGTGCAGGATCAAGAACATCCAGATCGGGCCCAGGCCAAACATGACCAGCGGGTTGCGAAACAACCGGTAACCCAATTGCCCAGGGCGGGAGAGCTTGCGGAATTCTTCGACCGTTAAAGTGGTCACATCCCCCACGCCGCGCTTATCCAGGTTGCCGCTGGTGGCATGGTGGATGGCATGGGAGCGCCACCAATGCTCACCCGGTGTGAAAACCAGCACCCCGAGCCAAAATCCAATCCGCCGGTTCCATGCGGTTGAAGGGAAAAACGAATTGTGCCCACAATCATGGAAGAAAATGAAAATCCGCACCAGTAACCCCGCTGTGGGCAAAGCCAGCAGCAACGTCAACCAGTAGCTGACCTTCATGGAATAAAACATAGCGACCCAACCCGCGGCATAAAAGAACAGGGTTACCAGCAATTGGCGCAGGGCTGTTTTGGTATCCGCCTTGGAAAACGGGGCAAGATAGGTCTTTAAGACTTTCATTTCTGGTAATTTGTTTTGTTTTTCGCTGGTCATATCTATACCTCTCCAATTCTAGTTTATCCGGCTCCTGGATTATGACCATATGTCTTAAGCCACATCTAAAGAACTATCTGCTAAAACCTCCTGTTGTTCCAGTTTTGAAAAAGACGTAAAATAAAACTGGCGTTTACACCGGGAGAACCAGGCATGCCTGAAAAAACCAAAACGCAAGCTCCAAAAAGCAAGCAAATCCAAAAGCCTCGCGTCGAACAAGCTGATCCAGAGCTTGCCAGCGAACCACCCGTCGAAATGGATGGTTTGGCAAACGATATCGCCCGTCAATTAGCAGGCCAGCCTCCTGCTCCACAGAGCTCTCGCTCCAGGCCAAAGTTCACCTCGCGCCAGGTGAACCAGTTGCAGCGTAAAGTGGGCAACCAGGCCACGCGCAGGATGCTGACTGCCGCCGGGCCAGGGCTAATCCAGCGTCGGGATGATTACAACATTCCACCCGCGTCAACCCCCTCCCCCGGGTCACAACAAGGTCCTGCTTCATCCCCGGCACCAGTCAGTGCCAACCCTGAGAGCATGGATTTTGAGGGTTATAACATCAAACCGGAAAATTCCATCATCGAGACGGCTATGCTGGGCGTGATGGCAAAAAGCGGAGTCGACGGGGCAGAAAAGGCTGTTCAACGCTTCAGCTTTATTGTGCCTGCCAACGATGGGCACAGAGCGCTGAAAGACAAAATCTACCCGATGTTGAACGCCAAGTTCGAGGAACTCAAGGCTAAAGCCATCGCTTATGCCGACGGTGCTTTTTACAGCGCAGCTGTTCAGAATCTTGAGACCATCCTGGGGGAAAGCGAAAAGGCGCTGGAAAGCGAAAAGAAGCACTACGGACTGGATAAAAAAGTCTATTCAGGTGGTGGAAACGCCTACCCGGAAAAGAAAGAACAGGAACTGACCGAGATGGCTTCCGAAGCCAGGAAATTGGCTGCCTTCCAGAAGCGCATCGATGAACTGGTCAAGAGAAAAGAAAGCCTTGAAATCCCTATCTACAAGACGGAATACCCTGATTACGAAGTCAGCAAATATATCAAACCCACTCGCACCAGGGTGGGAACGCAAATCAAAGACCAGGCAGCCTACGATGCGGTGACCAATGAAATGGGCACCATCCAGAAGGAATATGACCTGGCGCGCTTTGCAGCCGAGGCAAAATTCCCCATTCTGGCTTCTTTTAAACCTCCGGATGGGTTGGGCAAGCTTGAGAAAATGGCCGAAGGCGACAAAAACGACCGGCTTAACGTGGTCACCGAGGAACTCTACGAGAAGACGCAAAACATTGACCAGCTAAAAAAGGTGGCGCGCGACGGAAAATTTGTCTTCAAGCAGGATAGCATCGTCCAGACCACCAAGAAAACGCTGGGCGTAACGCCCGGATCGCTGGAAGATTGCGGCATCAACTGGCGCAAAGAAAAAATCGCCTCGAGCGAGCTTTACGGAAACCTGGCCCTGGCGCTCGTCAGCATCATCGGCGGGATCTTACTCGCCATTCCCACAGCCGGTGCCAGCGTGGTGACGGCTGTCGGCGCTGGAATGTCTGCCGGGGCAGGCTTAATCACCATCCAGAAAGGCATTCACGAGTACAACGTTGAAAAAGCTGCCGCCGGCAACAATTTTGATAAAGCCCGCAGCATTTCGCAACAGGACCCCAGCCTGTTCTGGCTGGCGCTGGATGTCGTCGGTGCTGTTGTGGATATTGCCGCAGCAGCCAAGGTCTTTACGCGCGGAGCGGCAGCCATTCGCTCTGCAGCCAAATTAAAAAACGAAAAAGAAGCCGCAGAGCTCGCGCTTCAAAACGGCGGCTTATCTTCTGTTTATCCGAATCCGGAAGTACTCGGCAAGAAGATGGCAGCCAACGGGCTGCTGGATGCCTCTAAGAGCAAGACCGGCTCCCTGCTGGATATTCTGAAAGACGCAGCCCATCCCACCACCAAAGCCCTCATGGCTGGCGACCCCGGCGCCATTCGCAATCTGGTCAAATCCTACGGCAAGTGGGAAGGGTTGCTCGCCGAGCTTGAGGCTGGCTCGCCGGAGATGAAGCAAATCGCCGCAAAAATCAACGCCTACCGCCAGGAAAAGTTCATGAAACCGCTGGAGGAAGCCGGCTTTAAGACCCAGGGCGGCTCCTCGGAACACGTAACCAGCGATATTGATGTCTATTCCACCTCGGATGAGAAGATGGGCGCTGGCGCGAAGCTGATTGAAAAAGAGAAACAACTGACCGCTGAATGGGGCTCCGCAAGCTGGGATGTGGACTTGCGTATCACCTTCTACACCGACCTTAAGAGCCGCCTGCTGGTGGCAGATGAATTAATAGATATGCAGCTGCTCAGCGAAGCCGAGAAAGCCGCCATTCTTATCGAGCAATCCAAATTGAGCACCAAATACAATATGGCACGCCGCCTGCAAACCGCTGTTGGCAACCCCGAACTCATCGCCCAGATTGAAAAAGATGCCGTTGAGGCTGGGGTGGAAAACCTGGACGAAGTGCGCAAATTGGCCGCCCAGGGCGAGGATGTGGCTCTGCGCAACCAGGCCCTCCTGGAGGCAGACGATTGGGAAGCGAAATTCACCAAAGCCAAGGAAACCTACAAAGCCGATAAATCCGAAGCCAACAAGCAGGCCGTCAAAGAGTACGGCCTTAACCTGCAGCGCGCCCAGATGCGCGCCAATTTCTACACCAAAGAAGCCGTCCTCTCACCCGGCACGGCTTATGACGTACTCAAACTGCCCAGGCAGGCGCAGGGGCTTCAGGTGGCAGATGCCATCCTTGAGTGGACCGCCATCATGGAGCATAAAATCGCCGAGTACGGCTCAGTGACCAAAGCTCTGCGCGAGTATGAACCCTGGAAGTACATGGATCGCATCGCTGCCCAGGCTCAAAAAGCTCAGATTGATGAAACTCTGATGGTGCGCTTGAACTTCCTCAAGGACCGCGCCAGCCGCATCGTCCCTGCCGAGGTGCGCTCTGAGCAGTGGGTGAAGGAAGCGGAACACCTGGGCGGATATGCCAAGATGGATGCGGGCAACATGCGCGTGTACCAGCAGTTCAAGGGCGATATGAGCAAGATTGCCGCCGATATCCGCGCCTCCGAAATGAAAAAGCTGGAAGCCGCCGCTCCCACACCCACCCCGTAACGCCTCAAGTTGTGCTTCGGCGAAAACTACACTGCTAAAGGAATCATCTCAATGACCGACCCCCTCGTCCTCATCCACACCGTCTCTCCCCTCGTTGAAGTTTTCACCCGCCTGTGCGCGGAGATCCTGCCGGGCGTGCGTATCATCCACATCCTCGATGAACCCCTGCTGGAGCGCATTCGCCTGCGGGGCGGCCTGCACCCGCAGGATAGCGCCCGCCTGGACACTCACGCCGAGATAGCCGCTGAGGTGGGCGCGGTGGCCGTCCTGGTGACCTGCTCCACGGTCTCACCGGCGGTGGATGGGATGCTCCCGCGCGCCTTTCCGGTGTTTAAAATTGACACCGCCATGGTGGCTGAAGCCGTCCGCCAGGGCGGGCGCATCGGGGTCATTGCCACCAACCCCACCACCCTGGCGCCCACTCGCAGCCTGCTGCAAGGCGAAGCAACAGCCCGGGGCAAAACGGTGGACGTGGAAATGCTCCTGGTGGAAGGCGCGCTCAAAGCCCTGATGAATGGGGACGGCACCACCCACGACGCCCTGGTGCTGCAGGCTGTGGCGCAGATTTCTGCGCGGGTGGATGTGGTGGTGCTGGCGCAGGCCTCCATGGCGCGCGTGCTGGCTGGCCTGCCCGCAGCGCACAGCACCGTTCCCATCCTCACCAGCCCGCACCTGGCCCTGGAGCAGGTTAAAACGGCCGTTTTTCAGCGCTAAAACTCAGTTGCACACAGGCTTCCCTGTCGTACAAATTCCCGGCGGGGGTGAATCATCGCACCTGGCGCCGGCATATTCCAGTTTTTATCCAGTAGCCTTATAATGTGACCTCATTATGACCTTTTCCCACCCGTCTCTTCCGTCTACCAGGTGGAAGCTTCTTATCCTCTCCGCGCTGACGGCAGCTTTTTCTGTTGCCGCGCCCTCCATGGGTCTCTCGGTGCTCTTCAAGGAAATCTCCACCGACCTGCAGCTCAACCTGGTGCAGGTGGGGCTGGTGTGGAGCATCGGGTCGCTGCCAGCCATCCTCACCGCCCTGTTCAGCGGGGTGATCATCGACCGGGTGGGACCCAAACGGGTGATGGTTTTCGGCGTGGTCATGGCGGCGGTGATGGCAGCGCTGCGCGGGCTGGCTGCCGATTTCAGCAGTTTGCTTGCCATCATCCTGCTGGGCGGGGCGCTCTCGCCGCTCATTACCATGTCGGCGTACAAGATGAACGGAGTGTGGTTTCCGGCGCAGCAGTTGGGGCTTGCAAACGGCGTCTTTTCCATGGGCATGGCGCTGGGCTTTATGCTCGGCTCCTTCTTCAGCGCCACGCTGCTCTCGCCCTGGCTGGGGGGCTGGCGTCAGGTGATGTTCTTTTTTGGCGCCCTGGCGGCGGTGTGCTGCCTTCCGTGGCTGTTCACCCCGTCGGCGCCTTCATCCCAGCGCGCAACCACCCTGGCACAGCCGGCCATTTCGATGCGATATGCGTTTTCTCACCTTCTTAAGCTCAAAGGGCTGTGGCTGGTGGGGCTGGCCATGCTGGGCTACAGCGGCAGCATCCAGGGCATCCTGGGTTATTTGCCGCTGCACCTGCGCGATGTAGGCTGGCCTTCGGTCAGCGCCGATGGCGCCCAGACGCTTTTCCACGCCATGAGCCTGGCGTTTGTCATCCCGCTCAGCTATTTATCAGACCGGTTACGGGTGAGGAAAAACGTGCTGATGGTCACCCTCTCGTTGACGCTGCTGGGGATCGGCTTACTTTTCTTCTCCAACGGCTGGCTGGTGTGGGTTGCCGTCATCCTGGCTGGCGCCGGGCGCGACGCCACCATGGGGCTGCTCTTCACCATGGGCATCCAGACCAAAGGCGTCGGCGCGGCTTACGCGGGCTCTGCTACCGGTGCGGTCAGTTTCTTTTCGTATATCGGTTCGATGCTTGCCTCGCCGGTGGGCAACAGCCTGGCCGCTTACGGCTCTGGCATGCCCTTTGCCTTCTGGGCGGGGTTGGTGGTCCTTTCCATCACCAGCCTGCTGCTCATCCCGCCTGCCCGGGTCAAAGATGGAACTCGGGAAGAGGAGTTCTCCTCCGTATAAAGCCAGAAATAGGAGTAAAATCACCAATAATCCATTTGGCTTATTGACATTCAGTCTTTGGTTTGTCATAATATTCAAATCCCATGCAATTTTTGTAAAATATTCTGCGCGGTGGAGGCCAGCATAAGACAATCACATCGAGCTGATTCATCTCATCACAGACTCACGCGGTTAAAATCTAAATGTGGAGGAACCTATGAAACGCGCAACACTGATTTCCAGTTTACTCGTCATTGCAATGCTTATCGTCTCAGTCGTCTTCGTCCCGTCTGCCTCAGCAGATTCGGGCAAGACCAGGGTGTTTGTGCAATTTGCCCCCGGGCAGCGCGGCGCAGTGGAAAGCGCCCTGAAGAGCGCCAAAGCCCAGTTCCATTACGCCTTCGATGATCTGGACGCCTTTACCGTCACCCTGCCGGTGGCTGCGTTAAAGGGCATTCAGAACAACCCCAACGTGGTGCTGGTGGAAGAAGACGTGGTGCGCTCCCCCATCTCGATCATGCCCTCCAAAGCGCAAGTGGTTGAATCCCCTGAAGGACAGATTGTGCCTTACGGCATTGATATGGTCCAGGCGCGGCAAGTGTGGGATGCCGACGGGAATGGGGTAGTGGATACCGGCGCGCCAACCGGCGCCGGTCGCAAAATCTGCATCATCGACTCGGGCTTCTACACCGGCCATGAAGATTTCCAGGGTATCACAGTCGACGGTTATACCGGCAACCTGCCGTGGAATGTTGACGGCTTCGGCCACGGTTCGCATGTGGCTGGCACCATCGCGGCAGTGAACAATGCGCTGGGCGTGGTCGGCGTCACCCCCGGCACCGTGAGCCTGTACATTGTGCGCGTCTTCGGCGATGACGGCGCCTGGGCCTATTCATCCACGCTGATTGACGCCGCCAAGCGGTGCCAGACAGCCGGCGCCAATATCATCAGCATGAGCCTGGGTGGAGCCAAATCCAGCACCACCGAAAAGCGCGGCTTCGACAGCCTGTACAGCGCCGGAATCCTTTCCGTCGCGGCGGCGGGCAACGACGGCGTTGACGGCATTGATCCCTACAGCTACCCCGCCTCCTACGCCTCGGTCGTTTCCGTGGCTGCCATTGATGAGGCCATGCTTGTGGCGGATTTCTCTCAGAACAACGACCAGGTTGAACTGGCTGCGCCCGGCGTGGGCGTGCTCAGCACCCTGCCTTATCTGGACACCAACACCGTGACGGTGGACGGCGTGACCTACACCGGCGGGCACATCGAGTTCAGCGCGCTCGGCTCAGCCAGCGGCGCGCTGGTGGACGGCGGACTGTGCGGAACGGCGGGGTCCTGGTCTGGCAAGGTGGTGCTGTGCCAGCGCGGCGATTTCGACTTCGCCACCAAGGTGCTGGCCGTGCAGAGCGGCGGCGGAACGGCTGCGCTCATCTACAACAACGTGCCGGGCGGCTTCCTGGGCACCATGGGCGAGAGCACCTCAACTATCATCGGCATCAGCCTGAGCCAGGAAGACGGTCTATACCTGGTGGGCAACAAGCTCGGCTCGGATGCCAGCGTGTTCAGTGACCACGACTGGCCTGCCAGCGGTTATGAGAAATGGGATGGCACCTCCATGGCGACCCCGCACGTTTCGGCAGTGGCTGCCCTGGTGTGGAGCAAGAATCCCAGCCTGACCAACGTCCAGGTGCGCTCAGCGCTGCAAGCAACCGCTAAGGATCTCGGCACCGCCGGACGCGACGCTTACTACGGTTACGGCCTTGTGCAGG
>CAYVOX010000090.1:0-13646 GCA_964453035.1 uncultured Anaerolineaceae bacterium
TATGACCTGATTCTCTGGATGGTGCCCGCACTGACCAAATTTCCCAAAGAACAGCGCTTCAGGCTGGCTTCTCGTATCGAAAATTCGATTTTTGGCTTTCAGGAAATTATCCTCAATGCCAATCGCACCTTACCCAGGCTGCCATTACTAAAACAGGCTGATCTTGAACTGGAAAAATTTCGCCTCTATATTCGCCTCTCGGTGGAACTGAGATATATGAGCTTCCAGCAATACGAACATGCCGTTCGCCTGGCCAATGAAGTGGGAAAATTATTAGGGAGTTGGATTAAGGTCTCAAACACGGCTGGTACGGGTTAAAACCCCCGCTGCTTGCAGGGAGAGGCCAGGTGAGGTGGTTCCTGGAACAATGAATCGAGGAACATCCGCGCTGCCAACCGCAACAGGAACGAACCGACCAACACGAACAACAACAACGGGTTCCGTTGCGCCCGATGAGTTTCAAATACTGGCAGGATGCCTGGGATTCCCGGATCCCGGCGCGCCTAAGAAAATTCAGAGCGGTCTCTTCCTTTCCAGCGATCAAAAGACCGCCGGATAAATATTAAAGAGCCCGGCTCCCCGCCTGAAAATGATGACCTGGAGCCGGGCAACACAAAACGCCACAAAACGGTAAAGAATGACACAAAACGACAAACTGCCTGTTGACAAAAGGGTAGAAATGTCCTATAGTATTGTCAGGCAGTTCATTTATGTTCAGGCAGGCAAGGCATGAGCGAGCAACCATCTGGCAGTGAATATCTCAAAATTGGCGAGGCCGCCCGCTTCCTGGGCGTGACGCAGCGCTGGGTGTACCGGCGCATCGCAGCGGGGGACCTGCCCGCCAGCAAGGTGGGCGGGCTGTACTTCATCCGCCGGGCGGACCTGCAAACCCTGCTGGAGCAGGGCAGGGTCACGCGCGGCGGCACCGGCCCGCTCTCTGAAGCCGCGCTCACCCCCCCGCGCTGCGGCTACTGCTACAAGGTGCTGGAAAGTGACGCGCAAATCGGCGAGGTGTGCCGCCAGGAGGGCTGCATGGAACTGGTCTGCACCGCCTGCCTGGCGGAGGGCGTCCACCACTGCGCGCGGCACTTCCCCAGCCGCGAGCAGCGCCTGCAGGAGGCGCTGCGCCTCTACCAGCAAAAGGCCATCCCGCTGCTGGTCAAAGCCAACGCCGCCCGCCTGCGCGAGCTCAACTTCCTGGGCCGCCTGCAGGAGCGCCTGGCGCGCTTCACCAGCATCGCCCACCCCATGAGCGGCGAGACCATCACCCTCGAAAGCTGGGATGCCATCCAGCAGCAGGGCGACGCGCGCGATGAAGTCATGCGCCTGCAGGGGCGCGTGGTGTTTGAAGCCAGCGCCGCCAGCCAGTACCCGCTCAACGCCTGGCTGTTCTACGCCCTGCCGCAACCGCGCAGCAAAAAGGGTCTGCCGCTGGAACTCAGCATCCGCGCCCTCAGCCGCCTGCCCGAGATGGTGCGCGACGGCTTTGATACCCGCCCGCTGGGCATGGATGAGCTCACCGAGCACGTTAACCGCATCGCTGAGCAGGCCGTGAGCGCCCCGTGCTTCAGGCTGGTGGTGCTGTGCGCCGTCACCGGCTGGGATGCCGACGCGCGCCAGGTCATCCAGGGTGGGCGCGACGGCGGGCTGGTGCACCGCCATGCCCTGCTCTACCTTTACGATGCCGAGAAGGGCGAGCTCATCTACAACAACCTGGATGAGCGCGCGCGGCGCTACGCCGAGCTGTTTGTGCCGCAACTGGCCTCCGAAGAGCTGGCCGAGGTAGCCCGCGACGTCGAAAAAGCCCTCGGCATGTTTGAGAGCCTGTCGCTGGATTACGCGGTTGAATCGCTCACCTATTCGCCGCAGCGCATCCGCCAGGCCTTTGATGAGCTGGTCAAAACCCGGCGCTATGTGCTGGCGGAGGTGCCCGGCATCGGGCTGACGCTGGTGCGCGCCGGGCACTTATGATGGCACAGGGGAGGGTTATCGCGCAGCAATCAAACGCTTCAACTCATGTGGATCATGCGCCGGCTGGCGGTCAGCAGGGCGCTTTGAAAAACCAATTCTTTCACAAATAAATGGAGGATTAACATGGAAGACAAATCTTTGATGGGATTAGTGCGCGGCTTTTTTGGCTCCAAGCGAAAACTGGCAGACGTCAAGCTGGATGAGCTCAAGAACGAGAAAATCCGCCTCAAGATGGAAGAGCGCAAGCTGCTCGATAAGGTTTCCAAATTGGAAGACGAGAAGAAACTGGTCTTCGCCGAAGGCGTGAACAAAACCAGCGAGCGCGAGCAGCGCGCCCTGGCGCGGCGCATCATGGACCTGGATTCGCAGGCCAAGAACATTGACCGCATGCTGGCTACCATCGCCAAGCAGGAGCGCATCATCAACGGGCTGGTGCAAATCAAAGAGCGCGCCCGCCAGACCACCGAATCCGGCCTGGGCTCCATCATCAAGAACATTGACCTCGAAAACCTGATTGTCTACATCGACAAAGCCACCGTGGACGGCGAGTTCCAGATCAGCAAGCTGGATGAGATGCTCGGCACGCTCGACCAGGCCGAAGCCGCCATCCCCGAGCTCGGCACCGACACCACCGAGGATGCCATCGTGCGCCAGATGCAACTGGCCAAGGAAGCCTCGGAAGGCGATGTGAGCGCGGTTGAAGAGCGCTTCAACGAGATGAACCAGGAAATCAAGGGAAAAGATCTCGAACCCAACGAGGAATAAACCACCATGCCGGGTAAAGCCGATGAAATCTTAGCCGGTACCTACTACGCCAACTATCAGAAAGCCCGCAAACAGGCTGAAGAGGCTGAACGCCGCGGTGACCCGGGGGAGGCCGCCGCGGCTTACCGCCAGGCTGCTGAATGGCTGCGCCAGTACGCCAAATCCGCGAGCGACCCGCAGGTGCGCACCCAGCGCCTGGAACGCGCCGTGGTTTACGACGACGTAGCCAGCAAGATGGATATGCTGGCGGAAAAAATCAAGCGCAGAGCCTCCCAGCCGATGGCCCAGGCCGACGGCGTCACCGGCGAGGACGACTACGAAGCCGAGGTGATGACGCTCATCGAGCAGACCAACATCCGCTGGGAGGATATCGGCGGGCTGGAAGAGACCAAGCAGGCCATCAAGCGCGCCTACGCCATGGCGCTGGTGCGCAAGCCCGACGGCGTCAAGTTCAGAAACGAGAACAACATCCTGCTCTACGGCCCGCCCGGCACCGGCAAAACCCTGCTGGCAGCCGCCACCGCCGGCAGCCTGGATGTGACCTTCTTCAACGTCAAAACCTCCAACCTGCTCTCCAAGTACTTCGGCGAGAGCACCAAGCTCATCAACGCCCTCTTCACCGTAGCGCGTCGGCTCAGCCCCTCCGTCATCTTCCTGGACGAGGTGGAATCGCTCACCCCGCCGCGCGGTTCAGGCGAGAGCGGCGCGGAACGGCGCGTGGTCTCGGAATTGCTGGTGGCGCTGGACGGCCTGGAAAACAAGGATTCCACCAGTTTTGTGCTCACCATGGGCGCCACCAACGTGCCCTGGCTGATGGATGACGCCATTCTCAGCCGCTTCAAGCAGCGCGTGTACGTGCCCCTGCCCGATGACGATGCGCGCAAGGCCATCCTTGAAATTCACCTCACGCGGCGCGGGCACCGCTCGGATGTGGCCCTCGAAAGCCTGGTGAAGCGCACCGAGGGCTTCTCAGGCCGCGAAATTGAGCAGTTGTGCCAGGCGGCCATCGCCACCATGACGCAGCGCTGCAACCCTGACCTGCTGGAGATTGCCGATAAGGGCCAGGAAGCGCTGCGCGAGTATGAAATCAAAGTCAGCCCGCTAACGGAGAAAGATTTCAAGGTGGCATTTACGCAAACGCATCCCATCGCCACGCCCGAGTCGCAAAAGCGTTACAGCGATTGGATCAAGCGAGTGGAAAGTTAACTTTATAGAAAGGTCGGGACTATGCCTGGGATCAAAGAGTGGTGGCGCCGCACCTGGATGTCTGCTGAGGAGCGCCTGGAAGAAGATGAAATCAACCGCGATGTGCGCGTCAAGATGGGAAAGAACCGCCTGCGCAAGCACATCAACAACCAGCACCAGATGGAAAAGAAACTGACCGAACTGGCCAGGCGAGCCATCGAGCTGGAAGATGACGGGCGCTTTCGCCAGTTGGGGCGGCAGCTGCTGTTCACCCGGCAGGATGTCATCCGCTGGGAGCGCTACCTGCTGACGCTGGAGATGGTGGAAGCCCGCCGCGAACAGGCCAAATCCTCCGTGGAGCTGCTGCGCACGGTGCAGGCGATGAGCGAATCGATGATGGACCTGGCCAATCCGCAGCAGGCCGCCGAAATGCAGCGCCAGTTGCAGGTGGGCCTGGCCCGCGCTGAGAGCCTGGACGAGCGCATGAGCATCATGATGGACATGATGGATTCCACCCTCGAAGAGGGCACGCCGGAAGAGGAACAATCCCTCTCCGAGCTGGAAAAATCGCTCACCGAGCAAATCACCCAGCAGGAATCGGCTGCATTTGACCGCGAGATCGAAGAAGGGCTGCGCAAGATCCGCGATGAACTGAAAGACCAGGAGAAGAAGTAAAGGGGGAGCCGTGGCCCAGAACGAACTGGATAAATTGCTGACGGAGGCCGTACAGGCCTTTCACCGCGCGGTGGATGCGCGCCTGAGGGGCAAACTGCCCGAAGCGCGGGCTGGTTTTTTGAGCGCCGCGGAAAAACTGATGCAGGCGGCCGGTCTCTCAAAGGGAGAGTTGAGGGATAACCGCAAGCGGCTGGCCAACGAGCTGCTCAGCGAGGCCAAAGCCATCAAACTGCCCCCCGCGCCGATAAAGGCACCTTCAACAACGGCGCCAACCCCCGCCTCAACTCGCGTGGAGGGTGCCAAAACCCCCACCACCGGCGATGACGAGCAGGCCAACAGCTGGCTGGTGCGCGAAAAGCCCTCCACCCGCTTTGACGATATCGCCGGGCTGGAACAGGTGAAGGAGCAAATCCGCCTCAAGCTGCTCTACCCGTTCAGCCACCCCGAGCTGGCCGACCAGTACAACATCCGCGCGGGGGGCGGCATCCTGCTCTACGGCCCGCCCGGGACGGGCAAAACCATGATCGCGCGCGCCATCGCCGGGGAAATTGACGCTGCTTTCTTCGCCATCAAGCCCTCAGAAATCATGAGCCAGTGGGTGGGCATCGCCGAGCAAAACATCAGCCGGTTGTTCGTCGAGGCGCAAAACTACCCGCTCAGCGTGGTGTTCATTGACGAGCTCGAGTCGCTGGCTCCCAAGCGGCGCAGTTCCGGCTCAACGGTGATGGTGCGCGTGGTGCCCCAGCTGCTGGCAGAACTGGATGGCTTTGAAAAGCGCCAGAATCCCATGCTCTTCGTCGGCGCCACCAACGAACCCTGGTCCATTGACCCCGCCATCCTGCGCCCCGGGCGGCTGGACCGGCTGATTTACGTTCCCCCGCCGGATCCTCCCGCGCGCCGCAAAATTTTGGAGCTCAACCTCAAGCAGGCGCCCCTGGGCGAGGATATTGACCTGGATGCAGTCTCAGCGCGCACCGAAAGCTTCAGCGGCGCGGATATGGCCGCCCTGGCCCAGCGCGTGCGCGAGCGCGTCTTCAGCGAGGTAGTGGTCAGCGGCGCGCCGCGGGCGCTTTCCATGGCGGATTTTGACGCCGTGCTGGAGGAGATGGGGCCTTCCGTGCAGCCCGAGGAGCTCAAGCTCTACGCGGATTACGAAGCCAAAATGAGGAAAAAACTGGGATGAGCCCCGCGGAAACCTTGCCCCTTCCCTTTGGACGCTACATCCTGGAGCAGAAGCTGGGCTCCGGGACCTTTGCGGAAGTGTACCGCGCCACCGATACGCGCCTGGGGCGGACGGTGGCGCTCAAGCTGCTTAAGCCGCTGCTGGTGGCCGCACCGGAGACGCTTGCGCTCTTTGAGCAGGAAGCCAGGCAGGTGAGCGAGCTTTACCACCCGCGCATTGCCCCCCTGCATGATTTTGGCGAGGAAAACGGGCGCTATTACCTGGTGATGCGCTTTATTGAGGGTCCCAACCTGGCGGAGCTGATCCAGCAGCGCGGTAAACTGCAGCGGGAGGAGGCGGTGCGCATCACCGCCGAGGTGGGCGAGGCGCTCACTTACGCCTACAGTCTGAACCTGGCGCACGGCGACGTCAAACCGCAGAACATCCTCATCCACCCCCGTGAGGGCGCTGTGCTGACCGATTTTGGCCTGGCGCGCATGGTGGAAGCCGGCAGCGTGAAGGGCAGCCTCGGGTTGCAGGGCACACCCACTTATATGGCGCCGGAGCTGTGGGACGGCCTTCCCGCCAGCCCGGCTTCTGACCAGTACGCCCTGGCCTGCGTGCTGGTGGAGATGCTCACCGGCGAGGTTCTGTTTGGCGCCAGCACGCCTATGGCTGCGCTCAAGCGCCACACCCAGCCGCCCAACCTGCCGCAGGCGTGGCTGCAGGGCACGGATGCCTGGTTTGGAAAAGCACTCCTGCAGGCGCTGGCCAAAACGCCGCAGGAACGCCACATCAGCGTGGAGGCTTTTTGCCGGGCGCTGCAGCCGCTCAAACTGGCACCTGCCCCGCGCGTGGAGGTGGTAGCCCCACCTGCGTATCCTATTCCACCGGTAGCGCACGAACGTCAAACCCGAATCCGCGAGAAGGACGGCATGGTGGAGGTGTGCATCCCGGCGGGGGAGTTTTTAATGGGTTCAGATGAGAGCGACAAAGTAGCAAAGGATGACGAAAAGCCTCAGCGCCGGGTGTACCTGGACGACTACTGGATCGACCAGACCCTCGTGACCAACGCCATGTTTGTGTGCTTCCTTAACGAGCGTGGCAATCAAAAGGAAGACCATAGTAATTGGTATTATGATTTTTTTAATCCTATCAAGCAGAATAACGGGGTCTGGCTAGTTGAAACCGGGTTAGAGCATCACCCAGTTGTAGGTGTGACCTGGTTTGGCGCAAGGGCTTACGCAAATTGGGTTGGGCGGAAATTGCCCACCGAGGCGCAGTGGGAAAAAGCTGCGCGTGGTACGGACGGTCGTCTCTATCCCTGGGGCAATCTAGAGCCAAACCATTCACTGGTGAAATACAACAGCATTAGCGGTACCACTCCTGTGGGTAGTTACCCCTCTGGCGCTAGCCCGTACGGCTTGCTGGATATGGCGGGAAACGTGTGGGAGTGGTGCCAGGATTGGTTTGACGCTGATTATTACAAAAAGGGGTTGCGTAAAAATCCTCTCGGATCGAAAACAGGTGAAACAAGAGTTACCCGAGGCGGTTGCTGGACTAATATGGCCTGGAGCCTTCGGTCAGCATGCCGCGATATGGTCGGACCGAATGTCGCGAACCTCAGAATCGGTTTTCGTTGTGCCGGGGTTTAAATCTTTTCAAAATTCTGCAATTTTTTTCTTATTGAAAAAGGATATTGTTTATGAACCTTCCAATCGACTCCCTTCCAACCATTTTTTGCCCCAACAACCACCTCGTGCTGGAGGCGGCAGCCTGCTCCCGGTGCAGCTGGGTTCGCCCGCTCAAAGGCGCGCGCGGCTCCAACGCCTGGGGGGAGGTGAACCTGGGCCAGCCGCTGGGCATTGTGGAGCAAAAAATCAGGGCGCCGCTGGGGGCAGCGGGCGGGGTGGCGGTGGTGCAGCTCAACGCCGGCGACCTGCAGGGCTTGCGCCTGGCGGATGGCAGGTTGTTGTGGCGCACGCCCCTGCCAGAAGGCCTGCGACTGTACGCGCTGACCGAGGTCAACGGGCGGGCGCTGGCTGCCATCTGGGATAGCCGCCCGTTCACCGAGGCCGGTCCCGGCTTCCTGGCCCTCCTCACCGAAAAAGGCGAGCTGCAAAAGGTGTGGAACAGCAGCGGTTACGGCATCACCGGCGCTATCCAGGTGGGCGAATGGGCTGTGGTGCGCCAGACGGACGGCCTGGTGGGGTTTGAAGCGGCCAACCTCAGCCAGCCGCGCTGGAAGCGCCCGCTGCAATCCTTCACCGCGCTGCCGCTGACCCACAGCGGCGCGGCGGTGCTGCTCAAGCACGGCGAAACGCTGGAGGCAATCGAAGCCCACAACGGAGCTTTGAGGTGGTCGTTCCCGCTGGGGGGCAGCCTGTTCCACCTCCCGGCGGTGGAAGGCCGCCACGCTGCACTGGCGCTGGGTGAGAAAACGCTCGTCCTGCTGGATACCGGCAGTTCCTCACCGGAGCGCTGGCGCGCCACCTTTGATAAAATTTACGGCCCGGCGGTCATCACCGGCGGCAGGGTGTTTGCGGTGGTCAAAGGCAGCAAAGATTCCCACGCCCCGGACTATTACGCGCTGGCAGCGCTTGACCTGGCGCGCGGCACGGAGGTGTGGCGCATCGCGCTGAACGGGCTGCGTGCCGCTCACCTGCTGGCTGCCCCCGGCAACTGCCTGCTGGTGTGCGACCATCACGGTCGCATCCAGGCGCACAGCAGCACAGACGGCAAAATGCTGTGGAAGACCAGCCTGGGCGGCACGGATGATTACCTGGGCACCGAACTGGTTCTGGCGGGCAGCCTGCTGCTGGCAGGCACCTCCAGTGGCAAATTGAGCGCCCTGCAACTGGTGGAGGAGACGGTCAGCAAATCAGCGGCGGAATGGTTGGAGCTTGCCCGGCGCAGCCCTGCCTCCAGCGCGGCTGCCGCGGATGCCTACGCCCTGGGCGGCCAATTCCGCAAGGCTGCGGAGATCTACGCGGGGATGAAGGAAGTTGACCGGGCTCTGGCGCTCTACGAAAAAGCCGGGGCGCTGCGCGAGGCCGGCCTGCTGGCGCGCACCTCCTGCAAGCTGGACCTGGCCCTGGCTTACTTTGAGCGCTTTGGGGATCTCATCGGGCAGGCGGAGACGCTGGACTCGATGGGCGAGCATTACAAGGCCGCCCAGCTTTATGAAAGGGCGCAATCCTGGGTGAAGGCCGGGGAGCAATATTATAAAGTTAAAATGTGGGCCGAAGCCGCGCGCTGCTACGAGGCCGGCAAAGACTTTGAGCGCGCTGAAAATGCCCGTGAAATGATCGCACCCGATGAAAATCAGATGCGCGCCTTTATTGAACAAGGCAAATACGCCCAGGCAGTTGGTATGGCCAGGAAGCTCAAATTCTGGGAGATTGCCGCCGAGCTCAGCAGGGAGAAATTGAGGGATATCCAGGGGGAAACGTCTGCCCTGCGAAGCTGGTTTGATGAGGAGAGCAGTAAAACGGGCCAATCAGCCTGCCCCGTTCTGCATGCCAGCCGGCTGGCGGACTTATACCAGCAGCAGGGTCAGTTTGAGGAACAGGCGGGCGTGCTGCAGGCCATGGGCAAGCATGCGGAGGCCGGGCAGGCTTACGCGGCTGCCGCCGAGCAAGCCCGCAATCTTAACAAACCTGTTGAGGAACGCGCCAGGCTGTTGGACCTGGCTAAAGCCTGTTTTAAGGAAGATGGGGTAGATGATAAAGAAAAAGCTTGCCGTGAAATGGTTTACAGGCTGCGTGGTTGGCCGATTATTATCTCTATCCCCTTGTCGGAAATTAGCCCATTCACCGAAGGGGGGGTGGATATTCTTAAGCTAAAGGTAGTCAACATTGGGTACGGGGTGGCAAGAAATATCGAGTTCTCTGTCGAGACCGAGTTTTTTGATATTATCCCAAAAAGCAGTACAGGGATAAAAATCAACGCTATTCAACCGGAAAAATCTTCTTCAGAGCTAACGTACATCTGTTTAATCCCCAAGAAACATGGCCAAAACGTTCCCCTACGCATCCGATTTAAATGGCAGCGCCCAGACAAAACCTGGGACGAGGGTGAGTACAAATACCTGGCTGTGGTAAACGATCGGCAAAGCAACCAGCCGGTTCAAAACGTAACAAACAATTACAGTGGGCCTCATTATGACCATGTCGAACAGGTGAACCAAACCGCGGGCGGGGATGTGCTCAACGATTCTGCCAAAAAAGAAGAGGGCGGCATGTATGCCAATTTCAACCATCCCACCGGAACGGCTGCTAACCCCTTCCAAAAGCTGGCGGAAGAATTATCCCATGACAGCCAGTTGTGCCCGGTGTGCAGCTGCGAAGTGGCCCAGGATGCCACGTACTGCCCGGCCTGCAAAAACACCTTCACCCGCTGCCCGCAGTGCGGCAAACCGGTGGCATTTGACCACAAAGTCTGCATGTCCTGCAAAGCAACGTTGACCCCAACTACCGGAGGCTAGAATGACCCAACCCCTCACCGAACACAGTTTTGGACGGCGTTTCAGGCTCAGCCAGTTGCCCGGCGCGGGCCGCAAATTCCTTGAAGTGCCCACCGGCTACCAGGGGGTGGCGCGCGCGGCGGGCGCAGCGGCCCAGGTTTACCCCCCCGGCCGCCACCAGGTGCTCACCCTCGGGCAGCGCATTTCGGGGCGCGGCGTGGGCTTTGAATGCGCTGTCCTTTCCGCCCAACCGGAAGCGCTCTTCCTGCGCACCAGCCGCCTGCTCAGCCAGGATGACGCCCTGCTGGATGCCAGCCTGCTGGTCAGCGTGCAGGTGGCTGATCCCGCCCGCCTGCTGGAGCAGCCCGCCCGCGAGAACGGCCTCATCCCTGCGCCGGTGCCCTCGGAGGAGGAGCTGCAAAAAGCGTTGTTCCCGCTCTTCCGCAGGCGCCTGGCGGAGGATTTGCTCAGCGGCCTGCCAACCAGAGTGCTGGCCGATGAGTTATTCCAGCCGGTGGCGGCGTTGCTCAAGGCCGGTGGGCTCAAGCTGATCAGCATCGGCGTCATCAGCCTGTGGCGCTCGGAAGACCGCCTGAAGGTGCTCGAAAAAGCGCAGGCGTTGGAAAGCCAGCACCAGATGGCAGAACTGGAAAACGCCGCGCAGCTTGAGGATTTCAAACGCCAGCTGGCCCAGGAAAACACGCCGGTGCGCGTGGGCGCGGTGGAAGGCAGTTCGGGAGAATTTATCAACCGTTTGGCCAGCGCCGAAGGCTCAATTCAGGGGCAAACCCTGGTCAGGTCTGCAATCAAATCTACCGCGGTTGTGGAAACCCGCGGCTCATTCTGGTGGTTGGGGCGCACCCTGGTGATTCTTTTCATATTGGCCATTTCAGCATACGTCTCGGAAGTACTATTCCCCGTCTGGTTGACCGATTCAAAACCGGTGGAAATTCTTGGCCTTAAAATCAGCATCTGGACTTTTGCGCTGGGGCTGATTTATAAGAACATGGAAGCGCTTTACCACAAACGCGAGCACCACTCTGAGAATCTGCGCATCGAGCGCACCCCCACCCACCTCGACGACCTGACCGGCAACGACCGGACGCGTATCGATCAACTGGTGCGCAAGCAGGTGGCCGACGGCCTGGAAGAAACCGCGCGCCTGCTCACGGACCTGCGCCGGCAAGTCAACCGCGATGGAAACGAAGACCTTGCGCTGCGCCTGCACCGCATTGAGCGCAACGCCAAACGCTATGCAGCCGATGCGCTGGATGAATCCAAATACCAGCCCGGCTATCTCCAGCGCATTGAACTGGATGAAGCCGAGTTTTTAGGCTTAATCAGTCGCGAGGAGGATGTACTCCTTTATTCCAACGCGGTGATTCAGATGGCCTTCGGGCTCAAAGAAAGTTATTCCACCCGCCAGCTATCAGACCCGGCTGCATCAGCCCTGGACCTGGAAGTGGAGCGGTTATTCAATGCTTTTGCGCAGCGCACCCAGGTTTTGCGAAAATCATAGGAGGATGCCATGTCTATCTTCGACATAAACTGCCCCAACTGCCAGCGATCCATCCCGCGCCACGCGGAGGTTTGCCCGTATTGCTCCGCGCCGCTCAAAGGGGGGAAACGCATTTGCGCCGCCTGCGGGACGCAAAACCCCGGCGATGCCGTTTATTGCAGCAAATGTGGTGAAGCCCTGGCGCAATCCGCCGCGCCGGAGATTAACCAGAACCGCTGGCAGCGCTCCCCCGGAGACTTTGCCGCGCGGGTGGATGCTGGCGACCTGCAGGGCTTCGTCAAGCGCGAGCTCTTCATCTCGCCAGGTACACAGGCCCTTTTGTTGATCGGCGGCAGCCCGCAAACCGCATTTGAGCCCGGCACCCACACGCTGGAAACGCTTGGGGAACGGTTAAGCCGCATGCTGACCGGCGCTCCATCTAAAGTTGTGGCTCTGCTGGTGGATGTGACTCCCACCACGCTTGATTTTCACCTGGGCGGCGCGTTTACCAAAGACCCGCTCAAAGTCGGCATCTCGCTGCAGCTAGATGTGCGCATCAAAGATGCCAACGCCTTTCTCATCAACCGCATGCGCGACCAGCAGCGCTACAGCGTGGAAGAACTGCGCGTTTCACTTTACCCGCAGGTCACTCAGGTGGTACAGACCTGGGTTGCCAGCCACACGGTTGAACAGCTTGCCACCGACCTGACGCTGCGTGAACGGCTGGAGATGGCGCTGGATGACGCGCTAGAAATCTCCCTGCAGCAATCCGGCCTGGTACTGGAGCAGGTGCGCGCGCTGGAATTTAACCTGGAAGTGCGTGACCGGGCCAGTCAGATCCAGCATGAATACGCGCTGCAAATCTCAGAAGCTGAAGCGCAGGCCCAGGGTAAGACGCGCCTGGTTGACGCCACAGCCCAACTGGATCTGGCTAAACTGCGCGATGAGACCCTCCAGGTTGAGATGTACGAGAAACGCCTGGCATTATATGACCGCACCCGCCAGGCCATTGAAGGCGACCGCATGAAGCGGCTGCGCTCTGATGCAGATTTTGCGCAGTTCATGATTGATCTGGATTTTGAAGGCGTGCTGCGCCAGAAAGAACGTGATGATCTATTGCTTGCCTGGCAAGAATCCCGCCAGGATCACGATTTAGCCCGCGCTCACCTGCTGGCCAAACTGGATGCCGAGCGTCGTTTTGAGTTGCGCATGCTGGATTTGCGCCAGCAAGGTGAAATTGACGTGGCGCGGTTGACCAACGAGCAGGAAATTGCCCGCAAGCGCGCCAACTTTGAATACGAAAGCAGCCTCAAACTGGCCGACCAGCAGTTGGAATTAGAGCGCAAGAAAATTGAATTGCAGCGTGAGCGCGATAAGGCTGAGGCAGAGCGGCGCAATCTGGCGCTGGATCTAACCTTGAATGAACGCCAGAAGATGCGCAGCGAGGAAGAGGCTGACCTGACCCTGGCTGAACTGGCCCTGGAGAAAATGAGCGGGCTGCGCCGGCGCAACAAGGAACTGGACCTGAGAATCGAACGGATTGACCTGGAGGAGCGCAAACGCATTGACCGCGAGGACGAACTGGCCCGCAAGCGCGAAACCCTGGAACTGGAACTCAAGAAGATGGAAGCCGAAGAGCGGCGCGACGCAGCCCGCCGCGAGCATGAACTTCGCAGGATGGTGGAAAGCGCCAGGTTGACCGTCGAACAACTGATTGCCTCCGCGCCCGCTGAACAGGCTCAATTGCTTTCCGCATTGCGCACTACCGAACTGCTGCAGGGCTACAGCGACACGCAGATCATGGCGCTGCTGCATGCCAACGCCCCCGAGGTGATGCTGGCTGTGGTGCAAAAGATGCGGTCGGCCAATTTCGGCAAGGCAGGCGGCGATGAAGACAAACTGTATGAATGGTTGAAGAAGAATTA
>CAYVOX010000091.1:0-13448 GCA_964453035.1 uncultured Anaerolineaceae bacterium
CGGGAATGCCATTCGCCACAACCTGGATCTGGGAAGTAAAGTTAGCATTAACGTGCATGTGTCCTTTGAGGATAACTTGTTAAAGGTGGTGATTGCGGATAACGGCAAGGGTTTTGACACAGCGACGCTTGCTGAAAACCCGGGAATCGGGCTTAAACTTATTCGGGAACGCGTGGAAATGCTGAGTGGATTTATGCAGGTAGATTCGAGTATTGGACAGGGATGCAGGGTGTCTTTCCAGGTTCCTTACCAGGAAGATCGCCCCGCTGCCAAATAATTTTCTTTTGAGGAGTAGGATTTATGTCTAAGACGATTGGAATTTTAACCGGTGGGGGTGATGTTCCAGGTCTCAACCCTGCGATGAAAGCGGTGGTGATGAGCGCACTGGAAAATGATTACCGCGTGATTGGTATCCGTAAAGGGTGGGGCGGGTTGTTGAATTACAATCTTGATGAACCTTCAACCCATGATTACTACATCCGCAATCTGCACCGGGATACTGTCCGCACGATTGATAGAACGGGCGGTACTTTTCTGCACACCTCTCGCACCAATCCTCAGAAGGTATCTCCAAAATCCGTCCCGGCTTTCTTGAGGACTTCCAATTATGGAAAAACGGTGGATGAAAATGGGACGATGGATTATACCGATTACGTTCTGAAAGTTTTGGAACATCTGGGTATTGATACGATGGTCACCATCGGCGGGGATGATACCCTGAGCTACACAGCGCGGCTGCACAAGGAAGGCATCCCGGTTGTGGCCATTCCCAAGACGATGGATAATGATGTTTTTGGAACGGATTATTGCATCGGGTTTTCAACCGCAGTAACCCGCAGCGTTGAGCTCATCACCAATATGCGTACTTCCGTTGGATCGCATGAGCGGATTGGCGTGATCGAATTGTTTGGTCGCAACTCTGGCGAAACCAGCTTGATTTCTGCATACCTGGCCTATGTAGATCGGGCGATTATTTCCGAAGTGCCGTTTGAAATTCATAAACTGGCGGACTTCATCATGGAGGATAAGCGCAACAACCCGTCTAATTATGCCATTATGACCATTTCGGAAGGCGCTATTATGCACGGCGGAGAAGTGGTGGAATCAGGCGAGGAAGATGCATATGGCCATAAAAAGCTGGGCGGCGTGGGTGAAATTACCGCGATGGAAATCAAGCGGCTGACCGGACAGGATATCATGTACCAGCAGTTTGGCTACTTGATGCGCTCAGGAGCGCCAGATTCGCTTGACCGGATGGTGGCGATGTCCTTCGGTCACCTGGCGATTCAACTCATCAAACGCGGCGAAACCGGAAAGATGGTGGCGCTCAAGGGAGGTCGCTATACTACGGTCCCTGTGGATATGATCATGGCCGGGAAAAAGCGGGTTGACGTTGAAAATTTCTATGACGTGGAGAATTATCGCCCGAGGGTTAAAGACTTCATGGGCGTTCCCATGTTCTTGAGCTAAGAACTTACATAGATACGGGTGCGGGAAGAAGCTGCTTCTGAGCAGTATGTTCCCGCACCCGGGCGCAACAAGGGATGAGATGCCAAAACAAGAACAAGGCGTGACAGTGGATCGTTATATGGTCATTCCTCGCTGCCTAATTTTTTTAACGAAGGGAGATGAGGTTCTTCTGTTGAAAGGAGCACCTACCAAGCGCATCTGGGCAAATAAGTACAATGGCATAGGCGGACATATTGAGCGGGGAGAAGATGCTCTTACGGCAGCCCGAAGGGAATTAATGGAAGAAGCAGGTCTGGTGGATGTTGACCTGTGGTTGTGCGGCACTGCTTTTGTGGATGCGAGTGAAAAAGTGGGGATATGCATCTATGTTTTCAGGGGTGAGTATTTACGGGGTGAGATTGTCGACTCTGGCGAGGGAAAACTTGAGTGGTTGCGCATAGACAAAATACAGGAATATGCTCTGGTTGAGGACTTGTTTACAACTTTACCCCTTTTTCTGTCTCAGGCACGCGGGTCTGATCCTCTGAATTTACTGTACAATTATGACGAAAATGAAAAGCTGAAGGTTACCTGGCGGTGATAACGCAAATCAGGGGCGAATCAGGGTTCTGGCTTTTCTGTGAAGATCGTCTTGTTTTATGAAGCCACTTATTGAATTAAGCGATGTGACTTTTACCTATCCGGGACAAAACCTGAAACAGGTGCTCAATGGTTTAAATCTGGAAATCCACACCGGGGAGTTTGTGGCAATTGTTGGGGCAAACGGCTCCGGGAAAACCACGTTACTGCGCCTTATTAATGGATTGCTAACGCCGCAATCGGGGAGTGTGCGAATAGAGGGGTTGGACACCCGGTTGAAGGCGAACCTGGGGCAAATCCGCCAAAAAGTGGGCATGGTTTTTCAATATCCGGAGGATCAGGTTGTCGCCACAACCGTTGCCGAGGATGTGGCATTTGGCCCCGAAAACCTGGGGTTGCCATCGGCTGAGATTCGCCAGCGAGTGGATGAAGCATTAACGACAGTTGGCCTTAAGGAACATGAGAACCGACCTCCACACATGCTCTCAGGGGGGCAGATGCAGCGGCTTGCATTGGCGGGTGTGCTTGCGATGCGACCCAAGGTGGTTTTGTTTGATGAAGCCACAACCATGCTGGATCCCGCGGGGCGAAAAATGGCGTTGGAATGGATGACCAGGTTGCACCGTGAAGCCATGACGGTGGTCTTCATTACTCATCACATGGAGGAAGCTGCGCTTGCCAGGCGGGTAGTAGTGTTAAATGAAGGTCGGATTGCGCTAGACGGAAGACCAGAGGAAGTATTCTCAGACGCGCAGAGCCTGGTGAAGTTTGGCCTTGGATTACCCAGACCTGCACGGTTTGCGGAGCGGTTTCGCCCCTGGCTGGGAAGTATGCTGCCTCGCCCGCTACATCCTGAAGATTGGATCAGTAAGCTGCCAACTCCAAGTTCTGGGTGCACTTCAGGCAATGCATATTTGCTGAAGAATGAGCGCCTGGAAGAAGGTGAAAAAATCATCGAGGTGAGAGATCTTTCCCATATCTATCTGGATGGGACTCCGCTTGCTCACCAGGCTTTAAGTCACCTTGATTTGACTGCCTACCGATCGACGTCGCTGGGGTTATTGGGACGCACCGGGTCGGGGAAATCAACACTGTTGCAACACCTCAACGGCGTGCTGCGACCGCAAAAAGGGTCCATTCGGGTTGGCGAGTATTTCCTTGAGAATCCGCAAACCTCAACGCGTACCATCGCCAGATTTGTGGGCATGGTATTCCAAAACCCTGAAATGCAATTTTTTGAGCAGTATACCGGCGATGAAATCTCCTATGGGCCGCGTCAGATCGGTTCAGATGAACCGCTGGCTGAGCGCGTGCGGTGGGCAATGACGCTGGTTGGATTGGATTTTGAGAAATTCAAAGATAGGCTGGTTTTCACATTGAGTGGGGGAGAAAAACGAAAAGTTGCCCTGGCAGCAACTATGGCGCTGCGCCCAAGCGTTTTATTGCTGGATGAGCCCACGGCCGGGCTTGACCCGGCTTCTCATCTGGAGATCCTGAGCCGTTTATCCACGTTGCAATCTGAGGGAATGACCATTGTGCTCTCGTCACACCGCATGAACGACCTGGCTGCATTGTCTCAGCGATTGGCAATATTTGATAAAGGCCGCGTAATTCGAGAAGGGTTGACAGGCGAGGTGTTCTGGGATTTTGAGGGACTGGCTGAGGCGGGGCTGGAGCCGCCGCTTATTGTGAGAACCGCTGCCCGATTACGCGAGTTGGGATGGCCTATCCCTGTTGGCATTGTGACGCCTGATCAACTTGAAGCTGCGCTGCGTCATTGCGTTCAACCTGCTCAGCAAGCCGGGGAAATTCGATGAGCCAGTTTGAATTTATGAGGAATTTACCCGTCGGGCAGTACTTGCCTCTTGATTCTTTTATCCACCGCATGGACCCACGCGCCAGGTTAACCTCGGCAGTGATGATTTTACTGGCACTGACTTTTGCAAATGGTTTAATTGGCCTGGGGATAGGTTTTGCGTTTATTCTGATTGCGCTGATTTTGGCCAGAATCTCACCTGGTTACGCATTGCAAGGATTGAAAACCCCACTCCCATTCATTATTATCCTGGCTTTATTACAGGTTATCTGGAATGGCGGCGCGGATGCGGGACCGATATTAGCTGCCTGGTCTGGAATAACCATTACTCTTGATGATTTTAAATTCGGCGGGGCACTTCTCATCCGGTTCGCTGGGCTGGTCTTGGGTTTGGGATTGATATCCTACACAACTTCAACCAGCCAGTTGACGCAGGGATTAAATGGCATGCTCAAGCCGTTCAAGCTACTTCGAATTCAGGTGGATGACTTTGTGATGATGGTGCAAATCACATTGCGATTTTTACCGCTCCTGGCGCAAACGGCGGAGCGGATTGCCAAAGCACAGGCATCGCGAGGCGCAGACTGGGATAACCGAAAAGGCAATCTGCTTGCGCGGGTTCGACGGGTTGTTCCGATCATTTTACCGCTATTCATCATCAGCCTGAATCGAGCGGGCAACCTGGCCCTGGCGATGGATGCGAGGGGGTATGGCTCTGGATTTCGGACATCTCAGGCTGAGTTGAGAACGGCGTGGCTTGACTGGGCAACGATCCTGGCTTCGGGAGTTGTTACAGTATTAATCCTGTCAATCTAGCTAAAAACTACAAATTGGCGCCTTTTTTGCGGCCAATTTGGATTTGCTTCCAGGCTGCCACAACAATTAAAACTATGAAGGCTGAAACACCTGCTTCGGGAAGGCCATTGGCGATGGCGATGGGTCCGATGGCGGCCCAGGGAACCAATCCCAGAACACCAATCATGCCCAAAACCAGAATGGTGTTGGTTAAGCTGCCGGCAATTCCAGCGACAATCAGGCCGACAACTGGAATGCGTTGAAGGGCAATCCAAACAGACCAGGCAACCGGACCAATGAACAGCCTGGGAAGAACGGAAAGCAATGGGTTAGTGAACCAGGTATCGGAGGGGCCGTTAGGCGCGACCGCAGCCTGGATCATGCTGAACACACCAAAGATGAGGCCAATAACAACGCCGACAACCGGTCCTTCTAAAATGGCACCAATGATGGCGGGGATGTGCATGATGGTGAGAGAAATCCCACCAAACCAGGGGATGAAACCCCATCGAGTCAGGCCAAGGAAGATGGCAATGGCAGCCATAACAGAGGCGACAACAATTTTTCGAGTGCGATCCTGGGGCATATTTTCCTTCTTCTAAATGAGAATTTCGTTTTGCGGTTTTTGAAGAAAAATCAAAACAGTGGAACCATATCGCCGGCGGTCGAATTCAACCATCCACTTGCAGGTAAAAGGCTGCACCTCAACCGGGTCAATCTGAACAATGATCCAGGCATCAGGCGCTAACCAGCCCGGGTGGCTATCCAACTCTGCGAGAGCCTGCAGCCACATATTTTTGTATTGCGGCGGGGCGATATAGACATAATCAAAGGCTTTGTCGGGCGGGGTTCTAAGATAAGCGAAGGCATCAGCCTGGATGACCTGGGCGTTGTTGGCAAGGTGAGTAGATGAAAGATTCTCGCGTATGGTTTGAACAGCAGGATGGTTTAAATCAATGAAACGGGTAAAGGTTGCACCCCGACTGAGCGCTTCGATGCCGACAGAACCGGTACCCCCAAATAAATCCAGCCAGGATGAGCCTTGCACATCCACACCGATGATGTTGAATAAAGCCTCTTTGACTCGGTCGGTGATTGGCCGAGTGATATCCCCGGGGACGGGCCGCAGGCGGATACCCCGCGCCTGACCGGCAATGATGCGGGGACTACTCATGGCAATTCTGCTCCGGCGACGGCTTGGCAGGCAGCTTTGATGTTTCCGTAAGGGGTGATGGTGGGAAGAACGCAACCGGTGCCAAGTATGAAGCGCTTTCCACCGGTGGCAGAAATGGCTTTACGCGCTTCGTCCATCACGTTTTGCGGCGTGCCCAAAACCATCGTCTCCCAGCGATTTAAACCGCCGCAAACCACACCTTTAAAGCGGGTTCTACCGGTTGCAAGGGAGGGTGGGGTTTGCTGGTCGTGCCAGTTGAGGACCGATACTGGATAACGGGCTACCTGGTCAAACATGATATCCTCGCCATGGATGTGAGCTACATTCAGCCACAGGCGATTGGCTGCTTCTAATACGCGCAAATCGTAGTGCTTGCCAAAGGTTTCAAACTCATTCCAGTTGAGAAGGTTGGATTGGGCATGCTGGACCGCGAAGAAGATGCCATCAATTCCAATTTTGGTGGCTTCATCCAAAAAGCGAATGGTTGATTGGGTAATGCGCTCCAGGCCAACCTGCAGTGCATCGGGGTAGCAGCGCATGTGGGTGAGCAACCGGTCTTTATTGACCAGATTCTTAGCCTGCGCCAGAGGACTAAAAATAGTTTGGATGACGGGCACCTGGGGAGAGAATTCCGACACTAAGATTCTAAGGCAGGTGAGCATATCCGCGAGGTTGCCCCGGCGGGGGTTGAGAATTGGCAGGGAAGCCCAGTCCTCTGGATTGTGGATAACAAATTTTTCGTAGACCCGGGTGCCTTCTGATTCACCTGTCCAGCGGTCTTGCGAGCCCCAATCCCGCAGGCAATAAGAGGAGGAGGGGGAGACTTTAATCAGGTCAAAATCAAAGCGGCGTTGAAAATCTGCCGTGGCTGACGCCAGCCCCTCGGGCGATTGGTCGTCCACCGGGAAATGACGCCAAAATGCGACCGGTACCCGGTCGGGTTGTTCGCCGGCGAGGCAAACCTCAAGTCTTTGACGATGGGTTAATGGACGGATTGCCACACTTCTTTCTCCAGATTCCAGTCACCTGTTTTAATTTGATTGATTTGCCCGTGAATGAGACGGGTAAGAATCTGAGCGCGCTGTCTATCGGCGATCGATTCCAGCAGCTGCGATGATTTTTCAAAGTAATCCAGCGCTTTAGAGGTAGAACCGGCAGCTTTGAGCACCAGCGCCAGGCCGAAATGGGCATCAATGTTTTCTGGTTGGTTTTCTAGCGCAGTGGTGAAATCTTTCTCAGCGAGGTCGAGCTTCTTCCGGGAATAATACAACCAGCCTCTCTGGATGAATTCCTCAGGAGTCTGGGGGGTCATTTCTTCCGGTTGAAGGGTGGTGGATTTATCTGGTTGAGACTTTTTCTTTGCCATCGTTTTTCCTTACCTTTCAATCATGAATATCGTTCAGGCTTTTATTAATCAATAGATCCTCTTGAGAGCAATCCTCAAAAAACTTATCAGCAAATGGTGATTGGCGCAGGCGAATAACCATTGGCGCTATATACTTTATATCATCTAATTCTACACGAAAACGGCCATCCACGGCAGCCAATGCAAGGGAACCTTGAAGTAGTGCAATCTGTGCTCTAAGTGAGGCGACTTTTTGAGCCTGGAGAAGATGCACTGCCTGACGCATAATTTTTTCAGGAATTTCCACGGAAGGTAATCTATCCCGCGCGGCCTGTACCTCTTTACGGGCTGTCTCAGTGGCCTCGAAAAATTGACCAACGAAAGCGGATGGATTTTTCTGGAATGCAACGGCGCGCTGATAGGCTTCTATGCGTTGCGCTTCGGAATCCAGACCTTTCACCAGAACGCGTAAGCCAAATTGGCTGAGAAGCTCCGGATTTAACGGCCCTGCCTGGGGATCCATCGAGGCGATAACTGAAATTCTGGATTTATAGGAGGTGCTAAGCGTTCCTCGACGGATGTTGTAAACACCTGTTGAGGCTGCGTTTAAGATGGTGCGGGTGATGTTTTGGTTGACAAGGTTGATATCTTTAATAAAGAGGAAATTTTGATCAGCCTGGGATAATAAGCTACGCTTTGTCGGCAAGTTATTGGAAGGGAAATTGGGATCTTCAGCCTGACCAAAAATATCCTCAAAACTGGGATTTTGGGGCAGCTCAATGAGGTGAGCTGGCTCGATATGGGTCAGTGAAAGACCTTCCCCATATTTGCGGGCGCATTCCGGGCAAACGGCATCCATCCCACCAGTTTCAATGTCTTCAGGCAGGCATCCGTAGTGACAGGTGCTGGCCCGGTGAACCGGCATCAGGCTGGCCAGGCTGCGCACCGCGGTGGATTTACCTGTGCCCTGAGGACCAATGAGAAGGATCCCTCCGATTAGGGGATTGACCAGGATGAGTAAAAGGGCAGTGCGCATCTCCTGTTGGCCGACCAGCGCCATGAAAGGAAAAAGCGAACCACCGGAAGATTCCGAGGTTTCAAACTGCGTGGAGAGATTGAGGCTGCGACCGGTGATTAAATCAACCAATTCGCGGAGCGAATAAGCTGATGCCGGGTCAGATTCATTTACGGGATTGGATTGGGAAGGAGGTTCCATCTCCCCACCTATTTAACATCGTTGAATGTCCAGTAACGGTTGATGAAGAAGTTCCAGAAAAGGATGACGATAATCACAGTTCCAAGAGCCAGGTTATGCCCGACAACAACTGGCGAAATAACCGTTTCCGGGATAAACTGGGCGCTGAGCCAGATGAGGGATTGCTCGAGCCAATCAAATATCAAGGTGCGAACCGCCAGGCCAGCCACGCTGACCACGACAAACTGGAATAGTTGGCGAGAAAGTGGTTTTTGCCGAGAATCCGGGTAGGTCCAATAGCGGTTCCAGATAAAGTTGCTGATGACTGCCAGCGAAAAAGAGATTCCCTGGGAAAGCAGGACGGGGAGATTTAAGATATGGGCAAAGAGGTTAAAAAAGCCGATATCAATAACTGCGCCAATTGTCCCGACAACGGCGAATCTAAAAAAGCGGTTGCGTTCTTTGCTGTCGCGTAAAATCATTGAATGCCCATTTTCTCCTGAAAGAATGGAATGGTCAGCTTAAGACCTTCATCCAGTGAGATTTCGGGCTGCCAGTTCAGGATTTTCTTTGCCCGGCTAATATCCGGCTGGCGCCGCTGAGGGTCATCGCCAAGACGCTGCTCAACTTTTTTGATGATCCCGGCAGGATTGCCCACGATGCGGTTAATGGTCTGAGCAAACTCCATGATGGAGATTTCCTGTGGGTTGCCAATGTTGACCGGGTCATGCTCGTCTGAGAGCAGCAGGCGATAGATGCCTTCAATCAGGTCGCTGACGTAACAAAACGAGCGGGTTTGTTCGCCTTCCCCGTAAATGGTCAGCGGTTCGTGCCGCAGGGCTTGCTGGATGAAATTGGGCACGACGCGACCATCATCCAGGCGCATGCGAGGGCCATAGGTGTTGAAAATGCGAACGATGCGCGTATCAATGTTGTGATAGCGGTGGTAAGCCATGGTCAAGGCTTCGGCAAAGCGTTTGGCTTCGTCGTAAACCGAACGAACGCCGATGGGATCGACATGCCCCCAGTAGTCCTCGGTCTGAGGGTGAACGAGCGGGTCGCCATAGATTTCACTGGTAGAGGCGAGCAAGAACCTGGCCTGGTGCGCCCGGGCAACGCCAAGCATATTGTGGGTGCCGAGAGCGCCGGCTTTCATGGTTTGAATGGGCAGGTTCGTGTATCCATACGGAGATAGTGGGTTGGGGCTGGCAGGAGAAGCAAAGTGCATGACGGCATCAACCTTGCCAGGGACAAAGATGAAGTTGGAGACGTCATGCCGGATGAAGTGAAAATTGGGATTACCAGCCAGGTGCGCCAGGTTTTCCTGGCTGCCTGTGACGAAATTATCAATTCCGATGACCTGGTGGCCTTCGTTAATCAATCGTTCGCAAAGGTGAGACCCTAAAAAGCCTGCAGCTCCTGAAATTAATACTTTCAAAATATCCTCCGAAAATTATTTCCAATCAATCCGGCTGATGAGTCCGTCGCCGGTTATTTGTTGGGATTGAGCTGTCGTCGGGTTGATGAACCACAGATTTCCCTGATAGATGAGCGCAATGCGTTTGCTGCCCTCGGTGAATTGAGGTGACCATACCACTCTTTGAGGTTCCATGCCGGCTGCACCATCTGCCGGGAAAACGATATGCCGGTTTGAGCCATCCCGATCGATGATTGCCAGTTGATAGCGGCTTGTGTCACTTTGCCTCGGAAAAATGGATTTTAGGAAGGCAACCTCATACCCTTTTTCAGATTTGGATGATGAAGTAACCGGGTAGGTAAAAATTCCGCTTTCCGGAACCAGGGAGGTCATCAAACCGGATGAGACGCTGATGGCGGTCAAATCAAACAAAGGTGATGCTTCGTCAGAAACCAGGCCGTTTTGAAAAACATGGTTCACGGTGTAAAGGAATTTCCCATCTGGTGACCAGGAAACGCCAGGGATCCAGGCCCAATCGGCGCGAGTCTGGTAGGGGAGGAGAGTAACCAATCGCGTCAGCGATTTCTTTTCAAAATTAACCAATCCTATAGAATCGGACTGGGCGTAGGCCATTTGTTTGCCATTGGATGACCAGAAATACTGGGTGCCCCACCAACCATAAAAACCGCCGGAATTTGAGGTGATGATTTCTTCGCGCTTACCAACCACCCCGGTTGGGGTGATGATGAGCGAAAAAAGATCGTTGTTGGCCTGCCAGCCCGGTGGCGTGGAGCGAGGTTCGACAGTGGAATAGTAAATCGAATACGTTCCGACGGGAGACCAATCGGCAAAATGGATGACGTTGCTGGTCTTGAGGTCGATGGGTTTAGGGTTTTCATCTGCGGCGCTGATGATCCACAGATTGTTAATTTCCTGGTCGGCTGGTTTTGAGGATTTCCGCGAGTAGAGAAGCCATTTACCGTCCGGGGATAATGAAAATACGCGCCCGTCCAGGTCGCCGGTGGAGACTAAGGAACGTCTTTCGCCGGTGGTACGGTGCATAATCCAGGCATTCCCCGCTGTGAGGTAAGCCAGCTTGCCCGGAATGGCTACTGCAGAAAATGGAGTTTGAACGCCAACCATGATGATTTCAGGTTTTGGCTCCTGGATGGTGGTGCGTTTTACTTCTGAGCGAGAGCGCTCTACGTCGTCCTCAACCAACCGGCGGTAGGTCACCTGCTGAGTGCCATTCACGCCTGGCTGGACTAAAACAGTCTGTCCAACGGGGAGCGATTCGTTTCGCACCTTTTGTTGTTCGAAGGGAATGGTGACCTCTTCAATTTCAAAGCTTTCGCGAATACGGATCACAGTTATCTTGATGGGAGATGTGATCAGGGTATAAGCCGGGGGATCGATGCGGTCGAGGTTGTTTAATTGAACGCTTGAGATATCCACAGCCTGTTGCACGGTGCTGCCAGCCGGAACGTCAACCATCAGGAATTTCCCATCAACGGCGATGGAACATGTCACTAATCCCTGTACGGGCGTGTTGGTTTGACACGCGGAGAGGATTATTAACAGAAGGAACAGCAGAAAGGCGAGAATCGGATGATGAATTCGCGGAAGGAATTGGTTGAAAGGTGAAGTGGATGTCTCGAAGGTCATCATCCGGGTCCATCTGCATATTTTTACAAGTTACCGGCTAAATTCGGTTATAATCGTTGCTGCGGAGGAGGAATCACTTTTTCTTCATTGTGATGGTGAGGGTTCCGGTGGCGAGGGTTATCTTTTCAAGCTGGTAGCCAGTTGTGTTCTTGGCTAACGCCTTAGCCACTTCTTTATCCAGTTGCTCGGTCAAGGTATTCAGGATGAATGATGGCACTGGAACGGGACCAAACTCAGCCGCGACGATGCTGAACTTAGGCGCCTGGTTAACCACAGAAACATCCAGAATGATGCGACCGTCTACTTCGACTGCTTCGCCCAGGTAAGTTCCGTAGATATGGATCTGATTGGTTTCGAAATAAACCAGCGGATTGCGCAAATACTTTGAAAACTCGGGCGTCATGTTGTAGGTGATGTAAGACGAAACCTGTGTCTCAGTGAGTACCACTGAAACGAAGCCTGTCTGAAGGTCAAGCTGGGCTTTGGTCAGAGCCTGTTCAAAGGCTTTTGATTCAGCCTGGGAAATCGCTAATGTGCGAGGAGGTTTTGGCCCTCCGGAAATTTGACAGGCGAGTGATGCAACAATGAAAATGAGGATAATGGTGATAACGCCAAATCTTTTCATCAGATCTCCTTATGCTCACCCAAATTAATTTGAATGGAGCCTGACTTATTATAGCATGAGTGATCAGCCCCCCCAGAAAACCGGAAGTGAATTAATCGCCTCGCTCGAGGCAATTTTGTTTGTGGCAGCGATACCTGTAACTGTGAACCAGTTAGCCGAGGCGCTTACCCAACCGGCTGAAGACATCCAATCTGGCTTGCAGGAACTCTCCGAAAAATATGCATTATCTGGCGGGCTCAGTCTGCAATGGCACGCCGGAAGGGTGCAATTGACTACTTCTCCGCACCTGGCAGCGATTGTTGAGAAATATTTAGGTTTAGAAGCCACCTCGCGGTTAAGCCGGGCAGCGCTTGAAACGCTCTCTATTGTTGCCTACCGACAGCCAATCACGCGCCCGGCGATAGATGCCATTCGTGGGGTGAGCAGTGACGGTGTATTGAAGAGCTTGCTCAGTAAAGGGTTGCTTCAGGAGGCCGGACGGGCAGAAGGACCTGGAAGACCCATTCTTTACGAAACTACGCCAGAATTTCTTCAGCATTTTGGTTTGAGTTCTATTGAGGAGATGCCACCTTTTGAAATTCAGACCGCTGAACTTGAGACTGAAGAACAAAAAAACGGCTTGTTGAAGGATTAATCATCATGGAAGAACGCGTACAGAAAATATTGGCTCGCGCAGGGTTCGGCTCACGTCGATCTTGCGAAGAAATCATTGAAAATGGGCGGGTGAGAATCAATGGAAAACCGGCTATTTTGGGCAGCAAGGCTGACCAGCAAAAGGATGCCATCACGGTTGATGGGCGTCCGCTGCCAAGGCTTTATGAGAGCCTGTATATCATGCTAAACAAACCTACGGGAGTGCTTTCGGATATTGACCCGAATGACCCGAGGCCAAGCGTACACAGCCTGGTCAATCTTCCAGGTCACCTTTTTGCAGTTGGGCGGCTGGATTTCAACAGCGAGGGCTTGATTTTGATGACGAATGACGGCGAGCTGGCCAACCGCCTGACGCATCCCCGCTACGGGCACGAGAAAGAATACCGGGTGCTGGTGGCTCAACGACCAGATGATGAACAGCTTCAGACCTGGCGGCGTGGGGTGGTGCTGGAGGATGGGTATCGAACGGCGCCTGCCAGGGTGATGTTGGAAGGCGCAGCAGGGAAAGGGACATGGTTGAGGGTGGTGCTGCGCGAAGGCCGCAAGCGCCAGATCCGCGAGGTGGGCGCGCGGATTGGTTTACCGGTGCAACGCATCATTCGTGTTCGGATAGGCACGCTTCAACTTGGCGACCTGAAACCGGGTGAATGGCGCAAGCTTTCACCTGAAGAAGTGAGGAAGTTGAAGGCTTCCGTTCAGAATAAAATGAAGTA
>CAYVOX010000092.1:0-13106 GCA_964453035.1 uncultured Anaerolineaceae bacterium
GCGCCTGCAAGGATCGCGCAGCAAGAAGTAGTAGGGTGCGTTCGTGAACGCACCCTACCGCTCTAAAAAGTTAGCGACATTGGGTTTCCGAAAACCTTTGGGGTTTGGCATAAGTCAGAACCCCAATTTTTCACGCCAAAAACAGCGGGGCGCGCCTGCAAGGATCGCGCAGCAAGAAGGGGTGGGTTCACTTAAGTGCCCCGAAGGGGTATTGAACCCACCCAACCATTGGAGCAGCAGCACAGGCGGCTTATCAACCCTTTGAGACCTGTTGGGTTTTATAAACCCAACAGGTCTGTTAATGTGGCCGGGGGAGCCAATGCCAGCCTGTGCTATACTGATTAACAATTCCTACGCGCGTCCATCGGAGGGGTGCCAATGAAAAAAACCGCCTTTATCCTCTTGCTGTGCGCCTGGTTACTCACCGCGTGCGACGTGCTCATCCCGCAGGCGGTGGAGAGCATCCAGAAATCGCTGGAAACCGCGCCCCCCACGGTGATGGTCACACGCGAAATTGTGGTCAAAACCATCGAGCAGGTGGTAGTCACCACCACCCCCATCCCCACCGCCACGCACACCCCTGTTCCAGCATTTTTAGGCGCGCCCATCCAGCCGGACCCGGCGCTCAGGCGCGCCGTGGCGGTCTCGCTGGCGGCGCTGGGCACCAATTTTGAGATCCGCCTGTTCACCCGCGCCCCCGGCGGCGAGGAAGTGGTGTGGGTGCAGGATGCCAATTACCCTCAAACGCTGCTGTGCGGCGCGCCGCTCTACTTCCCCGGGCTGGGCAGCCTGCTGGTGCTCACTACCGGGCACTTTTACGCCACGCTCAACCAGCACAACACCTTTCCCTCTCCGGCGGGCTGCGCCGCGCTCAGCCTGAGCAAGGGCAAGGCGCAGGCCCAAAAAATCCTTGAAACCTACCAGGGCATCTACAGCGCCTTGCGGTCCAACAAACATTTCACTACCGCGGAGGGGGTGTATGCCTACGTCCAGGATTTTCTCTTCAAGCAGAAGAACGCCTACCCCTATGAGCTCAACCTGGTGCTGGTGCCGCTGGTCGGCGAGGATTGGAAGCAATCTTCCATCGAGCTGACCTGCCCGGGGAACAAGACGGGTTGCATCAATTTTTACAGCTTCACCGGCGGCGACACCACCTACGATAACAGCACAACGCGCCACGTGCCACTGGCCTATGCCCGCTACTGGAGCAATCCCACCGCCGAACTGGCCCTGCTGAGCGCCCGCGTGCAAAAAGCGCAGAGCAGCGCCCCCGCTGGCAGCCTGTTCAAAACCCAGCCGCTCACCTCGCCCGAGGTGCTTTCCCTCTGGTTCCAGCAGGAATACTGGGAGCAGATGGTGTACCGCGGCGCGTTCACCGCCGGGCTGGGCACCATTTTCCAGAACATGGATGTGACCGTCAGGTACACCAACCCGGCCTTCACCCCGCTGCTGCCCCACACCGGAAGCAACCACACGATGGATGGCACCCTGGCGCTGTACTGGGCGGCCCTCAGCCCCTACCTGGATGGCAAAACCGAGCAGGCTCCGAGCGCCACCTTTGATGCGTACATCACCTATGCCCGCGCCAGCATCAAAACCACCTATTGTGACTTTCTCATTTTTGAGCAGAAATAATCTCCGGAATGTGTTATAATCCAGCCCCGGCGCGCAGGCTAAAAACCTGCCGCCAGAGTGACTGTGCCTGGTTCAAGCGCCTTGCCGGTACCGGTGAGGCGCTTTTTTGTTGAGGAGTTCGAAAATTGGAATCACCCTTTGAAGTATTGGGCCTGCTGCCCCCCTTTGTGCAGGCCGTTGAGCAACTGGGCTATCAGCAGCCCACCCCCATTCAGTTGCAGGCCATTCCGGCACTGCTGGCCGGCCGCGATGTCATCGGCCAGGCCCAGACCGGCACCGGCAAAACCGCCGCCTACGCGCTGCCCCTGCTGCAAGGTTTGCTTTCCGGGCGGCGCGGCATCCAGGCGCTGGTGCTCACCCCCACCCGCGAACTGGCCATCCAGGTAGCGGAGGCCGCCGGCAGTCTGGCGGCGCACACCGCCACCCGCATCCTGGCCGTTTACGGCGGGCAGTCCTACCACATCCAGGTGCGCCAGCTTGAGCGCGGCGTGGACGTGGTGGTCGGCACGCCCGGTCGCCTGCTGGACCTGGTGCGCCAGAACCTGCTGGATTTGCGCCACGTGCGCGTTCTGGTGCTGGATGAGGCCGATGAAATGCTGGAAATGGGCTTCATTGAAGACGTGGAAACCATCATGCAGCAAATTCCCGGCGATCGGCAAATTGCGCTGTTTTCAGCCACCCTGCCAGATGCCGTTCGCAAGCTGGCCGAAAAATACCTGGCCGACCCTGCCAAGATTGCCATTAACTCCGCGCAGCGTACCGTCGCCGAGACGGAGCAGCGCTACGTGCGCGTGCGCGAGGAGGATAAACTCACCGCGCTGGCGCGCATCCTCGAGACTGAAGATGTGAAGAGCGCCCTGATTTTTACCCGCACCAAGGTGCGCGCGCAGGAACTGGCCGATGCCCTGGTGAAAAGCGGCTATCCCGCCGAAGCCCTGCACGGCGACCTGGTGCAGGCGCGGCGCGAACTGGTGCTCAACCGTTTTCGCCAGCGCGCTATCACCCTGCTGGTCGCCACCGACGTGGCAGCCCGTGGGCTGGATATTGAGGACGTCTCGCACGTGTTCAACTACGACCTGCCCCAGGACGCCGAAGATTACGTCCACCGCATCGGCCGCACCGGACGCGCCGGGCGCAAGGGCATCGCTATCACCTTCCTCACCCCGCGCGAGCGCAGCAAGCTGGGCTACCTGGAGGCATTCACCCGCCAGCCGATGCAGGAAATGCGCCTGCCCACCGCTGCTGAAGTGCTTGAGCGCCGCGATGCGCACTTTATCGAGCGCCTGACCCTGCAGATGATTGCCGGTTCAGCGGAGCGCGAGCGCGCCCTGCTGGCTCAACTGGCTGAGGGCGGCCTGGACGCGCTGGACCTGGCAGTCGCAGCCATGCAACTGGCACGCGGGGTTGAATCCAACTTTGCGCTGGCGGAGATCAGCGAGCTGGCGCCCCGCCGCGAGGACAAAAAGGGCGCTGAACCGCGCGCCAGACGCCAGTCCACCCGCAAAGGCTGGGTCAACGTGGAAGAAACGCCCGGCACGCGCGGCAGCCGTCCGCAGGAAGCGGGCATGGTGCGTCTGCGCATGAACCTGGGCGAGACTCACGGGCTGCGCCCGCGCGATGTGGTTGGCGCAATTGCCAGCGAAGTGGGTATCCCCGGGCAGGCTATTGGCTGCATTGAGATCCGCGAGCACTATTCGTTTGTGGATGTGGCTGAAAAGCACGTCAACCGCGTGCTGCGCGAGAGCGGCGGAAAGTACTTCCTGCGCGGCAAGCCGGTGATGCTCACCCTGGCGGGGTAACCTGCCCCTGCGGGTGGTTGCCGTCCCATCGGAGTCAAGCGAAGACCGAAAAATGGCCAATCATGGTGGATTGTGGCAATCCAATGACGGGCTGAGTGTATTTGCCGTTCCTGGTCCTTGGTTTTGACCAGACTGCCTGTGTCAGCCTGGCGCATTTGCCATGCGAAAGCACCCGGTTTAGGGTGATGATTGCGGCTCACGGGATCAACGAGCTCATCAACGGTCTGATTTATTAATCAGCGGTTCCGGCAAAAAACAGGAGAAAATTGTGATTACAGAAGCCTTAAGAGAATACCGGTCCTTGTTCAGGGCTGCTTTTTTCGCAACCATCCTCATGTTAGTCATCATTCCATTGCAAATCATTGTGTTTGCGGCCACAAAATTACCCGGCAACGTGCCTGAATGGTTCAATCTCTTTCAAACCAACCTCATCGTTGCATTCTTCCATGCTGATTTTTTCATACTGGTCAACAATGTGCTGATCGCCGTCATCTACCTGGCTTTTTACCATACCCTCAAAGACACCAACAAGGGGCTTCTGCAGGTAGGGATCGTATTGGGATTAATCGGCATAGCAGCCTATATCTCATCCAATAAGACCTTTGAATTATTAGCCCTGTCCAACCAATACTTCCTCCCATCCAGCGCAGAGTCAAAGCTGGTGCTGGAAGCGGCGGGAAAATCTGTACTGGTTGGCTGGCAGGGAACAGCCTTCGACACCTACTACGTGCTAAATGGCATCACGTTACTGATTGTCTCGTTGTTGATGTACAAAAGCCCAATTTACAACAAGGTGACGGCCTCCTGGGGGCTGGCTTCTGCAATCTTCATGATGGTGCCTTCAACTGCCGGCACAATAGGGCTGGTGTTTTCATTGCTCTCGCTCATCCCGTGGTATGTATTCAGCTTGCGCTATGTGATCGTTTTCAAGAAAATCAGCGTATAAATCTATCCGGGCTGCCCTGCAACGGTTTACAATACCTGGATCTTTCCAGGCTGCGCCAAAACGGCTGTCTTGAAGGCTAAAGCGCTGTACAATTAAACCAATGACAAAAATGCAACCCAACCTCGGGGTGTGCTCCACTTGTTCCAGCCTGCGGGATGAAGAATACGCCCGGCAAAAATTCGGCTGGCCGGAGCACGATACCTGTCTGCCCGAAGCCGCAACCAGGCTCAAACTGGTGCGCGACCTCAGCCCCTATGGCAGCCGCAAGCTGCAACTGCTGCAGTGCCCCGAGTGCCTGGCCTGGTACCTGTACCGCACCGATTACGAATACCTGGTCAACGGCAGCGAGGATGAAGAATTTCTGACGCGCTTGAGCGAGCAAGAAGCAGCTGCCTACCTGCAGCCCCCTGTCTGAGCTCGGGGGCACCGTACTGGGGGATGAAGGATTAACCCGGGAGAATCTGGTAGAATGGAACCAGAGCGAAGCAGGCGCGGGCAAGGGTGACGTAAGAAACCCAACCACGCTCGCAAACCAGCCGTTCATAACATACCCACAAAGGATTGGAGATGGAACACAGGACGATTCGAATCACCGAAAACGATTTAAAGAAGCTGCGCGAGACGATCCGGGAGGCACGCACCACCGAATACCGCAACAGCATTTACATCCAGCAGCTTGAAGGCGAGCTGGAACGGGCGGAGATTGTTCCCGCCAAAAAGGTGCCGCCGGATGTCATTACGATGAACTCGCGGGTGATTCTAACCGACCTTTCCATCGGGGAGTCGATGGAACTGACCCTGGTTTTCCCGGAGGACGGCAGCAAAAAACCGGGCAACATCTCGGTGCTGGCGCCCATCGGCGCGGCAATGATTGGCTACCGGGTGGGTGATGTGTTCGAATGGGATACGCCCGGCGGCAAGACCAGCCTGAGGGTGGACAAGGTGCTGTACCAGCCCGAGGCAGACGGTGTGTTTGACTAGCAACCCGCCCAGCGGAGAGGATTTTCAACCTTGGAGGCGTCAAATGACCGCGATTCTTGCTGCGCCCATGCTGTGGCGCCAGTTCAACGTGGCGATTGATGATTTGAGCAACGCCCTGCGCGCCTGCCCGGATGAACTCTGGCAGGCGCGGCTATGGGATGACCAGCCCGACCAGTGGGTGGCAAAGGGTTTCTCATCCTTCTGGTACCTGGGCTATCACACGCTCTTCTGGCTAGATCTCTACCTCACCGGCGCGGAGGAGGGTTTTGCCCCGCCGCCACCCTTTGATTTGGTTGAGATGCAAGCGGATGAGGTTCTACCGCGCGTGTACGCGCGCGAGGAACTGCTCGGCTACCTGGAGCTGTGCCGCCAGCGCTGCCGCCAGACGATTGAAGAGCTCTCCATCGAACAGGCCAACCGCCTGTGCAGCTTTGCCTGGGGCGAAGTGCCCTTTGGCGAGCTGCTCATCTACACCCTGCGCCACGTGGTGGAACACGCCGCCCAGTTGCACCTGTTTTTGGGGCAGCAGGTGATCAAGCCGGCAAGCTGAACAGCGCAGCCGCGGAACTTCAGATTCTGCTATACTGGAATCAATCGTCATCAGAGAATTACCTGGCATATGGGAGGGTTGAAGCGATGGACACTGAAAAATGGGAATACACCACTCTGCTGGTCTCCGCTAACATTGATGCCCCCGGCGTGCGGGATTACCTGGCAACCAGGTATCCCGGCTGGAAGCCCGCGGTTTATTCGCCCGAATCGCTGGACGTCTTTCTGAACGAACTGGGCGAAAAGGGCTGGGAACTGGTGCACATGCAGCCGGTGGCCGGGGTGGGCACCAACCGCGACATCAATTTTCCGGGAACCTTGAACCTGTTCAGCAACACCTTCTTTTGCGTTCTCAAACGCAGAAAAGCAGCCTGAGTTCAGACAACCGCACCACAAAATTCTCACAACGACACTCCCTGAAAGCGAGGGCACCATGGCTGAAATCTACGTCAGCACGGATATCGAGGCGGATGGACCGATTCCGGGGCCGTATTCGATGCTGAGCTTTGCCTCGGCGGCGTTGACGGCTGAGAAGCAGGTGCTGGGCACCTTCAGTGCCAACCTGGAGTTGCTGCCCGGCGCCCAAGGCCACCCGGATACGATGGCCTGGTGGAAAAAGCACCCGCAGGCCTGGGCTGCCAGCCGCAAAGACCTTCAGCCGCCCCAAGAGGCTATGAAAGCCTACGCCGATTGGCTTAACAGCCTGCCCGGAACGCCTATTTTTGTGGCCTACCCCGCCACTTACGACTTCATGTTTGTGTACTGGTACCTGATGCGCTTCAACGGCTGCAGCCCGTTCAGGCACCGCGGGTTGGATATCCGCTCCTATGCCATGGCGGCCCTGCGGCTGGAATTCTCGGAGTCGCACAAGGGCAATATGCTGCCAGAGTGGTTTGAAGATTTGCCGCACACCCACACCGCGCTGGATGACGCCCTGGAACAGGGCATGTGGTTCATTAACTTGCTCAATCACAACTTAAAAAAGGCAGGCGCCCAATGACCAAAGCCTACGCGCACCTCGGAATCTACAGCGACTGGGTGGATGCCGCCCGGGCGCAGCAGCCCCTCTTCCCACTGGCCAAACCGGGCGCAGAAACTCAGCAGGCGCTGCGCCAGGCGCTGGGCTTCTGCAACCTGCCCGAGCAGCCCGCCGAGGCGCGCATTGAACAGCGCTGGGTGCGCGACGGCGTAGCCGGGGAAGTGGTTTCCTACTCGGTGGGGTTTGGCCCGCGCACGCAGGCCTACCTGCTCAAGCCCGAGGGCGCAACCGGTCCCCTGCCGGGCGTGCTGGCCCTGCACGACCACGGGGGTTATAAGTTCTACGGCAAGGAGAAAATTGCGGACGGTCCCGATGGTGAACTGCCCGGCCTGCAGGCTCACCGCCAGCGCGCTTACGGCGGGCGGGCTTTTGCCAACGCCCTGGCGCGCGAGGGCTTTGCCGTGCTGGTCAACGACGTGTTCCTGTGGGGCAGCCGCGGCTTCCCGCTGCAGACAATGCTCGAGGGAATCGGCGACACGCCCATAGATGCCGGGCGCTACGCCGAGCAGCCCCCGGAAATTGCCCTGTACAACGCAGCCGCCTTCGCCCACGAGCATTTCGCCGCCAAGTATTGCAACCTGCTGGGCACCAACCTGGCCGGGGTGGTGGCCTATGAAGACCGCGTGGCGCTCAATGTCCTGCTTTCCAGGCCGGATGTGCGTCCCGGGTGGGCAGGGTGCGTGGGGCTTTCCGGTGGGGGCAACCGGGCGGTGCTGCTGCAGGCCAGTTATGACCAGCTGAAAGCCTGCGTGGTGGTGGGGCTGATGACCACCTACGAGGGGTTGCTGGATCACAACATGTCGCACACGTGGATGCTCTTTCCCAGCCTGTGGGCGCGCCACGGCGATTGGCCGGATATTGCCGCCTGCCGGGCACCTTCTCCGCTGCTGGTGCAATACGATGAAGAAGACCAGCTGTTCACGCCGGAGGGCATGCGGGCCGCCCACGCGCGCCTGCAGGCGCATTACCGCTCCGCTGGCGCGCCGCAGGCTTACCGCGGCGAGTTCTACCCCGGCCCGCATAAATTTGACCTGGAGATGCAGGCTTCCGCCTTTGGCTGGCTTTTATCCCAGGCCCGCCTGTGACCGCTTACCACGCAATCCCCGGAGAAAACATGTCCGTAATCGTCGAGTCGTTTTCGCTCGCCGACCGCGACGTTCTGCGCCGCCTGGCCGGGGAGCTGGCCGGAATCGCCGCCCTGCCCACCCAGCAGGCCAGGGCGTTGGACTGGCGCCACCTGAACAACCTGCAAACAACCCGCCCGCTGGTGTGGATCACCGAACTGCCCTGGCATGAAATGGACGTGACCGGGGAATTAACCCTGCAGGCTGAGCATCCCGCGGCGCGGCAGGTTGAGCAGAACCTGCGCCGCACGCTGTACCAGTGGCGCCATCTCCCCGCGGATATGGTGATTGACGACTGGCTGGGTTCTCCGCTGGTGATTGAGGACAGCGGCTTTGGCATTGAAGAGCAGGTCAGCCTGATTCGCCAGGACGAGGCCAGCGATATTGCTTCGCGCGAGTTCACCCCCCAGCTTGACAGCGAGGCGGATATCCAGAAGATTAAGGATCCCGTCCTGCGCCTGGATACCGAAGCCAGCCAGCGCGCTTACCTGGCGCTGGCGCAGGCCGTCGGCGATCTATTGCCGGTGCGCCAGGTGGGCATCGTCCACAAATGGTTTGCGCCGTGGGATGAGCTGATTCGTTGGTGGCACCCGCAAAAAGCCCTGGTGGATTTGATCGAGCGCCCCGCGCTGGTGCATGCCGCAATCGAGCGCCTGATCCAGGCGCATCTTTCGCGGTTGCGCCAGTGGCGTGAACTGAACGTGCTTTCCTACACCGGCGGGAATCACCGGGTGGGATCTGGCGGGCCGGGCATCGCCGACGACCTGCCCGCGCCGGGTTTTGACCCCTGCCAGGTGCGCACGCTGGATCAATGGGGCTGCTCGACCCCGCAAATCTTCTCAGATGTTTCGCCAAAAATGCACGCCGAGTTCGCGCTGGATTATGAAATTCGCTGGTTGAGCCAGTTTGGGCTGAACTATTACGGCTGCTGCGATGCGCTGCATAAAAAAATTCACCTGCTCCGGCGCATTCCCAAGCTGCGCAAGGTTTCCGTCAGTCCGTGGGCTGACCCTCAAAAGATGGCTGAGGGCATCGGACAGGAGGTGGTGCTTTCATATAAGCCTAATCCCTCCATTTTTGCCGAGGAGGGGTTTAACCTGCCCGCCGCTCGCCGCGCGCTGGAACATGCCCTGGAGCAGATGCGCGGCTGTAACGTTGAAATCATCATGAAGGATATCAGCACGGTGCGCCGAGACCCCCGGCGGCTGTGGCAGTGGGCCGAGATGGCGGTGGATGTGGCGCATGCGCAGTAAAACGCTCATCCAGCGCGTGCTGGCTTTTGATCGTCCCGGGCGCATCGGGCTGGATTTTAACCCGCCCCACGCCAGCGATATCGCCGTCCGCCCGGTGACGCGCTTTATCCAGACGCCTTTCAGCGCGTGGGGCCGGCATGCCCCCCTGCTGGGCCAGGTGCCCAACTTCGATGGCGACCTGATGCAGGACCCTTACGGCGTGATTTTCGGCAGGCTGGACTATTATTCAAAGGGCGAGCCGGTCAAAGGCCCGCTGGAGGACGGCTGGGAGGCGCTGGAAAGCTACACCCTGCCGCAAATCCACCCCCTCCCGCCGCCGGTCAACGATCCGCACGCGGATAAATTCATCCTCGGGCAGATTGGCAGCCCGTTCTCAATCATGCGCAGCCTGCGGCGCATGGATAACCTTTTCACCGACCTGTATGACGCGCCCGGGCAGGTGGCGCGGCTGGCGCAGATGGTGCAGGCCTACTGCGTTGAGCAAATCACCTGCGCGGCACGCGCCAGTTGCGACGGCGTGGTGATCTATGATGACTGGGGCACGCAAACCGCGCTGCTCATCAGCCCGCGCCTGTGGCGGAAGTTTTTCTTACCCCTCTACGCCAGCCTGGTGGCTGCGGCACACGCCAGCGGGTTGAAGTTTTTCATGCACTCATGCGGCTACGTCCTGCCCATTATTGCCCCGCTGATTGAAGCCGGGGTGGATGCCTTCAACTTTGACCAGCCCGAGCTGGTGGGGGTGGAGCGCCTCGCGGCTGAGTTTGGCGGGCGGGTAACCTTCTGGTGCCCGGTGGATATCCAGAAGGTGATGCCTGGCGGGCAGCGCCCGGAAATTGAGGCCAGCGCGCGCGCCATGCTGCGCGGCTTCCACCGCTGTGGGGGGTTTATCGCCAAGGATTACCCGCAGTGGGAGGCCGTCAACGTTGCCGAGGACTGGGCACAGTGGGCGCGCGAGGTGTTCCTGCGCGAGGGCAGCGTGTGATTTTTGACAGAATATCCGGATGAAAAGGAAGAAAATCTAAACACCTGCGTCCTCGCAGGCTGAGGAGACCTCTACCTCACCCGTAATTCCCTTCTCCGCTTCCTCTACACCTTTCGCGCCCGCATGCATACCCGCAGACGCCCTGCGCCCACGCCCGAAAAACAGGGAAGAGTGTCAGCGACCCTCAACACCTTTCTTTTCCGCCATTCTTCCCAAAATCTGATACCGCAAATGATGATACCTTTGTAAAAAGAGGGGATAATTATCTTTACTTCTGCCAGAAGGTGTATTTTTAGCCGGGTAGTTGCTGGAAAATTAATCCTTTTGGAATCTCATAAAGATCCCTGGCAATGAAGCATCCATGGGGAGGAATATGGTGATGAAAAATCGCATATGGATTTGGGTAATTACTGTCTTACTGTTCACAATTCTTATTTGCATTGTCCTGATCTATCTGGGAAATTGGTTAGAAAGTATGTTTGGTTCGGCATCGAATTGGCCGATGGCCTTCCTGGCCGAACTGCTGGCAAACTTCATTATCGTGTTTGTCGGGTTTATGTTGGTCAATGTTTATTGGACAAAAATTCAGGAAGAGAAAAAACATAAGGATAAAGATAAATTCTTCAGAGACCTCCTTCAGACGTTGAAAACCTCGGTTGACAAAGCCAACGAACTCATGAAGGTAAATTATCAATCCAAAAAAGATGTGACTGAACGAGATCAATTATTTAAGAACGAATGGGAAAAAGTGAAAAGCCTGGCAACCATCATCAATGAATTCGTTGCTTCAAACCATGATATCAGTTCGTGGACTTTCAAAGGCTGGACGTTCTTCATCACGGAAATTAAACCCGAGGTTGACCGCAGCTCAAAGGAAATTTCAGACGGAGAAATCAGAGCGTTAGCGTTGGAAATACCTGCCTGGCTCAGAAGAATTTCTGAGAAAACGCAACAATTAATGGAAAATATCCAACAGTGGGAGCAGGCAAACAAATGAAACTCGATACGATCCTCGGTGACATGATTGTAGCAAGTCAGCCGAACAATCCGGAGTGGGATTTTACTGCTCTGGCGGGCGATATCTTTCCCCACTATGAATCAGGGAAGGAAAATAACGGATATGAATATATTCCCAGCAATGACCCGGTGGTTGATAATGACCTGGCCAGTAAATTGGGCTATGAAGCCGGTGCATTAGAAATCGGCAGTTTTGAAAGAAAGTTGCTGTGGGAATTTGTCAATGATAAGGAGCGCTTTTTTTGCCTTGTGGGTCACATGGGGAGCGGCAAGAGTTCGACCCTCAATCACATCATGGAGATCCTGAAGCGTGGAAAATGCGCTAATTGCTGGGGAGAAACCGATGAATGTCATCACAAGCGGATTGTTCTGATTGATTTTGCAAAAGATGAATTTCCTTCTGGCGAGAGAAATGCGCGTGACAGCCTGGCCAGGATGTTGTTCCTCAAACTTAAACATACCCTCGAAGATTGCAGCGTTATCTCCGATGAAGAAGAATTCACGCTTTTCTGGAATGCAGAAGTCATCAAAGTTAAGGACCCTCGAAATGGCAACCGGGTTTTCGAAGAAATCAGAGAAGCCCTTTCCAAAATTGATATTAATCGCCCTGAACAGCTCCTGGAAGGTTCACCGGATGACATTAAAAAGAGGAAGTCCATCAGGGAGGAGATTATTGGCAGAGATGTGTACCTGGCTCTCAAATATTACTTCTGCCTGTGGAATTTTGTATTGGCGCGCAAGTTTGATGGCGTTGAAGAAAATCTGATTATTTTCTTCGATAATATTGACCATAAATCCCCATCAGTTCAATCTGCATTCGTGCAACTGATCGACACGTACGCAACCAGGCCTGGCCCTCGGATTATCATCGCGCTGAGGCCTGAGACGATTCAAACCCACCATATTATCAGGGGCAAAAATTTTATCGGTGGAATGCTGCAGGACGGCACCAAACCGATTAAAGTGATTTTGCATTTTCTCAAGAAGTTCGTAAGAGAAAAGAGGGTCTATTACGACAAAAAGCTTTTTTCTCCTGAAAAGATTGATTCACTGGCTGAATATTTTACCCAGCTCATTCGGATTATCGAAACCAGGCAGGATGATCAAATTTTTACATTTTTTGAGAATACCTGCGGTCCAAGTATTCGACTGGCTTTGAAAATTGCGGAAGGTTTTCTCACACTCAGCGAGGAGACGGTAAGCGATATAAAAACCAGGCGCGACCTCAGAATCCACCATGTCATTAAAAGATTGTTCCTGCGTAAGGATCCGATTTTTTCATTAGTCAAAACCTCTAAGAAAGAATTCGAACCCTTTAATAATGTATTTAGAGTTGATGATTTCAGAGAAGGTGGGGGATTATTGGTCAAAACCAGGATATTACAAATCCTCAGAAATAGCGAATTTGAGGGCGTTGAGTTGCGTGAGTTGCGGGCTGCGCTCAGTCCCTTCAACTATACGGAAACAGATTTAATCCGTACTGCGATTAATGAACTGCTAATGGTTTTTTGTCAGTTGATCCGCTCCACGGATAGAGATGGATTTCTGACTGAGGAGGAATTCCAGGGGTCAGGGAGTTCGAGAATCTGGATTACAAAAATTGGGATTGGCTACCTAAACCTGATTGAAATCTATGATTATGTAGAAACCCTGATGTATGATTGCCGGGTGCCCAGAAGCCATTTCTCCACAGGCAGAGATATCAAGATAATGACGAATCACCTGCTCTATCTGTTTCAATTTGTTGAAATTTTGTGTCTTCAGGATATTGAGGAGATTAA
>CAYVOX010000093.1:0-5283 GCA_964453035.1 uncultured Anaerolineaceae bacterium
CCATCATTATGTTGCTGCTCATGGAACGTCTTATTGTCTCCCGGCTGCTTAAACTCGGCTCCGAAGTCAACCAGATCAGCGTGAGCGGCGATCCTTCAGCGCGGGTGACAGTCAACCGACAGGATGAATTATCCAGGCTCAGCCTGAACATTAATTCACTGCTTGAGTCAGTGCAAAGCTCGGCCAAAGCCCAGGCGGAGTCGTTACAGGCTCTCAGCCAGCTTGAACACAACCTCCGGGAACAGGTTAACCGCCTGGAGACCCTGCATCTCATTTCGCGTTCGTTTCTGCCCCAAAGTGACGTGCCGGTAACTATGACCGAAATTACCCGCCAATCGGTGGAGAAAATGGGTTTTGATTCAGCACTTTTGATGAGCGCGAAACCCCACCAGGCAATCCTGGAAATCTTTGCTCAAAGCGGCGCCATTCAGTTTACACCGGAGGATGATACACTGCAACGCTTGATCTCAGAATTCTGGCGCACTGGCGAGTCAAGTTATGTTGTCATCAACCCTGGCAGAAGCCTCCCACAAAACTACAGGGCTGCAGCCATTCACCTGCTCTACGAATCCGAAAATGAGGTTTACTTGTTATGTGTATTGAGCAAGGAAACGCTTTACTTTTCGGAACAAAAGGAGTTCCTGCAGGCTTTTGTCAACCTGGCAGAAATAAAACTGCAGAGTGCTTTCCTTTACGAAGCAGTTCGCAACGGACGCGAAACGCTTTCCGCGTTGTCACACCGCCTGGTGCAAATCCAGGAGGAGGAACGCCGCTGGATTGCCCAGGAATTACATGATGAGATTGGCCAGAGTCTCACCGGCCTCAAACTGACCATCGACTCCACCGCGCACCAATCTCTGGCGCAGGCAAAGGAAACACTCGTCCAGGCTCAGGCCATCGTCAATGACTTAATCGGCCGCGTTCGCCAGATTTCACTGGACTTGCGTCCTGCCATGCTTGACGACCTGGGTTTGCTGCCCAGCCTGCTCTGGCTTTTTGAGCGTTACCAGCAGCAAACCGGTATTGAAATTGACTTCTCTCATCACAATATCGAAGGGCTGCGTTTCCCCTCTGAGCACGAGACCGCCGTTTATCGCGTCATCCAGGAAGCACTCACCAATGCAGCCCGCCACGCCAAAACCGACCGCGTCTCCATACAAGTTTGGTCGGTTGACTCGACCATTAATGCGCGCATCGAGGATCGCGGAGAAGGCTTTGACCTTCCGTCTGTGCTGAGTTCGCCTAAAACGCGCGGTCTGCTGGGTATCCGTGAACGCATAGCCTTCCTCAGGGGCAAGCTCACCATTGATACCAGCCCCGGGCAGGGCACCTGCCTGACGATTGAACTCCCCCTTACTGATTATCCTTCCATTGCGGAGCTGCCTTATGACCATCAAGATTCTCCTGGTTGACGACCACATCATTGTCCGCCAGGGATTGCGAAAACTATTAGAATCCCAGAAGAATTTCCTCATTGTGGCTGAAGCTGGTGACGGTGTTGAAGCCATCAAGCTGGTTGATTCCTTCCATCCGGATGTCACCGTGCTGGATATCATGATGCCCGGAATTGGCGGTCTTGAAGTTGCCCGCCAGGTGCAGGGTAAAACGCGCGTGGTGATCCTCTCGATGCATTCCAACGAAGCCTATGTGGTTGAAGCCATTCGCAATGGCGCGTTAGGATATGTGCTTAAAGACTCGCAGGCGAACGAATTGATCCAGGCGATTCAGGCTGCCTACGAGAACCGCTATTACCTCGGAACGCCCTTTTCGCAGCAATCGGTCAACTCCTACCTCGAGAAAGTACGTTCTAAGCAGCTTGATCCTTACGAAACCCTTACCCGCCGCGAGCGTGAAGTGTTAAAAATGACCGCAGAGGGTCTTACCGCTGCGGAAATTTCCGAAAAACTGGCCATCAGCCCGCGCACCGTAGAAGTACATCGCGCCAATGCGATGCACAAGTTAAGCCTTAAGTCGCACTCCGACCTGGTGCGCTATGCTGTTCGCCGGGGGCTTTTACCGCTCAGTGAAACATAACTTACCAAGTATTTACCGAAATCTAACTTAATAATTACGTAGTTATACGAATTCCACGGCAATTCGAACTCAGGTATGATGAGAGCGAGGGAGATCTACCTGTCTTCTGTATTTATGTTTAATTCAAGGAGTCGGCCATGGCATTATCACCTTTAAATCCCAAAAGACACCAGCGAGCTCAGGCACAGGGCATGGTTGAATTTGCGCTGGCATTACCGGTATTTCTGCTGCTCGTTTTGGGAGTAATAGAGTTTGGCCGGCTTCTGATGACCTATTCTGCTATCTACACGGCCAGCCGCGAGGCTGCCCGTTATGGCGCTGCCGTCGGCCTTTCCGAAAGAGGCATGCCGTATTACCAGGATTGCGTCGGGATTCAGGAGGCTGCCGTAAGGGTTGGCTTTCTGGGCGGCGTGACCTCCGGTAACGTCACCATCAATTACTACAAAGGTGAAGAAGACCCCACCACCTGGCAGGCCGATCAATGCCCTGACACAATGGAGCTTGGCGACCGGATTGCGGTGCGCGTTCAGGGCAACTACCAGCCTATCGTTCCCCTTGTAAACCTGCCCTCTTTCCCCATTGTTTCCATCTCATCCCGCACCCTCATCCAGGGCGTTGATATCTTTGGCACGCCTGGTCCAACCATCACGCCCAGGGTTGGCGCAGCTACGCCCACCATCACCAAAACCAATACCGCCACCTTTACCCCCACTTCGACCATCACCAACACCCCCACTATAACCTATACGCCCACCTTCACGCATACCCCCATCACGCCCACCACTACCGATTACGCCGAGCAGACCGCAATGGCCCAAACGCAGATTGCCGGTAACCTCACCTCTACCGCAGCGGTAGCTACGGCCAACGCCTGGGCTACCCAGTTTGCGCAGACAAAAACCGCCGAGTGGCACCTTACGCAAACCGCGGGCATCAGCCAGACCCTTGAGGCACAACAAACTGCCACCGCCTGGTCTTTGACGAAAACAGCGGAAGCGGATTGCACCTATATCGTTGCCGGCCAGGCAGGCTCCGATAAAACGAAGTATTCGTTCTCGGTTACCAATACCAGCACGCTGGCAAACCCCAGAAACGTCTCCATTAAGAGTATCACGATTTCCTGGAATTCGAACGATACGCTCAACGAGGTGTTGTTTGATACGCGCATCTGGAGCGTCAGGCAAACCGGTCCCACTACGCTCACCATCACAACGTTTGATGCAGGCGCTGACCTGACCCTCACCGCCACTGAAAAGAAGACCATCACCTTTGTGTTCAGCGGTAATAATGCCAAAGTCCAGCTAGTACAGGTGCAATTTGATAACCTGCCATGTCCCGCCATTTCTCCTTATTGAGGTCATCATGATTATTCATCGTTACAAATTCATTTTTATTATTGCCATCCTGATATGCTCCTCTTACGTCAGCCCCCTGGTTCAGGTTTCAGCGGTTGTGCCAACCGCTACTTTTGGCTACACTATTCAGAAACTAACTGGCTCTTCGTATTGGAAACAAATAACAGCCGGTCAAACCTATTTGGATAATCAGGATGATGGGTTTACTGGAGCTATAGCCCTACCATTTACATTCAAATATTTTGAGCATTCTCCATCTGCTTTTTTCATTTGTGCCAATGGTTTTATTTCGTTGGACCCGGCATTTTCTGATTGCGAATATGCCAATGAGCATATTCCATTGGATGTGCAGCCCAACGACATGATTGCCGCCTTCTGGGATGACCTGGTTATTGGCGGCACCGCCAATGATGGAATCGTCAAGGTTCAACATTTCACTGCTGAACCCATTCCCTACACGGTGATTGAGTGGCATGAGGTTAGCTATCTGGGAACTTCGGACCTGCTCACCTTTCAAATCGTGCTTTACAGCAATGGCAACATTGACCTCAACTATAAAACCGTTCAGGGAGACGCCACACAGAGCACGGTTGGCATAGAAGATCGCGATGGTGTGGATGGAATCGAAGCCCTTTATAAAGGGGTTGGTTTTGCTGGAGCGATCGTCCCCGATCTGACCCTGCGATTCACTTACCCAACAACTTCCGAGCACCGTGTCAAGGCGATGCCCCTGTTCCAATCCGGCCTTGTTTCAGTGAAGACAGATACTCGTTATGTAGATTTTTCCATTGAAGTTGTGAATACTGGCACTGTGGCGGACACCTACACCATTTCCAGTCAGTTAAATGCCGGTGAGAATTGGGCTCTGACGTTTTTAAACACGGACAAAACCACGCTCATCAGCAACACAGGTGTTATTCAAGCCGGCGATTCCGGTCAAATTATTGCCAGGCTTACAGCCCCGGCCGGCACACTAAATGTGGGTCAGTACAGTAAACAATATATCATCTTTACCTCTACCGATACCACTAAATCCAGTCGAGTCCTTGTTCTGGGAGCTATTCCCTCGTCCTTTGTTCAAATGTTTTCTGACTATGAACAAAAAATTAACCTGGATGTGGTGACTCAATCCGACCACTTTGCTAAGCTCGCTTCCAATTCTTATGATCATGCTAAAAGCCTGGCTGTTTCCCAGATTTATCCGAATGATTTTTGGTATCTGACCGCGTGGAGACAGGAAAACAACATCAAGTTTATTCGTGCCCATGCCACCTCAGATATTCCCCCGGTAGTTTCATCACTGACAAATAACACCAGTTTAAGCCCGGTGGTCCGGGATACAGATCCTGCTGTAGACGTTACTCAGTATTCTCATTCTGTTGCCGGGGTAACTTTTATTCGAGATGAGGAATCCACTACGGATGGTAAACATCGATACAACGTGTTGTTCTCAAGAATTGGAGATGGCGGTTCGCTACTAACGCCAACACCATTAAATCTGACCCAGAACAACCTGTGGTGGGATGGTATAACCTCTGGTGTGCCTTATTATTACGAACCTCATATTACGTCCATTGAGAATCGGTATGTTCTATCCTGGGTCACTAATTTCGTCGATGAAGAAACCACAAATTCATACGCTCAAATCACGATCGCTGCCTATGATGAGAACGGCGCACAGGTTACAGCACCTTATTCTGTGGTTGAATCCTCGGCAGCAATCGCTTATTTTTCCCCGCAAATCGCCCGTTTTGATGACTCTAAAATCTTTCTGACCTACTTTTCGCATGAACCTGAGGCGGTTGGCGATAAATATAAGCTCTGGCTGAAAATTCTTGATGGAAACGGTCGTAATCCATCCGCTGCTAAACTCATAGACGCAACCCATGGCGAT
>CAYVOX010000093.1:5293-13065 GCA_964453035.1 uncultured Anaerolineaceae bacterium
TAAAATTGGTGACAAGATGTTCATGGCCTGGTCCAATAACCTCACTGACCGGATAAGCCATGTGTTTATCAATAGTGATGGTACCTTATCAACGGCGATTCAGGATTTAGAATCACCAGATGGGCGTAGAATGGATACAGTATCCGTAACTTATGCTTACCCACCCAATAATACTAACCCTGGTGCCATCCTCACCTGGGAGAATCCGCAGGCGGACCGCTTGTATTATGCGATGATTAATCCCGCAGGATATGTAACCCCTCCAATGATTTTCCGCGAAGCCCAGGGGTTTGGAGAAATGCGCGTGGTGCGCTCAGGTGCGGCTGGCGCCAGTATTGCCCCGCTGCCATTTCCACTCATGTGGTATTTGGAACTTCCGTTTATTCAAAAATAGGAAAGGGTGGCATCATGAAATCCCTGAGAAAACGGAGCGAAAAAGGACAAAGCCTGGTTGAGCTGGCAGTTGGCTTGCTGCTGATTGTTCTCATCCTGGCTGGCATTATTGATATTGGACGCATCCTCTTCTACTACATCACCATGCGGGATGCTGCCCAGGAAGGTGCTGTGTACGGCGCGGTTTACCCCACGCACTGCGCTCAAATTGTTGAGCGCTCTCTCAATGCCATGGGAGACCGCAACAACGTGGATGTTTTCATCATGATTGATGGTATCGGATGCGGCAGCGCCTCAACCGCGCAGGCCTGCTCCGGCAAAGAAATTAAAGTCACCGTAATTAAACCCGACTTTCCGCTCACAATGCCGCTCATCGGGGCCGTCGTCGGATCGCAAACCATTTATCTCAAAGCGGAGATCAGTGGGACGATTCTACGTCCAGCCTGTAGTCCATAAGGGGAGGTAGTTATGAAACACAATCGAGTACATGAAAAAGGCCAGGTGCTGGTGATCCTGGTCGTTGCCCTGGTCGCCTTGCTTGGCTTCACGTCTCTGGCCATTGACCTGGGCATGGTTTACTCCGACCGGCGCTATGCCCAGAATGTTGCCGATGCCGCCGCCATCGCCGGGGCGCAGGCCGCTGCTCAAACCATCGAAGGCCTGAACATCGTCAATTACCAGTGGAACTGTGGCGTGGTTAATGCCAACACCGGCGCTGGCTACACCGCGGCCATCAATCGGGCAGCCGTGAACGATTTCACCATCACGTCTGATGCCAGCCTGGGAACAGCCGGTCATGACCACGGTGTAAATATCGTCTGCGACCAGGCCGGTAGATTCCTCGATATAAACGTGATGCTTTCCCGGGTTACCACAACTTCCTTTGTGCATTTGTTTAACGGGGGGCAGATGCGCAACACGGTGACTGCTATCACCAGAATTTTCCCGGGGATGCCAGCCGGCAACGGCGCAGCTATCGTTTCCCTGAGCAAACAATGCGGCAACAATATTGGCGGGGTGCTTTTTTCTGGCAATACCGAAGCCAACCTGATTAACGGCGGCATCTGGACCAATTCCTGCGTTGAAGCCAAATTGAACACAGATGTTAACATCACCGGCGGGAGCGTAGACTATTATAAAGATTTCTCCGCCATTGGTTTTACCAGTCCAATTCCAATCCCCCACAACGATTATCATCCCCTGACGGATAATCCTCTCCCCTCGCCCGGTGGTAAGTGCGCTGATGCCGCGACAGACCCTTACAATGACCTGAAGAATTTCACTGGTCCTCTGACACATGGAAATTACGGCGATTGGGATTTCAAAGGCAACGTCACGCTTGGACCGGGTTTGTATTGTGTAAGCGGAACGGTCACCATGAATTCGAACGTGAGCGTTTCTGGAACAGGTGTCACCATTTACTACACGGGTGACTCCTTCACCATCAACGGCGGTATTGATACGGTTTTAGCTGCGCCAGATTCACCATCAAATCCGCCTGTCAATAACGCGGTCGAAGACCTCCTTCTTTATGTTCCTGTTGGGATCGTCGCTGACATAAAAATCAACGGCACTTCGGGCTCGTATTTTGGTGGCACCATTTACGCCCCCGATAGCCTGGTTTTCATCGCTGGCACCGCCGATGAAGATAATTACATGGAGATGAACGTCTCTGTTATTGGCTACGATATTGACATGACCGGCACCTCATACCTCAATTTGTATTACGACAAAGATAAGGATTACCGGTTACCGGCATCTCTGGATGTCCAGAGATAATCGTAATCTACTAAAAAAGAGCCGGTGTTCCGGCTCTTTTTTAGTTAAGGGCATTTTCACAACGGCGATTTTAACCAACTCCGTTATAATGCTAAGAAAATCAGTAATGCAGAGGCAGCATGAACGAATCCCTGTTCTCCCAATCCGAAGCGCTCACCTTTGACGATGTTCTCGTAGTGCCCGGTTACAGCGAAATACTCCCCTCGGAAGTAGATACACAGGTTCAGCTCACAGCCGGGATTCGCCTCAAAATACCCATCCTCTCCGCCGCAATGGACACCGTCACGGATGCCCGGCTTGCTATTGCTCTGGCGCGTGAAGGTGGTCTTGGCATTCTGCACCGCAACATGGCTCCCCAATCCCAGGCTGAGGAGGTTGATAAAATCAAGCGCTCCGAATCCGGAATGATTACCGATCCCATCACCCTTACGCCTCAGGCCACCCTGCAAGAGGCCGAAGCCCTGATGAGCAATTACCATATCAGCGGCGTGCCTATTGTGGATGGGTCAGCTAAAAAGCTCGTGGGCATACTCACCAATCGCGATATTCGCTTCGTCGAACCTGAGGATCTTTCACTCCCTGTGACTCGCTTCATGACCAGCCAGAACCTGGTCACTGCCCCGGTTGGAACCACCCTTGAGCAGGCAAAAACCATTCTTCAGCAGCATCGCATCGAAAAACTTCCCCTGGTAGATGCTGATGGCCGCCTCAAAGGGCTTATCACTGTCAAGGATATCCAAAAAAAGCAAGACTTTCCCAATGCCGCTACAGATAGCAAAGGCCGCCTATTAGCCGGAGCAGCCGTTGGTGTGGGTTCGGGCCTGGAAGAGCATGTGGCGCTGCTGGTGGCAAAGGGGGTTGATGTTGTTGTCATTGATACGGCTCACGGCCACACTGCCGGGGTCATCCGCGCGATTAAGCGCATCAAAGGCAACTGGCCCAGCCTGCCCGTCATGGCGGGTAATGTCGTCACCGCCGAAGGTACCCTGGCATTGATTGATGCAGGCGCCGATGCGATCAAAATCGGCGTTGGCGCGGGTTCAATCTGCACCACTCGCATAATCTCCGGGGCTGGCATGCCCCAGGTGAGTGCCATTTACACCTGCGCCCAGGTTGCCCACCGCAAAGGTATTCCTGTTATCGCGGATGGTGGCGTCAAATTCAGCGGAGATGTGGTTAAAGCCATTGCTGCCGGCGCGGATCTCGTCATGCTTGGCGGCATGTTGGCGGGATTGGAAGAAGCCCCAGGGGATGTCATCCTGTATGAAGGCCGCCGCTTCAAAGAATATCGCGGCATGGGCAGCCTCGGCGCCATGCAGGGTTACGGCAAGGACCGTTACGGCAGCGCCCAGGGTCGCTCTGGCAAGCTGGTTCCCGAAGGCGTTGAAGGTATGGTGCCCTATAAAGGCTTACTTTCGGATTTTATTTATCAGTTGGTGGGAGGGTTGCGCTCGGGCATGGGATACGCCGGCGCTGCTAATCTCCGGCAATTGCGAGAAAACACCCGCCTGGTCCGCATCACCAACGCCGGCTTGCTTGAAAGCCATCCCCACTCCATTACCATCACCCGTGAAGCGCCAAATTATCAGCGTAAGGATTAAACCAGTCGGATTAATCTTTGATGGATTGAACCTGCCGGCCCACATCAGCCGCTTGACTCTGCAGTTTCCTCCGGCTTGAACTTTCTTTAAATAATGCCCAAATAGCCAGGCAGGCTGCCGAAAAAAATAGCGCCACCGAAACCATCAGCGCGTCGCCCAGTCCTGCCAGCTCAGGGGTATTGCTCACCCCGGCACTTTGATGGTACTGCACCCGGGAATCCCAGATGGCTCCCAGGGTTGCGATGCCGGTAATTTGCCCCAGTGTCCGAGTAATCGAAAGCAGTCCGGAAATCACGCCCAGGCGCTCCTTTGGTGCTGAGCCCATGATAGCACTGTTATTAGGTGACTGGAACAAGCCGATCCCTACGCCTATGGGGATGAAACGTAGAATATATCCCAGTTGGGTTGTGGTTTGGTCAATAGTGCTTACCGCCACGTAACCCAGAAAGGCGATGAACAATCCCAAAGCCGTTAAAGGCCGCGTTCCAATCCGGTCGCTCACAGCACCAGAGAACGGCGCAACAATCCCAATAGCCAGCGGCACCACTGAGAGCATCAAGCCGGCTGTTCGTGGTGAATAATTCATAATCGTTTGCAGGTAGAAGGGCATTAGCAGGGTCGTTCCAGCGCTGGCCATGAAGCTTAAAAATCCAGTGACCAGGTTAATGCTGAACAGGCCGTTTCTAAAAATCATCAGGTCAATCATCGGGTCACGTGCGCGCAGCTCTACCTGGATAAAAACAATCAAAGCAACAAGTGATATCAGACCCAGGATCCAGACCACCGGTTGAGAAAACCCTCCCCTTTGCCCGGTTGTAAGCGCAAATAAAAATGAGATCAACGCTGCGCACAGAACCAGCGCGCCCCAGATATCAAATTGCTGTTTCCTTGCCGACTTGACCTGTGGTACATACCGCGCCACCATAAAAATACCAACAATCCCGACCGGCAAATTGACAAAAAACAACCAGTGCCATGAAAGCCCCTCCAGAATGATTCCGCCAATGGTCGGGCCGATGATTACCCCCAGTGAAACCATCAATCCATTGATCCCAAGCGCTTTTCCCCTTTCATTTGTTGGAAAAGCTTCTGTGACGATCGCCGCACCTAAAGCCATCATGAGTGTAGCTCCCACTGCCTGCACCACGCGAAACATAATCAGGATGTAAACATCCTGCGATAGACCGCACAACATGGAACTCAGGGTGAAAACCACGATTCCCACCAGGTAGAGCACTTTTTTGCCGATAATATCCGCCAGGCGCCCCACCCCAAGGATTAATGTTGAAATGGTCAACAGGTAAACCAGCACCACCCACTCCACCACAGCCAACTCCTGGTTGAATTCACGCACGAGCGTTGGTAGGGCAATGTTGACAATGCTTCCATCAATGGTCGCCAGAAAGATTCCCACTGCTACCGCAGCCAGGATAAACCATTTTTGGCTATAATCAATGTGGGTGTCAGGTTCCATGTTTACTCCTGTGATTCTTGTCATTATACACCGGTAAATTTCTTCAAAGGTAATCTCAATCAACCGTTGATTGACTTGCTGGAGAATAGCGATGACCTCCGAATCCGTTAAATCATCCCTGGGAAGTGCAGTTGGCGTTATCGGCGCCGTGGTAGCCGGTCCGGTTGGCGCTGTGATAGGTACCTTTGTGGGTTCCATTGCGGGCTCTCTCTTGCCCGGAATGGATGAATTCTCGAGGAAAGTTTTTACCAACCTGGGTACCAAAGGGATTGAATCGCTTAGCGTCCGGGTTGAGGAAAATTTATCCTCTCTGGATAAACAGCGCATCAATCATGACCTGCAAACAGCTTTTCGCGATGCGCTCCGCGAAGCTCTATTTGACCTGGGCGGTCCGCTTAGTTTTCCGGAGATGCCCGTATTTAAGAATCGCGACATTCCGACTGAAGTCACCTATTTCAATACTTCTAACGGCCATCACCTGCTCCAATCTGCTTCGCCGCTTACCGGGCAAATCCAATCCCTCTTCAGGTCAATAGTAATGGCGCTCGAAGCGCAAACCATTCTTCCGCTTGATCCTCCCAAAATTAGTGTTTATACAAACGTGCAGCCTTACTTGCTCAGTCAGACCCCCTCGGAGCTATCTGCCGCTTTTTTTGATAACAACATCTCGCCATTCCTCAAAGAATTTACAGTTTTGCTCCGCGAGGTGCCCGACATGGAACCGCACCTGAGGCGTTTCCTCTTTGACCGCACTCTTGTTCATCTTTCGGAATTTCTCAAGCAGCGCACACCTGCCTGGCGTGCTTTCAACCGTCTTGTCCTGCAAATCATTCAGAAGGACATTGATAACCTCACAAGCGGGCAATCCCAGATCCTGGAAAAACTAGATGGCTTATTAGCTGTCGGTAACCCTGAGTACTTGAGCTCCTGGTCTGATACACTCTCTGAGTTGCTTTCCGCATCTGGAAAAGCCCAGGCGCGCATGGATGAAGGCTTTGATGCCCTGGCAATACGTGTCATCTCTCAGCATCAAGAATTGTTATCCCGTTTTGACCATTTGACCACCCAGGCTGAGCGCATTGAGACAAAGGTTGATCGCGTTCTTCGCTATATCAGCACAGGTCAAACCGTCGTGGATACAGAGCAGCCAACCTTGCCGCAGCTCAAGCCGCCTGCGCCAGGCGCTGCACCTTATAAAGGATTGCAGTCTTTCACCGAATCTGACGCCGAATGGTTCTATGGTCGAGAAGCGTTGGTTGGGTCAATCCTTAAACGGCTTCAATCCTCTCCTTTCCTTGCTGTCATTGGCGCTTCCGGAAGCGGTAAATCATCAGTGGTTCGGGCGGGTGTCATCCCGGTGATTTCTGGCAAGAAGCAGATTGCTCAGGTTTCGTATTTACCTCACAATGCTCACCAGTGGCCTGTTCTGGTTATGACGCCTACCAATCATCCGATTGATTCCCTGGCAGCGTGCCTTTCTGTTGGAACGGTTTCTCTGGCAGATATTAGCCAGTTAACCACAGACCTGGCGAAAGACCCGCCGGGGTTTGACCTTCTGGCACGCCGCGAGGCTGCGCGTCATAACAGCGACCATCTTTTGCTCATTATTGACCAGTTTGAGGAGTTGTTCACCCTGTGCCAGGATGAGGAGGAGCGTAAGGCTTTCATCAACGCGGTCATTGACCATCAAAACCGCGCCCAGGTCGCTGTGGTGATTATTGTCCTCAGGGCAGATTTTTACGCCCATTGCGCCCAATACGAATCCCTGCGTAGTGCAATTTCCCAGTCCCAGGAATTTATCGGACCAATGACAGCGGAAGAGTTGCGCCGCGCGATTGAGGAGCCTGCCCGGAAAGGCAACTGGCGCTTTGAACCCGGTTTGGTGGATCTAATTGTAAAAGATGTAGGCAGCGAACCTGGCGCTTTGCCTTTGCTCTCGCATTCCCTGCTGGAAACCTGGCACCGCCGAAGCGGGCGAACCATGACCCTGGAAAGCTACGCCGATTCGGGCGGTGTTAGCGGAGCAATCGCCAAAACCGCTGATTTGGTATTTAACCAAAAACTTGACTCTGACCAGCGCGCTATTGCCCAGAACATTTTCTTGCGTCTGGTCAACCTTGGAGAAAGCGCCCAATACACCCGCCGTAGAGCATCTCTCGAGGAGTTGGTGCCTTCGGGTTCAAAGACCGTGTCAGTTGAAAAAGTTCTTTCCTTGTTGATTGAAGCGCGGTTAGTTACCTCCGAAGCTGGTTTTGCGCAGGTGGCTCATGAAGCACATGGGCCAATAATCGTGCAGGGTGAGGACCGACGGAATCCCGCGCCTTTTGGCCACGGCCGGCAGGGTCGTGGTCAGGTCGGCCAGATGGTGGATGTGGACCAGGTCGGGCCGGAACGTGTCCAGAATCCGCTCAAAGAGCAGCTCCACCTGCCGGTCGTAGAATCGGTACGGGGTGGGCAGAGGATTGGTATAGTTGCGGACGAATCGGTAGGTCTGGATCCCTTCCCACTCGCCCTCGAAAAGCTGA
>CAYVOX010000094.1:0-13013 GCA_964453035.1 uncultured Anaerolineaceae bacterium
TGCGGGGATGCCGATGCCCTCGTCCAGCACCTCGATGCGCGCGGTTAGCCCTTCCACCCACAGGGAAAGCTTCACAATTCTATCGGGGGGAGAATATTTGAAGGCATTGGAGAGCAGGTTGGTGAGCACCTGGTAGAGCAGGTCTCTATCCTGGCTGGCGGAAAAATCCTGACCGTGTTTTTCAAAGCGCAGCGAAGGGCGTTCATCCTCCCGGGTGAGGTCGCGGACGGCTTGCTGGCAGAGGGCAACCAGGTCCACATCAACCGGAAAAGCCTTGATTTTACCGGATTGCATGGCTTCAAAAACGGACATGCGCTTGAGAAGCGCATCCAGGCCGGTGACCGATTCACGAATGCGGGTGAGGTGGTCGCGGCGTTTTTGCTCGGAGAGGCGGTCGAAGTAAGTTTCGAGCAGTTGAGCGGAGGATTGAATAGCAGTGAGCGGGGTGCGCAGGGCGTGCGAGACGACCGCCACGAAGCGTGATTTGCTCTCCACCAGGGCTTTTTCTTTGGAGAGGGCTTCCTCCAGCTGGCGTTCGGCCTGCTTGTGCCCGGTGATATCGTGCAGCACCACCAGCCCGCCTGCCAGCAGCCCTTCGTGATTAAGAATCGGGTTTAAGGCCGCTTCATACTGAAGAATCTGCCCGCCGCGGTCAACCGCAAGCTCCATTTTAACCGCTGAAAGGCTGCTCAATTGCTGCGCGAGGGGCGCGGCCTGGGGGAGAAGTTTGGCGAGGGGGGCTAGCCGCGCCTGGGAAAGAGGCATACCGAGCGTGCGCTGGGCGGCGGGGTTGAGGTCCAGCACCCGCCCGGCGTCATCCACCACCACCATGCCGTCAACCAGGCGGTCCACCAGCGCATCGCGGGCGACGGGCACCAGTTCAAACAACTGGTAGCGAACCCCGCCCCAGATGAGGATCAGACCGGAGAAGAGCAGGCCGAGCGGGGTGAAATCCAGGCGCAGGTCGGGCAGCAGATTGAACTGGAAGATGATGTTGGCTGCCAGCGGCACCAGCACGCCAATCAGCAGCATCGGTCCGCGGCGGCGGTAGAGGTTGGGGCGGCGCACCACCGCATGGATAATCAAAATGATGCTGAATCCAATCAAAATATACGAATAGACAGTTGCCACGCCCAGCCAGGGGGAGTAATGCACCAGCAGGTAGCTGACCCAATCCTGCTGCACCAGGGTGATCTCCGTCCAGTACTGGTCTGCGAGCACGAGAATGAACAGAAAGAGGGATGCCGCACCCAGCGCGCGCATCAATCTGACGCTGGCCCAGGACTCCTTGCCGACAAAGTACAGGGTATAGATGAACCAGGCCGGGGGGGTGAAAAGCGCGCCCAGGAAGCCGAGCTTGAGGATGGCGATGCTGGCGGGCAGGCCTTCCACCAACCACAGCAGCACATTGGGCACCAGCCACAGGGAGATGGTCAACATCATTATGAAAGAGCCGGTACCCAGGCGGGTATAACGGCGCTTCCAGAGCTGCAGGCAGATGGCAATGCTGGTGAAGGCGCCAAGCAGGTTGAGCGCGTAGTAGAGGCGGAAGAAGGTTTGCATGTCTGGCGCCCGGAGTGGGAGCCGTTCCCGGGTGGGCTAACCTTTCCTTTTTGGGAACCAGGGGATGAAGGCGCTGGTTTTTTCGATATAATCGCGGTACTGGGGGCGGGTTTCCAGGGTTTTTTCAAGCAGAGCCACGCCGGAGACGCGCAGCAGGAGGAAGGTCATCAGGATGGGGCTGTAAACCGTCCACCAACCGCCGGCGGCGGCTGCCACCAGGTAATAGCCCCACCACTGGGCGGAATCGCCAAAGTAGTTGGGGTGGCGGGTATAGCGCCAGACTCCGTCCTGCAGCACTTTGCCGCGGTTGGCGGGGTTGGCTTTAAAGCGGGCTAACTGCCAGTCACCGGCGGATTCAAAGAAGAAGCCGATGGCCCAGATGAGGATGCCGGCAAAATCGAGCCAGCCGAGGCGGGCGGGCTGGGTGGCGACCTGGGCTACCAGGAGCGGGATGGAGATGATCCAGGCGAGCAGTCCCTGGAGCAGAAAAACCTGGAAGAAGCTGCGCCACCACCAGCTGGGGCCGTTCTCGCGGCGCCACTTCTGGTAGCGGAAGTCTTCCGGTTTGCCGTGGTTTCGCCAGAAGATGTAGATGGAGAGGCGCAACCCCCAGAGGGTGACGAGCAGGCTGATGAGCAGCTTGCGCTCGGCGGCGCCGGTGGGGGTGAGGGTGAAGTACACCCAGCCGGCCAGCACAAAGGCGGTGCCCCAGAAGATATCCACGATGCTGGCATTTTTGAGGGCCAGGCTGGCAAGCCAGAGCAGCACCATCATGGTGAGGATGGCAGCCCCGCCGAGCAGGTAGATTTCAATAAAACTCATGGTGATCCTTTCTCTTGATAAGAGGCAAATGATTACGCAGAAGGGCCGCGGGATGGGAGCGCGCCGCGTTTAATGCGCCAGAGCACTTTGCCCACCAGGGCAGCGCGCGGGATGGGGCCGAAATCCGCGCTATCCACGCTGGTGGGGCGGGTGCCGCGCACCAACAGGTGTTCCCCGCCGGGCGCGAGGCGCTCCACCTGCTTGACCATCTGCCCGTAAACTTCATGGCGGAAGACAACCAGGTCGCCAGGTTGGATGCGGCGCAGCGCAAGGCGCAGCCCAACCGCCAGGATGACATCGCCATCCATCAGCAGCGGTTCAAGGCTGCGCCCTTTTACGCGGATGAGCTTAAAAATCACAGAACCGGGTAAACCACTTCCTCGGAGGGTTTGTAGGGGGCCTTGGCCTTTTTGGTGGCAACGCCCTTGGTTTCCCAGAAAATTTCAGCAAAGCGGTTGAGGGCTGCCAGCAGTTCCAGGGCGGTCTCGCGCGAGGTGGTCTGGCGGACCTTGGAGCCGAGCTGGAAGATTTTGTGGACGAGGGTGGGCAGCTCGGGGAATTTATCAATATGCTCTTTTTTGAAGTAATCGCCATAGATGACGCGCACTTCCTTTTTGAGCAGTTCGGCGTGTTCTTCCTTGACGGCGACATAGCGGGCCATGCTGTTGTAGAGTTCCAGGCCGGGCTGGTGGGCGGCGACCAGGTCGGCCATCAGGTCGAGCATGCGGATGACGGTGAGGGCGGAGAGCTGGGCCAGGTGGGGGTCGTAGATGCCGCAGGGGATGTCGCAATGGGCCTGGGCTTCATCGAGCTTGAGTGAGTCGAGCAGTTTGTTAATCATGGTTCCTCCTGTTAGATTAAATAGTGGTTTACCGATCCATTTACATAAATTATACAACCATTGCCCGTTTGCTTCGAATTTTTTGTACAAGCATCCGGGCGGGCGGTGATATAATCCGCTTACCCCCCCATGACCCCCACCGCGCTCATTCTCGTCACGCTCTCAACCTTTGCGCACGCCTTCTGGAACCTGCTGGGTAAACGCCGCAACCCCAGCGCGGCTTTCTTTTTGCTCTCGTGCCTTTCGGGGGTGGTGGTGACACTGCCGCTGGTGGTGGCCTTCAGGGGGGTGGTGGGGCTGATCCCGGCGAGCGTGTGGGGGCTGCTGGCGCTGACGGGCATCTTCCAGGCGATTTACTTCAGCGGGCTGGCGGGGGCTTACCGCAGCGGGGATATGTCGGTGGCGTATCCGCTGGCGCGGGCTTTGCCGGCGGTGCTGGTGGCGCTTGTGACCGCGCTGCTGGGGCTGGGCAAGGCGCTTTCCTGGGTGGGCGTGGCGGGCATCCTGCTGGTGGTGGCGGGTTGTTTAATGATCCCGCTGCAGCGTTTTGGCGCGTGGCGGCTGCGTGATTACCTGACGCCGGTGTGCGCTCTGGCGCTGCAGGCGGCCTGCGGCACCACCGGCTACACCATCATTGATAGCGAAGCGCTGCGCCTGCTGCGGGCTGAGGCCGGTGTTAGCTTTGGGACGGTGGAAATCTCTATTGTGTATATTGCGCTGGAAACGCTGACCACGCTGCTGGCGCTGGGCGTGGTGGTGGGGCTTTCGCGCTGGGAGCGGGGCACGTTCAACGCGCTGCGGCGCAGCGGCTGGCAGACGGCGGCGCTTTCGGGGGTGATCATCGCGGCGACCTATGGGACAGTGCTGGTGGCAATGGCTTTTGTGAGCAACGTGAGTTACCTGGCAGCCTTCCGCGAGTTGAGCATTCCGATCGGGGCGCTGCTGGGGATTGTGATTCAAAAGGAGCCGGTGCGCGCGCCAAAGCTGGTGGGGATCGGGGTGGTGCTGGTGGGTCTGCTGCTGGTAGCGCTGGCGTGAGTTCATTGAATGAGGATCACCATGAAAAAAGAACTGCGCTATTACGAGGTTTTTCCGGTGGTGGTTCGAGCCGGCAGCCGGGTTGAGGTTACGGTACGTCCGTTGTTTGACCACGTTTGGTTCACGCCCGGGCAGGCGCTGCGGGTGAGCCTGCGCCCGGCGGAGGGGCTGGCGGGGCAGACTGACTGGGGCGAGGGCGAGGCGCAACTGGTGTCGGTGGGGGAGGATGGGGGGTTGCGCATCCCATGCGCGTTTGAGCGCGAACAGGAATACTTGCTCATCGTTGAGCGTGTGGACCTGCCGCCGCTGAACTTCAGGCTGTACGCGTTGGAGGAGGATCTGTTCTGCCGCCTTCCGTGGCGGGGCGACCTGCACATGCATTCGGTTCGCTCGGATGGCAAGGAATCCCCGGCTTACGTGGCGGCAGCCTGCCGCAGAATCGGGCTGGACTTCATGGCGCTGACCGATCACCGCCTGTATGAGCCCTCGCTTGAAGCCATGCGCGCGTTCGAGGGGGTTGCCACTGACCTGCGCATTTTCCCCGGCGAGGAGATTCACCCGCCCGGCAACCGTGTGCATATGGTCAATTTTGGGGGCAGCTTCAGCGTCAACGCGCTGTTTGAGAGCCAAACCTACCGCGACGCGGTGCAGGGTATCGCTGCCGGGCTGAGCGGGCTGCCCGAGGGGATGGACCCTTACCCGTATGCCTCTTGCGCCTGGGTTTTTGAGCAAATCCGGCGGGGGGGCGGGCTGGGAATATTTTGCCACCCGTACTGGTTTGCGCGCTTGAAGTACGATGTGCCGCGCGACCTGATTGACCTGATTTTTGAGCGCCAGCCTTACGATGCGCTGGAGTTGCTGGGCGGTTATCATCCGCACGAGGAGGAATCCAACCAGTTGCAGGTGGTGCGCTGGGCGGAGGAGCAGGCGCGCGGCAGGCACATCCCGGTGGTGGGGGTGAGCGATGCGCACGGCTGCGAAACGGGTGAACTGTTCGGCTGGTTCTGGACGCTGGTACTGGCGCCTGCCTGCGAGCTGCCCGAGCTGGTTGAAAGCATCAAGGGATGCTACGCGCTGGCGGTTTCTTCTATCCCCGGGCAGGCGCAGCGGGCGTTTGGGCCGTTCCGGCTGGCGCGCTATGCGCAGTTTCTGCTGCGCGAGGTGCTGCCGCTGCACGATGACCTGTGCGTGGAAGAAGGGCGGTTGCTGCTGGCGCACGCCGCGGGAGATTCGGCGGCGGCGGGGGCGCTGGCGGGGCTGAAGGGGCGCGTGGATGCGCTCTACCGCATGTTGTGGGCGGGGTGAGGGGCAAGCAAAGTGGCGAGAAAATCCTGTTTCTCCCTCTCCTTCGCGTTCTCTGAGCATTCTGAGGAAAAATACCTTCCGCTCCAGCCTGCGTACCTTTCGGGCATGCTGCGCGATCCTCGCGGGCGGGCGGTGGGAAAAAGTTAAAAAAACAGGGGCGGGTTCTTTACCTGCTGACCGCCCCTGCCTCAATGCTTTTATTTATTTCCCAGGCTGTTTAGCACCCCCAGCCCGGTGATGTTCTTGGTAATCTTCGGGCTGCCGTAATACCCCGCCGACCCCACCCCCGTGATGGTCACGTCCAGCGCGTCCCTGGCCCACAGGGTTGCCCCACCCGCGCCGGTCAGGGTGATTTTAGCGGTCAGGCTTTCCAGGTTGCCCGCTCCATAATTGCCCACGCCGCTCAGGGTGGCTTCCTCTCTGGTCACCTTGCCGCTCAGGTCCAAATTACCTGCCCCGCCCAGCACGGTCGTCACGGAGTTGGCTTCCAGTTTGGCAATCTTGATATCACCCGCGCCGGTGATTTTGAGCACCAGGTTGGTGGTTTTGAGCGCTTCGATCACGGCATTGCCCGCCCCGGTCAGTTCCAGCCCGGTCAACGTTTTGACCGAAAGCGTGTACTTGATGGGCTTGGTCGGGCTTACCAGGTCCTGCCAGTTCTCGCGGTCAAAACCGATGGTCAACGTCCCGTTCTTTACATCGGTGCGGATGCGCGCCATGATGTTGTCTTCAGCCTCAATCTTGAGGCCCTCTGTGCTGCCCTGCACCACCACCAGCTCGCCCAGCCCGCCGAACACCACGTTGCTAAACCCTGCCACCGATTTCGACTGGGTAATCACCTTGCCGGAACCGGTCACCATATTGATGGTACAGGCGCTCAGCGCCAGGCTCAAAATCAACATTATTAAAAGAACTCGTTTACTCATGGCGTTCTCCTCTTCTGTAAGCTCCATTGGCCCATCATCAGGGCCTGAATCATATACGTAACACCCGCGTTAAAAGTTCCGTCAGCGCAGCAGCATCAGCTCATACAGCGCCTTGCCGCGCTCAACCGCCTGCACCCCCGGCAGGTTCACTTCCAGCTCCAGTTCGGCGTTGAAGCGGAAGTAAAACGGGTTGACAAACAGGCGCGCCAGGTTTTGCTGCCAGCGCGGCAGCAGCCCCAGCAGGCTGGTTCCCGCAATCAGCGCTGGCCTGCGCAGGCGCAAATTGACGCTGCCCTGCGCGCCCTGCCAGTTAAAATCCACCTTCTGCGGGTAACTGCGCCGCCCGGGGTGCTGAATGAAATCCTCCACCTTGAGCGTCAGCGGCGACCCGTCCCCCGTCAGGATCTCGCCGCCCTTTGCCAGCAAAAACACCGGGATCTTCTGGCTGCCATAGGCTGGCAGCGCGTTCATCTCCACAAAAATGGTGGTGAAGTCGCCCACGTGCGCCCGGCCCCAGTACCAGTGAGACATCACCTGGTTCAACCCGATGTTGCCCCAGTTATGGTCGTGATAGCACGTGCCCCGCATCGCGGAGGTCTGCCCGTCGCGCTTCAGCGTCCCCTCCACGCTGCCGTGTGGAATGGCAGGTAGCCAGCCAAAGTAGCGCGTCAGCCCCTCGTCATAGAAGTTCATCCCCGCGCCGGGCCGCCAGGCGGGCACAATGCCCGTCATCACCACGTCCACCACCGCCCCGGCGGGTGTTTCAGCATGCAACTCGTAGCGTGACAGGTCGCCGCGCAGGGTGCAGGGACCAATGCGCACATCGCAGCGATCCCGGCTGGCTGAGAACTGCTCCACCGGGTAAACATCATAGCTCTGCGTCTCTTTGCCGTCGGGCGCGGTGATGGTCACCGCCATGGAAGGCATGAGGGGGCCGTTGCGGTTGAGGATGGATTTGGTGGCGAACACCACCACCACCGTTGTGCCGTCGTCAAAGTGACAGTCGTTGTACCACCACTCAAAATTTCCCGGGCCCGTATCGGCGCGCAGGCCATCCTCCCACACTGCCACGCGCTCCGTCAGCCCGGTGCGCCGCATGAATTCCTCCCCCACTGCCATAATTACCCGTTTTGCCATCTTGTCATCCTCCAGGCCAATCCACACCTGCAGCCGTACCCGCAGGGTCAGGTTAAATTTTAGGGGCTGTCCAAAAAGACGAGTGTCATTCTGCTTGCGGACTGCGCTTCGAGTGAGCAAAGCAATACCGCACCTGCAGCGGTTGCACATGAGAGTCTCTACATCAGTAATCGAGATGCTTCGCTCCGCTCAGCATGACAAAATGACTTTTAGAAAAGTCCCTACTGCGTGTGTATAATTTCATTCGGCCCCGCATCAGCTATCCGCCGGACCGCGCGGGCGAACCGGCGTGCGCTTCCACTCCGCGTAGCGCAGCGCCTGGATGCTGTTCGGGTCGGTCGATTCGTAATCCGTGTAAAACTCATCCCCGCGGTCGTTCACCCAGCGGTGGCTCCACTGGTTGGAAGCCGTATCCACCTTGCCGGTGTACGGGTTGACGTACTCCTCCTGGCTGGTCATGTTCAGGTACTGGTCGTTGCGAATTTCCGCCTGGGTCTCATTGCGGTGGTCGGCAATCTGGTTGAGCGTATCCTGTACATAGCGCTGCGTCTCCAACGCCCGCCGCGCCCGCTCGCGCTCCGCTGCCTGCGCCTGGTTGTAAGATTGCGTCAGGATGCCCTGGCTCTGCATTTCCTGCTGAACCCACTGCGGGTTCATCTGCGTGGAGCGCCGGATGGTGTGCAGCACCGGTTCCCACTGCTCAAGCTCGCCCACCGGCGCTCGCCAGTAGATGGAATCCTTGTTAGACCACATCCCCGCGCCCATCTGCCCGAAGTTCTCGATCACCGTCTGTGCCCGCTCTTTATACTGTACCCCGCCCTCGCTGTAAGTGTAGGTCACCTCCCCCGCCGCGTATGTGATCCCCAGCCCTTGCACCGCCTGGCGCTGCCAGCGTTCTTGCAGCTCCGGCAGCGGTTTTTGCTCCAGCAACTGTGCGTTTTGGGCTTGCGGGTGCGCCCACGGGAACATCACCTGCACCAGGAAGCTGGGCGGATCCAGCAGTTGCCAGACAATCATGCCATTATACAGACTGCCCGGCTGCATCCAGCCCATCTGCCCGGTGACGGTCCAGCGCGGATCGGCATACTTGTATTCCGGGCAGCCGCGCACCATCACCGTTCCAGCGGCATCGCGCTTGACGGCCACATCAATCTTAGCCGCGATATTTTGCGCTGAAACGCGCGCCTGCATAAGATTTTCGCGCACTATCCCGCCCTCAATCAACCAGCCCTGCGGCACCAGCAGGGTGAAGGCGTTCTCGCGCGGCTCAGCCTTGCGCTGGAACAGCACTGTGCGCGCATCGGATGGGGTTCCTCCCGGGTTTTGCATGGCAACCCTCCTCCAAACAAAGTTGATACCAGTATAAGCAAAAGCCGCCTTCAAGTCAAACCGCGCTGCAGCCCGCCGGGCGCGGTATAATTGCCGCGATGCCCCTCAACTTTCTCACCTGGCTGCTCGCCTTTTTGCCGGTCATCGTCGTCCTGGCTCTCATGCTGGGGTTGCGCTGGGGCGGCAGCCGCGCCGGGGCGCTTAGCTGGCTGACGGCGCTGCTCAGCGCTGCCCTTTTCTTCGGCGCCGGGCCTGAGTTGCTGGCTTACACCCAGGTCAAGGCTATTTTGCTCTCCATTGATGTGCTCTACATCATCTGGACGGCCCTGCTGCTCTTTCACATCGCCGATGAAGCCGGCGCGGTTACCCTGGTGGGGCGCGTCTTGCCCTCTCTCACCGCCGACCGCACCATGCAGGGTTTGCTGCTGGGCTGGCTGTTTGCCTCCTTTCTGCAGGGCATGGGCGGTTTTGGCGTGCCGGTTGCTGTGGCAGCCCCGCTGCTGGTGGGGCTGGGCTTCTCGCCGGTCCAGTCGGTGATGATGGCCTGCATCGGGCACGGCTGGGCGGTCAATTTTGGCTCACTGGCCACCTCATTTCAGACGCTCCTGGCGGTTACCAACCTGCCCGCCAGTTACCTCGCCCCGGATGCCTCCATCCTGCTCGGCATCTCCTCCTTCTTCTGCGGCGCCATCGTGGCTTTTATCGCGGGTGGGCGGCGCGGTATGCTGCGCACCCTGCCGGTGATCTTCCTGCTCAGCCTGGTGATGAGCGTCACCCAGCATCTGCTCGTCACCAACGATCTCTACACCCTGGGTGCCACCGGCGGCGCCATGGCTGGACTGCTGTTGGGCGTGGCGCTCTGCCGCATCCCTGCCTACCGCGGGGCGGTCACCGCCCGGCCTTCGCTGGCACTTGAAGACGGCAGACCCCGCTCGCTGGTTGCCGTGCTCTCTGCTTACATCCTGCTTGTGGCGCTGGCCTTTGCCATCAACCTTACCCCATCCCTTTCCGCCTTCTTTGACCAGGTGCAGCTCACCCTCTCCTTTCCCACCCTCTCCACCACCTATGGCTTCACCACCCCCGCCGAGATGGGCCGCAAAATTAACCTGTTCGGCCACCCGGGCGCCATCCTCATCTATGCTGCCCTGCTTTCCACCCTCATCTACCGCAGGCTGGGCTACTTTAAACCCTATGCCGCCCGGCGCATCTTTGTTAAGGTTTCACGCGGCGCGGTTAATTCCAGCCTGGGCGTGGTGGCGATGGTGGGCATGGCGGTCATCATGTCGCACTCCGGCATGACCAACCTGCTGGCGGAGGGCCTCAGCCAGAGCTTTGGCCGCGCCGCCTACCCCTTCGTGGCCCCCTTTCTCGGCGCTCTCGGCGCATTCATCACCGGCAGCAACAACAACGCCAACGTTCTCTTTGGCATCCTGCAGCAGCGCACCGCTGAAATGCTCGGGTTGAGCGTCTCGCTCATCCTGGCCGCTCAAACCACCGGCGGCTCGCTCGGCTCTGTGCTGGCACCTGCCAAGGTCATCGTCGGTTGCAGCACGGTGGGCCTGGGGGATAACGAAGGCGTGGTGATGGGCAAGATTCTGCTCTACGGCATCGTCCCCATCGCCCTCACTGCTCTTGTTGCCGGCCTGTGGATGCTGCTATGAAAACCCTTCTATCCAAACTTCAAGCCTGGAATAAGCGCAACCGCTTCGCGGTGCAGATTTTTGCCCTGCTCCTGGCTTTGCTTTCACCCTTTGTGCTCTATGCTGCCCTCGCCAGCGCCTTCACCTGGCTGGCTGTGCTGGCTTTTACCCTGTTCACCTGCGCCATGGCGCTCACCTTCTGGGCAGGCTAAGCTGGAGGAACTCATGCTCATTCAAGTGGGACTGGAAACCAAAACCAACGCATTTGCCAACGCCTACCCGCTCGATTTGCCCGGTTGCATCGCCAGCGGCAAGGATGGCTCCGAAGCGCTGCTCAGGCTGCCGCGCGCCGTGCTTAAATTTCAGGATTGGGCTGCCCGCCACGATCCCCATTCCTGGCTGGCCAACCTCGGCGATTTTGACGTGCGCCTGGTTGAAACCTTTGAGGTGACCACGCTCAACGCAGAGTACGAGCTGGCCCTGCAAGGATATGAAGTCAGCGCCTTCTTCCGCCACGATTGGAAGCCGCTCACCGCCCTGGATGTGGAGCGCGGGCTGCAACTGCTGGCCTGGAGCCGCGCTGACCTGCTTGAAGTGGTTGCCGACCTCCCGGAGGGCAAGCTGGAGGAAATGCAGCCCGGCGAGCGCTGGAGCATCAACGGCATTTTGGCGCACGTCGGCGGCGCCGAATGGTGGTACCTCGACCGTCTCAACCGCGCCGGCATTCCCCGCGAGGCCGTGCCCTCTGCCCCCCTGGAGCGCCTCTCCGTGGCGCGGGCTCTGCTGCTGGAAACCCTACCCGCGCTGGTGGGCGTGGAGCTGGTGCTGGGCAAAAACGGCGAGCTGTGGAGCCCGCGCAAGCTGCTGCGCCGCGCCATCTGGCACGAACTGGATCACGTCGGGCACATCAGCCGCCTGGTGTTGAGCTAACCCCCCTCACCCCACCAGCCAGGCGATGTCCTCAACCCCCTCAAAGCGCTTCGCCATCACTTCCATGGCCTGTGGATTGTTATCAATCAGAACAAAATTGCGTCCCAACGCCAGGCAGGCGGCTCCCGTCGTCCCGCTGCCCGCAAAAAAATCCAGCACCGTCTCGCCGGGGTTGGAAGAAGCCGCGATAATGCGTTTCAGAATCCCCAGCGGCTTCTGGGTGGGATAGCCAGTCTTTTCGCGGCTGTTGGTCGGCACAATCGTGTGCCACCAGGTATCGGTTGGCAGCTTGCCCCGCGCGGCCTTTTCCGGCCCTACCAGCCCCGGCGCCATGTAAGGGATACGCTCAATCGCCTCCACATTGTACGTGTAACGGCGCGGGTCCTTGGCGTACCACAGGATGTTATCATGCTTGGGCGGCCATTTCCTCCTGGTGCGCGCGCCGTAATCATACGCCCAGATGATTTCGTTGATAAACGCCTCGCGCCCGAAGATTTGATCCAGCAGCACCTTGCAGTAATGCACCTCGCGGTAATCAATGTGGAAATACAGCGATCCTTCCGGTGTCAGTAACCGGTACGCCTCCTCCAACCTGGGGCGCAAAAACGCCGTGTAGTCGTCAAAGCTGTCCAGGTAACCCTTCTCGCTCACCTTCACCGTCTGGTAGCGCTGCCCGCCAAAACCCACCCGGTCGCCGTTCACGTCCCGCTCGGTACGCAGCTGCGTGCGCGCCTGCGTCTTGCCGGTGTTGAACGGCGGGTCAATGTAGATGAGCTGCACCGATTCACCCGGCAGACCCTGCAGGATGGGAAGGTTTTCGCCGTAATAGATGCGGTTTGGCGCAGGCTTTTCCATTACCCAAGTATAACTTGAACCCGCTGATTTGGCATCCAAAAGCCGCTCTCGGGCGCCCATATTTACCCCGCAAACGTGGGGCAAACCCCCATTTTTTGCTATACTGATAGAACCATTCCACCCGGAGGTCCATCCATGAAGGTTTTGTTTATCGGCGGCACCGGCATCATCAGCTCAGCCAGTTCAACCCTCGCCCTGGAGCGCGGCATCGAATTGACCCTGCTCACCCGCGGGCTATCCCACCGTTCACCCGTCCCGGGCGCCCGCCTGCTGCAGGGTGATATCCGCAACCCGCAATCCGTGCGCGCTGCCCTGGGCAACCAGGCCTTCGATGCCGTGGTGGATTGGGTGGCCTACACCCCCGAGCAGGTTGAGGTTGACCTCGATCTCTTCCGCGGGCGAACCGGGCAATTCATCTTCATCAGTTCTGCCTCCGTTTATCAAAAGCCGCCCGCTGTTCTGCCCATCACCGAATCCACCCCGCTTTACAACCCCATCTGGCTCTATTCCCAGAACAAAATCGCCTGCGAAGAACGCCTGCTGCGCGCCTACCGCGAGGAAGCTTTCCCTGTCACCATCGTGCGCCCCGCCCACACCTACGACCGCGCCTACATCCCCCTCGAGGGC
>CAYVOX010000095.1:0-12868 GCA_964453035.1 uncultured Anaerolineaceae bacterium
AAGACCATGCCAGTATTCTGGACGGGGCGCGGTTGAGCTACGGCAAGCTGGAGCGCTTTAACCACAATGATATTCCGCATTTGGAGCGCGTCCTGGCTTCAATTCCGGAAAGCAGCGGGAAGTTAATCGTGGTGGATGGATTGTTCTCGATGGGTGGAGACCTGGCGCCGCTGCCAGAGATTGTGACCGCCGCAAAGAAATTCGGGGCGCGGATCATGGTGGATGATGCCCATGGGATGGGCGTGGTTGGAGGCGGAAGGGGCACGGCAGCGCATTACGGCCTGACCCAGGAAACCGACCTGATTATGTCCACCTTTAGTAAGTCATTTGCCTCGCTGGGAGGTTTTGTTGCGGGTGAGTCGGATGTGATTATGTACATCAAGCATGCGGCTCGTTCGCTCATATTCAGCGCGAGCATTCCTCCGGCTAACGCTGCGGCAGCCCTGGCTGCGCTACACATCATGCAGACAGAGCCGGAACGCGTAGCGCGGGTGAATGCGATTGCAGAACGTATGCGCCGAGACTTCTCGGCACTGGGATTCAATATCGGACATTCCGTTTCGCCCATCATTCCCATCATCATTGGGGATGACATGTTGACCTTCCTCACCTGGAAGCGGCTGTTTGACGAGGGTGTCTTTGTCAACCCGGTTATTTCACCGGCAACACCGCCCGGAATGCAGTTGCTGCGTACCAGCTACATGGCTACGCACACCGACGCGCAGATGGACAAGGTCATTGCCACCTTTGAAAAAGTTGGAAAAGAGATGGGATTAATCTAACCAGACCGGTGCCTATTTCATCATGTAAATAATGCCAATCGTGTTGGGGCCGCAGTGGCTGGCAATCGTGGCACCGGCGATAGTGGTGTGGAGATGCTCAATGGCGGCAAGCTCGCGGAGCTTGCCTTCCAGGTAGGTTGCGTCTTGATGGCAACCGGTGTGGGTGATGAAAACATGGTGCGGGTCGAGATCAGCCAGGTTTGATTTAAAATCGAGGATGAGCGAATCCAGCGCCTTTTTGCGTGAGCCGGTTATTTTCTCTTTAACTCCGAGCGTGCCATCAGGACGCATGTGGATGACCGGACGGATTTTTAGCAGGCTGCTGACGACCATCGATAGCGCGGAACAACGCCCCCCTTTGTAAAGGTAATCGAGCGTGTCGATAACGAAAGAAGTGCGAATCTTTGGAGCAGCAAGGGTGATTTCCTCAGCAATTTGAGTTGAGGAGAGATCCTGGTCACGTAGTGCCGCTGCTTTAAGGGTGAGCAGCCCGATGCCGGTTGATAAATTGAGTGAATCGATGATTTTTACGGCGGGATTACCCAACTGCTGGCTGGCAAGTTGCGCGTTGTTGATGGTGGCGCTCAGTTTGGAACTGATTCCGATGAAAAGGGATTCGCCGGGTCGCTCAAAGAATCGGGCGAATTCGGCTACGGAAGGGGCTGAGGTTTTGGGCAGCATGCCGGATTCGGCGACCATGGAGAAGAGGGTCGGCGTATCAAGTTCAACGCGGTCTTTGTAGGATTGGTTATTGATAAAAACTGCCAGACTGATAAAATTGATGCCGTACTGCTCTAAAAGTTCTGGGCTGAGGTCGCTGCAGCTATCAGTAAGAATGTGGATCAATCCTGCACCTCGCAATGTGGTTTGTTGTCGCGTTAGAGATCCAATATTGATTCAACTACCGGAAAATTTTGCCAATTATAACTGATTCTTAAGGTAAAGCCCTTGCCGAAAAAGATTATTCTGTTGTTTGATTTAGATGGGGTGCTGGTGAAACCCGGGGGATACAGGGCGGCCTCGCGAGATACTTTGCTGTTTTTTCTTGACAAGATGAGCGTGACGACCAATTTACCTGGCGAAGATGGGCTGGCGCAGTTTGAATCCATCACGATTACGAACGAATGGGATATGGTGCCGCTCGCTCTGGCGATGGTGATGGAAGCGCTGTACCAGAACATGCGATTTACTCCTCAGGCAAAAACGCTTGCGGAGAGCATGGAAACAATTCGCGGGAGCGGTGTAAAAACGGCGGAGGTGGATTATTTTGCGTCAATTAACCGGTTGCAAAGTCTGTTGAAACCGCACCAGGTTCCATGCCGGGCAGTCCTGGCGGGTTGTGAAGCTGGTGAAGCGGGAGGGGTGTTCAGGTCGGTGCCGCTGCCAGTGCTGAGAGAATTACTGGGCCACACGCGGGACGTGCGGCGCTCACCAACGACGCGGATTTTTCAGCAGATGATATTGGGAAGCGAATTATTCAGCCAGACTTACGGCCTTGAAGCTGACTTGCAGTGCAAGTCCTACCTTCTGGAATTGGACCGCCCGCTGCTAACTGAGGAAAGCCGCGAATTCTTGAGATTGGGATTGCAGACCGGGCGTTTATTCTGCGCGGGGTTGACGCTGAGGCCGTCGCTTCCACCAGGTGCTAACCAGAACGGCAATGCGATTTATTCGCCGGAGACTGAGCTGGCCCGGCGGTTCATCGGGTTGGAGGCGTTGCCCGTCATTGGCTACGGGGAGATGCACCTGCTGGCTGAGCGATTGGGCGTGGAGGCTGACAGTGTGATTAAACCTTCGCCTTTCCAGGCCTTGACGGCGCTTGCTGTTGCGGTCAATTTGAACCTGATGGCGGCTTATGCATGGGTGGAAAGGGGGTATCGGGAGGCTGCTCTGGAGGATGGGGGGATTCTCAACTCAAATGATGAGATTGAGTTGCGCGTGTTTGAGGACTCGGTGGTTGGCATCCTGGCTTGCCAGCGGGCAGTAGCGATGCTGAGCCAATTTGTCAACACCCGCCTGTATGCACACGGTATCGGCAGCCATGCGGGGAAGGTGGCGGCACTCAAAGCGGTGGGGGCGACGATTGACGCAGATATCAACCAGGCGCTGCAAAGGTTAGCCTGAACTTGAGAACTAGAACCAGCCACGTTTTTTGAAGAAGATGACCAGCCCGGCAAAGATGGCGACAAAGACAACCCAGGCAAATAAGTAGCCATAGGGCCAGCTTATCTCTGGCATGAAGTGAAAGTTCATGCCGTAAACGCCAGCGACAAAGGACATGGGCAGGAAAATGGTGGAAACGATGGTGAGCGCCTTCATGATATTGTTGAGGCGCAGGGAGGTTGAGTTGAGGTAGATATCCAGCGCGCCGGTGACAATATCACGAATGGTTTCGGTCAGGTCCTGGATGCGAACAAGGTGATCGTAAATATCACGGAAGTAGATGCGGCTCTGACGGTCAATTTGAGGAAAGTCGTCGCGGCTAAGGCGGTTCATGATTTCACGCTGGGGCGAGATGATGCGGCGCATCGCCATGAGGGAGTGCTTGAGATTGAGGATGCGTTCCAGGATCTGGGGGTTGGGTTTTTCCACAACTGAGTCCTCCATCCACTCGATTTCCTCATCCATTTTGTCAATGACGGGCATGTAATCGTCCACCAGGACGTCAAGAATGGCATGGCAAAGAAAATCGGCACCGTTGGCGTGCAGACGGTAATCGCGACTGAGCGCCTCGCGAATGTGAGTAACCGGATGAAGTGACTCTTCCATATGGCTGGTGACAAGATAATTTTGGCCGAGAAAGAGGTTGAGTTCCATCGTTTCGAGTGATTCGAAAGATTGTTGGGGGTGAATGGCATGGGCGATGATGAAGAGGTAGCTGCCAAAATCATCCACCTTAGGCGGCTGATAGCCTTTGCTCTGGCAATCTTCAATGGAGAGGGGATGGAAGTTGAAAATCTGGCTGAGGATGAGCCTGGATTCTTCGGGCGTGGGGGCTTCAAGGCTGACCCAGAGCAGGCCTTCTTGATCTTGCAGGGCGGTGCTTATTTGCTCGGGGGTTAAATCAAGCATGGCTTCACCCTGGCGTGGATAATAAATGGAATGAATCATGGCTTTACTCCTGCCAGAGAATATACCATAAGATGCAACGGTACATGTGTCAAGAAAATGTGACGCAAAAAGAGAGACGCTTTGTGATTTTATTGTATAATAATTTTGATCCACAACATCGAGAGCTGAACGGAAAAGGAGGAATTATGGCCGAGAAAAAGGAATCGTGCGTTAAACCAACCCAGGGGCCGATTATGCCGGCGGGTGCAGCACCCGTCAGCGCAGCGCCCAAACAACTTGAAAAGGAGGTGAAAATGTTAGCACGTGTTGGACAGCCGGCGCCTGATTTTGAGGCGACCGCCTATCAAAATGGTGGTTTTAAGAATGTAAAACTCTCAGACTACAAAGGGAAATGGATAGTCATTTGCTTCTATCCGGGTGATTTCACCTTTGTCTGACCTACCGAACTCTCGGCAGTTGCCGTGAAATACAAAGAGTTGCAGGAGCTCGGGGTGGAAGTTTTCTCCTTGAGCACCGACAGCCGCTTCACGCACAAAATCTGGCAGGAAGAAGAATTATCCAAGATGGTGCCTGGTGGTGTGCCTTTCCCCATGTTATCAGATGCCGGGGGCAGGATCGGCGAAGTTTACGGGGTGTACGATGAGGCTGCCGGCGTGGATATCCGCGGGCGTTTTCTCATTGATCCCAATTTTGTCATCCGCGCCATGGAAGTGATGACACCGGAAGTGGGACGAAACGTCTCGGAGCTGGTTCGCCAGGTGAAAGCCTTCCAACACGTGGTTGCAACAGGTGAAGTGACACCTTCTGGTTGGCAGCCAGGAAAACCAACCTTGACTCCGGGCCCTGAACTGGCTGGTAAGGTCTGGAAAGTCTGGAAAGTGGAAAACGCATTCTAATCATCCCTTTAGCTCTCGATGAAAAAGCGGGCGCCCTGCAAATGGCGCCCGCTTTATGGTTAAATTTTGGTAAAATATTGTTATCTTAGCATGGAGGAATCTTGTGGAAGAATTCTCATTGAATCAACTCATTCATATGCTGCCAGATTATTTTCAGCCGGAACGAGCCGCGGGAGTGGATGTGAGTGTGCAGGTGAACCTGGCAGGCGAAAAGGGCGGTGTGTGGGTCGTCACCATCCAGAACCAGACGTGCAAGGTAACCGATGGCATTTGCGAGCTGCCAACCATCACAGTGGAAGCGGAAGCGCAAGACGTGCTGGATATGATTAACGGGAGCCTGGATCCGATGTCTGCTTTTATGATGGGTCGTCTGCGGTTGAAGGGTGACCGCGGTAAGGCTATGAAGCTCATCTCGCTGTTCAAGGTGACCTCGCTGCCGTTCTAGGCGCGGAAATTCATGAAAGAATCGGGCTGGAAGAGTCTTCCAGCCCGATTCTTTTTGGTTGAGAAGTAGAACTTAGTGATTAATACAGGCCCCAATCGCCGCCCAGACCTTCTTCCATCATGTCAAAATCCCAGGGTTCCATGCCAAAATCAATAGCGGTCTGTCGTCCGAGGATTTCTTCAGCTTTGGCGCGGGTGGTTTCGAGCATGGACGGACCGTAAGGGCAGAACGGGGTGGTGAGAATCATTTTGACAATGGCGTGGTCGGGCTCGATGGTAACGTTGCGAACCAGGCCGAGCTGGATGATGTTGAGATTAATTTCAGGGTCAACCACTTCAGCCAGGCCGTCTTTGAGCTTCTGGGTAAGTTCGGGGAACTGGGATTCACAATCCCAGGTAGGGCGGTTGGTGCCAGGGGTTGGGCTCATTTGGTCGACTCCGTGAGGTGAGTAAGGGGGACAAGGTAGGAACAACGGTCATCGCCGTGTAAAACACAGGTGATTTTTTCCGCGGGGATATTGAGGACCGTCGAAATGACGGTGTGGTCAACAGCGCAGACTTCCGGGTGGTGTTCGCCCACATGGAAAAATGGGCAGGTTATCTCGTTAATCTGATAGCCTTCGGGTTTCTTCTCCCATTCGACGATGAAACCTTCCTGAGCAAGGGCTTCCTGAACCAGGTTGAGCTTTTCTTCGATGGAGAGCTTGCTGGCCTTTTGTGCGTAGGGATGAGACATGTCGAGGGCAATCTGGGTGAATAATTCTTTGACGGCAGGCGAGGGCATGGATTGCTTGAGCTGGTCAAGCAGGCGGTTGGTGAGGCGGAAGTAGCGAGTGGGGAAGCGCTCCAGGCCTTTTTCGGTGAGGAAGTAAACCAGGCGAGGACGACCCACGCCGTGGCGCTCTTCCTCGGAGGTGACCAGGGCTTCGGCCTCCATAGAGGAGAGGTGGTGGCGAACAGAAATGGCGCTGATGCCAACCGCGTCTGCAAGGTCATTGATGGTGCAGCGGGGTTGAGCTGCCAGGGTGAGAAATATTCGCTCTCGCGTGCTTTTCATGCTTAGTTTTTCCTGCCTGAAATTGAATTCATAAATGAGTTTATCACACGCGAGGTAAATTTGTCAATATTTTATATTTTTATATAATAAATTGTATTGAATATTCGGGGGTTGATTATTAAACGGATTGTTGGTTTTGTTGCTACAATATCTTTTTGGCGCATAAGGGTTTTAACAGGTGTTAATCCTTGACGAAAAACCTTCAGATTGGTTTGATATGCTTTGAGCAGCAAAACAGACATCTTAATGATGGCGGCAATTGCAGGTATTATTCTTGCCAAACGAATGGGTAAAAGGAGCCGGTAATGATTGAGTTTTTTGCAAAAGATTGGAAAGGTGAGGCTTTCATCCTGTTTGGACCGGCGCACCTGGCGTCGCTTGGGGTCATCGTTCTGTTGAATATTGTGCTGGTACTGTGGGGCAGGCGGGCCAGTGAGCCGGCGCGGAGGAATGTGCGGATCTTCCTGGCGGTTGTTTTGCTGGTCAACGAGCTGGCCTGGCACATCTGGAATATCTACGTGGGGATGTGGACGGTGCAGACGATGCTGCCATTGCACCTGTGCAGCATTCTGGTGTACGTCTCAGCGTATATGCTCATCACCCGCAAAGAAAGCGTTTACCCTTACACTTATTTCATGGGGATTGCGGGGGCGCTTCAGGCGCTGCTGACCCCTGACGCGGGGATTTATGGATTTCCGCATTTCAGAGCCTTCCAGACAATGATTTCGCACGGATTAATCATCACGACGCCCATTTACATGACCCTGGTGGAGGGGTTCAGGCCAACCTGGCGCTCGGCCAAGCAGGTCTTTGTGGGGTGCAATGTTTACATGGTGGTGATATTCTTTTTTAACCTGCTGATAGGTAGCAATTACCTGTTTATCGCGCGCAAACCGGAGACAGCCAGCTTGCTGGATGTGCTACCGCCCTGGCCGTGGTATATTCTCATCATTGAGCTGATTGCGGTAGCGTGCATTTTGCTGCTTTATCTTCCGTTTGCGGTGAAAAACTGGCGCAGTCAACGGTCGAAGCAGATATAATCCAATATTTTATATAATTATAGTAAATATTGACCTGCCCTCGTGGGTATGCTATAATACCTGTTGAGGATGAATATATATATTAGTTAATATAATAATATACTATATTCAACTGCCGTGACTATGTGATTGATAAGGAGTTGCTTGCATGTCAGAATTGGTCATTCGTGATTTGCGCGTGAGCATTGAGGATAAAGAGATATTAACGGGCGTCAATTTGACCATCCGCAAGGGTGAAGTACACGCTATTATGGGACCCAACGGAACGGGAAAATCCACCCTGGCGTACACCCTGATGGGGCACCCCGCTTATAAAGTGACGGGCGGAGAGGTCTGCTTTAAAGGCCAAAATATCCTAGAACTTGAGCCGGACGAGCGCTCAAGGCTGGGATTATTCCTGGCGTTTCAGTATCCGGTGGCAATCCCTGGCGTGACGGTGGCGAATTTTTTACGCACGGCAGTCAATGCGCGGCGAAGGGCTGAAAACCCGGCTGATAAGGGTATCCCGATCCCGGAATTTCGCAAGTTGTTGAAGCAGAAAATGGAACTGCTGAAGATGGACAGCGCTTTTGCCGGACGTTACCTGAATGATGGGTTTTCTGGCGGCGAGAAGAAACGCGCTGAGATTCTGCAGATGGCGATGCTCAAGCCGGATATCACCATCCTGGATGAGACCGATTCAGGGCTGGATATTGATGCGTTGCGGATTGTATCTGAGGGGGTAAACGCCCTGCGAAATGAGGAACTGGGCGTATTGGTCATCACGCACTACCAGCGGATTTTGAATTACATCAAGCCAGATTTCGTTCATATCATGATGGGGGGGCGCGTGGTGGAATCGGGCGGGGCTGACCTGGCTTTGCACCTTGAGGAGCACGGTTACGATTGGGTGCGCGAGAAGCACAACGGCGCGCTGGTTAGCTGACGCGCCTGAAAACCAAGTGGAGAGCCGAATGGGTGACAAGCAGCCTGATATTCTTAATGAATTAAGCGACTACCGGTACGGTTTTAGCAACCCGGATACTTCAGTTTTTCGGACGCGCAAAGGGTTGGATCGAGACGTCGTGACGCAGATTTCCCAAATGAAGGGCGAGCCGCAATGGATGCTGGACTTCAGGCTGAAAGCGCTGGAGCACTTTCAGCGGCGGCCGATGCCTAACTGGGGCGCAAACCTTGCGGGTCTGGATCTGGATAACATTTTCTATTACGTCAAACCGACGGATGTTGAAGGGCGCAGCTGGGATGACGTGCCCGAGACGATAAAGAATACATTTGATAAGCTGGGCATCCCTGAGGCGGAGCGCAAGTTCCTGGCGGGTGTTGGCGCTCAGTATGAATCTGAGATGGTGTATCACTCCATCCAGGAGCACCTTTCAAAGCAGGGTGTTATTTTCCTGAGCATTGAGGAGGGTTTGCGCCAGCATCCGGACCTGTTCCGCGAGTATTTTGGAACGGTCGTTCCGATTGAAGATAACAAGTTCGCAGCGCTGAACAGCGCTGTATGGTCGGGCGGATCGTTTGTGTATGTGCCCAAGGGTGTGAAAGTTGACCTGCCGCTGCAGGCATATTTCCGCTTGAATGTTGCGAATATCGGCCAATTTGAGCGTTCGATCATTGTGGCTGACGAAGGCGCGCAGGTGCATTATGTGGAAGGCTGCACCGCACCGACCTACTCAAGTGATTCGTTTCACTCGGGCGTGATTGAAATTGTCGTCAAGAAGAATGCGCGGGTGAGGTACACCACCATTCAGAACTGGTCGAATAACGTGTACAACCTGGTGACGCAGCGCGCTCACGTTCACGAGGGTGGGACGATGGAGTGGGTGGATGCCAACCTGGGCTCGAAGACGACGATGAAGTACCCTTCCTGCTACCTGCTTGGCCGGGGTGCGCGGGGTGAAATTCTCTCCATGGCGTTTGCGGGGAGTGGACAGCACCAGGACGCTGGCGGCAAGATGGTGCATTTTGCGCCGGATACCTCCAGCAAAATCACCTCAAAATCAATCAGCAAGGGCGGCGGGCGAGCCTCATACCGCGGGCTGCTGAAAGTTTACAAGGGCGCAAAAAATGTGCGCTCTAATGTTGTGTGCGATGCGCTGCTGCTTGACCCGCAATCACGATCGGATACTTACCCGTATATAGAGATTGATGAGGATAACGTCACCATCGGGCATGAAGCTTCGGTTTCAAAGGTTGGAGAAGAACAGCTTTTCTATTTGATGAGCCGCGGGTTGAGCGAAGAAGAGGCGACAACGATGGTGGTTTCGGGTTTTATCGAGCCGCTGGTTAAAGAGCTGCCGATGGAATATGCGGTGGAGATGAACCGCTTGATCCAGTTGCAGATGGAAGGCTCGATCGGGTAAAGGTTTGAGAAATACTTCTGGGAGTAAAGCGTAGATATGACCGAATCACCGCAGGTTGTCATCCGTTCCAGGCGAGCCCCGGCAGGCGAAGGGCAGGCGTTTGGATTCACTCGCGACATGGCGCGCGTTGATGGGCTGGATAAGAACATTGTGGAATATCGCAACCGGGCGTGGGAGGCTTTTGAGCGGACGCCGTTCCCCTCCACTCAGGAAGAGGCCTGGCGGCGCACCGACCTGAAAGCCTTTTCGCCAAAGCTGCTGCGCATGCCGGAAATCGGCGCTTACACGCGGCTGCCAGCCTACCCAAAGAGCCTGCTGCAACCCCTGACCACAGGAGTACACGGTGGTCGGGTGGTGCTGCTGGCTGGCGGAAGCCAGGTTCAACTGGATCCGCAATTGGCGATGCAAGGTGTGGTGTTCACGGATTTGCTGACGGCAGAAAAAGAGCAACCTGAGCTGCTGGCGAAGGTGATGGGAAAAGTGGTTAGCCCGGAGGAAGGCAAATTTGCCGGATTAAGCGGGGCGCTGGCGCAAAACGGTGTGCTGCTGTATGTGCCGCGGGGCGTGGCGGTGGAACAACCCCTGCAGAGCCTGTTGTGGGGGCCGGGGCAGAACCTGGCGTACCTCTCGCATATTCTGGTTTACCTGGAAGATGGCGCTTCTGTAACTTATGTACACGAGGCAGCCTCTCCAAACGAGGAAAAAACGCAGGCAATGCATGCCGGTTTGGTGGAATTGATGGTGGGAGAAGGGGCAAGCCTCAAGTTTGTTGAATTGCAATCCTGGGGGGAGCATGTCTGGAACTTCAGCCACGAACATGCGCGCGTGGGACGCGGCGGCACCCTGGACTGGATTTTCGGCGCGGTAGGCAGCCGGCTGACGAAGAACTTCAGCGAATTGACCCTGGCAGGCGAGGGTAGCACGGGGAAGATGTCGGGATTTTACTTCTCTGACGGCATCCAGCACCTGGACCATGACACGCAACAAAACCACCTGGCGCCGCACACAACCAGCGACTTGCTGTTTAAAGGTGCTCTGCTGGATCAAAGCCGCTCGGTGTGGCAGGGAATGATTTACGTTGCGCCCGGCGCACAGAAGACGGATGGATATCAGGCGAACCGCAACCTTATCTTAAGCGAGCAAGCCAGGGCTGATTCCATCCCGGGACTGGAAATTCTGGCCGATGATGTACGCTGCACCCACGGCGCAACGGTGGGGCAACTTGACAAAGACCAGGTATTTTACCTGCGGTCAAGAGGTATTCCGCGCGATGAAGCTGAACGTCTTATCGTGGAGGGCTACTTTGACCCCATTATGCAGCGCATTCCATTTGAGGGTGTGCGGGAGCGGTTCCAGGCGGCCATCCATGAAAAGATGAAGGCATATCGCGCATTGCCAAACGCGCATGCATGATAGAATAAATATGAAAATCCTTGGATTTGGAGATTAACATGCCCCCATTTATGAAACCACCTGAGCCTGAATTCTCCTTTGACGTTGGCGATACCGTCGAGGTTTTTTGCGACCATGAAAAGAGTGGCCAACGGATAAGAGGATGGCTGAAAGGTATTGTTGTGCAGGTGGATGCTAAGATGGTGGCGGTTCAGTTCCGGTCCAATGTGTACCTGACTGACGGTTGGATGGTACCAGACCATATCCTGTGGTTCCCGGTCAACTCTCAGCATTTGCGCCAACCGCTGCGCAAATCCCTGCGTTCTGAACTATGAGTCAATCCAATTCACTCACCGCTGCGGATATCTTGCGAATCCGGGGGGATTTTCCGATTCTGGCGCGCCAGGTGCGAGAAGGCGTGGATCTGGTGTACCTGGATTCGGCTGCCACCTCGCAAAAGCCAGCAAGCGTCATAGAGGTGATGGACAGGTATTATCGAATGTCCAACGCGAATATTCACCGCGGGGTGCATACGCTGGCAGAGGAGGCTACCGCTGATTACGAAGGCGCTCGCCAGCGCATCGCCAGGTTCATCGGCGCGCGCAGCTCACGAGAAATCATCTACACGCGCAACACCACGGAATCCATCAACCTGGTGGCGAACAGCTGGGGCAGGGCGAATCTCAAGGCCGGGGATGTGGTCATTTTAACCGAGATGGAGCATCATTCCAACCTGGTTCCCTGGCAGCAGCTGGCTGCTGAGCGCGGGATCCGGCTGGAGTTCATCACGGTGACACCGGATGGGCTGCTTGACATGGCAGAGTATGAAAAGTTGCTGCAGCTTGAACCCAAACTGGTGTCGTTTATGCACATGTCTAACGTACTGGGAACGATTAACCCAGCTAAGGAAATCATTCAGATGGCGCACAGGGTGGGCGCTTTAACCCTGGTTGATGGAGCGCAATCCGTGCCACATTTTTCGGTCAACGTTCAGGAGCTGGATGTTGACCTGCTGGCTTTCTCAGGGCACAAGATGTGCGGTCCGACGGGAATTGGCGTGCTTTACGGCAAGGAAGCTGTTCTCAAAGCCATGCCGCCGTTCCTGGGCGGGGGGGATATGATCCGCAAGGTGCACCTGCGGTCGTTTGTGCCCAATGAACTGCCACATAAGTTCGAGGCGGGAACGCCTTCAATTGCTGAGGCGATTGGGCTGGGGGCTGCAGTGGATTACCTGAAGCAAGTTGGCATGGAACGGATCGCGGCTGCTGAGCATGAACTGACTGCTTACGCGGTTGAACGTCTCCAGGAGGTTAACGGTTTGAACCTCACCGGTCCATCAGCGGAACAGCGCGGCGGGGTGGCGGCGTTTACGCTTAAGGGCATTCACCCACATGATGTAGCCCAGGTGCTGGACAGCGAGGGAATTGCAGTGCGCGCGGGACACCACTGCGCGATGCCGCTGCACGATAAGTTCGGTTTGCCGGCCACGTCACGTGCCAGTTTTTACCTCTATACCACCCGGGAAGAAATTGATAAACTGATAGTTGGAATTGAAAAAGTGAAGCGGATGTTTGGATAATATGGACGACCTGTATCGAGAAGTCATTGTTGAACGGTATAAAAACCCTCAATTCTTTGGGGTGCTGGACCCGCACGATATTTCGTTTGAGGATGAAAATCCATTGTGCGGCGATCACATCCGAATTGACCTGCGACTGGATGCAGATGGAAAGGTGAGCGAGGCGGCCTTTTCGGGGCACGGGTGTGCTATTTCGCAGGCTTCGGCGGATTTGTTGCTGGAATCGGTCATTGGCAAGACGCT
>CAYVOX010000096.1:0-12762 GCA_964453035.1 uncultured Anaerolineaceae bacterium
CACAGGCGTGAGCGTAGGCAGCGCGGCGTCAGTTTCCGGCAAATTACAGGATGCGACGGAACACGCCAATAAAACCAGCAATGTAAGCAAACCCATTTTGCGAAACATTGTTTCCTCTTTCTCTGAGATTGACCAGGATGCGCAAACCTGTTAACAGTATAGAGGCTGCGAGGGTCAATTTCAATCCCGGGAGGGAAACTGGAATATTTTTTTGTGAAAAGTTGGATTTTTTGCAGAAGATGTGGTATAATGATTCTCGCCTCGAAAAAGGACATGTGCGCAAATGCCGCTGGACCTCGAATAAGGTCGACGGCACATTTTTTTCTCTGATTGAAATCAGGGAGTCAGGAAACAGGAATGGAAGTTAAATTGTATGTTGGTAACCTCTCGTACTCGACCACCGAGGACGAGCTGCGAACACTGTTTGCCCAGGCGGGCACAGTAGTTTCCGCAGATATCATCAAAGACCGCATGACGGGAACCTCAAAAGGTTTTGCCTTCATCACCATGAGCTCGCAGGCCGAGGCACAGAAAGCCATCAGCATGTTCAATGGCTATTCTCTGGGGAACCGCGAACTCAGGGTTAATGAAGCCCGTCCCAAGGAAGAGACCGGTCGGGGTGGTGGATTTGGCGGCCCGCGCGGCGGCTTCGGTCGTGGCGGTCAGGGTGGCCCCGGTGGACGTGATCGTCGCGATGGCGGCGGACAGCGTCGTTATTAAATCAGATTCAAAATTTTTCAGGAGTATTCAGCAATGGCAGAACGTGTAGTTGGTACCGTCAAGTGGTTCAATAACAGCAAGGGTTACGGCTTCATCTCGCAAGAGGGCGGCCCGGATGTCTTCGTGCATCACACCGCCATCCAGGCGGAAGGTTACCGCAGCCTGGAAGAAGGCCAGAAGGTCGAGTTCTCGATCGAAAAAGGCCCCAAGGGTTTGCAAGCGGCTAATGTGACCCTGATTAAGTAAATTACAACAGCCATCAGAACGCCCCGGGTAACCGGGGCGTTTTTTGTTTAAACTTATGATTTTGCCGCCCGGATGACCAGCTCAGCGGGGGCCAGCCCTTTGGCGCTGGCACGCAGGCGAATTTCTCCGGGCTGGCCGCTGGATTTAATCACAGCCAGGCAGCGTCCGCGGTACGCCTTGCGCTGGTTGCCCACGTAATCTTCCGTGCTGGTGGGGTCGGCACTGCCCACCGCCAGAAGGGAGCCTTCCCCTTCCACCTCAAACTGAACCAGATGCGCGGCATGCGGCTGCGGGCGGCCTTTGCGGTCGGTGATTTCTATGGTCACGTAGCACAGGTCCAGCGGGTCTGCCTTGAGGGTTTGGCGGTCTGGCGTGAGGGTGATGAGCGCGGCTTTACCGGCGGTGTGCAGGCTGGCCTCGGCCGCGCTCTGGCCTTTGATAAACCCAACGGCTTTAAGCTCGCCGGGAGCGTAGGGCACTTCAAAGCGGGCGGTGAATTTTTCGGCGCGCCCGGCTGGTCGGGTTCCCAGGGATTGACCATTGAGGAACAATTCCACCTTCTCGCAGGCGGAATAGACCTCTATGTTGAAAAGCTGGCCCTCATGTTTGGGCCAGGTCCAGGATGGGCTCACCTCCGGCCAGCCCCATTCGCTGATATGAAAGGTTTGCCCTTCAGCGAGGGGTTGGTGAACGGCAATGAAAATGGAGGCGTCCTTTCCCCACAGGCAATCGCGGTAGTAGGATTGCGGGCGCTTGAAGCCGCACAGATCCAGGTCGCCGCAGTTGGCTGTGTGCCAGGGGAACTGGCCCATGAACGAGGTGGGCTGGTCGTAAACCACCCGGCCGACCCCCGCCTCGCCGAGGTAATCCAGCGCCGTCCAGACGAAATCGCCCAGCACATGGTTTTGCTCGAGGGCTGCCAACCACGAGTCAAAGGCCTCGCGCGGTTTGGATTCACTGCCGAGGATGGCGCGCTGGGGGAGGCGCTCGTGGTCATCCTGGTAGCGGCGCCACTCGTAGTTGTATCCGCACACATCCAGGGCGGCAAAAACCCTGTCCATCACCGCCCAATCCTTGCCCTCCCCACTGGCGCACAGGGCGGCGGTGACGGGGCGGGTAACATCCAGGCGGCGCACCAGATCCGCCAGCTGCTGCGCGGTTTGAGCACCATTGGAACGACCGTCGCGTTCCCTGACCTCGTTGCCGATGCTCCACAGGATGATGGCGGGATGGTTGCGGTCGCGCAGGAGCATGCTTTCCAGGTCGCGCTGCCACCAATCTTCAAAGGCCACGTGGTAATCGTAGGGGTTTTTTCCCTCGCGCCAGCAATCAAAGGCTTCGTCAATGACCAGCAAGCCCAGCCGGTCGCAGGCTTCCAAAAAGGCGGGCGCCGGAGGGTTGTGGGCGCAGCGCACAGCGTTGAAACCGCTGGTTTTGAGCAGCTCCACCTTGCGCTCCTCGGCGCGCGGATAGGAGGCAGCCCCCAGCACGCCGTTATCGTGGTGGATGCAGCCGCCCTTCAACTTGAGCGGCTGCCCGTTGAGGCGCAGGCCGCGCTGGGCGTCAAACTCCAGGCTGCGAATGCCAAAAGACTGCCTGGTAGAATCCACAACCTGCCCATCCAGCAGCACTTCACAGAGCACCTGGTACAGGCGCGGGGTTTCGGGAGACCACAGGGCCGGGGCGGGCAGGTGAGTCTTCTGGGAAAATTCGTGCTCCGTTTGGGGAGGGAGGGCGGCGGTGGAGGTTGAGGTAGCCATGGTGACGCCGTCGGGCGCAACCAGGTAGGAACGCAGGGTCACATCCTGGTTTTCGGCGGTTTCATTCAGCACGCGGGTGCGGGCTTGCACACTGGCATAGCTGGCGGAGACCTGGGGGGTGAGGATGTGCATGCCCCAGTGGGCGATGCGCAGCGGGCCGCCCACCCACAGCCAGACCGGGCGGTAGATGCCCGAGCCTGAATACCAGCGGCTGTTCTTCTGGCAGGCGTTATCCACGCTGACGCGCAGCTCATTTTTCTCGCCGATTCTCAGGTGGGGGGTAAGATCACAGGTGAAGGAAGTGTAGCCGTAAGGGTGGCGGGCCAGGAGGTTGCCGTTGAGCCAGACTTCAGCGTTCATGTAAACGCCTTCGAACTCAATGAAGATAACTTTTCCGTGCCAGGCTGGCGGGGCTTCGATCCATTTACGGTACCAGGCAAAACCGTTGGTGAAGAACCCACCGTTGGCGCCGGAGGGATTTTCGGTCCTGCGCGGCAGAGCGATGCTCCAGTCGTGCGGCAGGTCAACGGCGTGCCAGGCTTGCTCGTCTAAGGGGCTGCCTGACGGAATGGGACCCAGGTGAAATTGCCAGTTGGTGTTGAGAGGGGAGCGCTGCATGCAAGAGCCTTTCCGGATTGAAAAAAATCGCACAGGGTAAATTTGACGTGCAACCCGCCCGGGAGGTTATCACCGGGGCGGCGGCGCAAATCCATTGTAAACCACTTTGCGGCAAATTGCATTTCGTTTTCAGTGCGCCCGAGATTAAAACATACCTACGCTGAGATTAAGGAAGCTTAAGCAAATCGAAGGGTTTTTGTAAAGTGGGGTGTAAGCTGTAATATGATAAAAATGGTAAGTATTATCATTAATGCAACATAAAATCCCGCTATACCCTGCATTAATGGTTGAAAGGAGGATTTGAATGACCGGCTATTCATCCAGACAAAAGAAGGGGGCTGGCTTTGCGCTTTTGATATTGATTCTGGCAGGCTTATCTATTGTGGTATTTTCCACGGCGCAACCAGCCCTGGCACAAAACCCCACCCCGCGCGCGCCTACCAACCCAATTTACTTCCCGCTGTTGATTAAAAGTCTCGTTGTGTACACCAATGCGGCGGATGCGCACGCCAGCCTGACCACCTACGAGGGCAGCGCCACCTGCAGCAAATGCCACGCCAAGGAAACGAGCGACCTGCACAGCACGGTGCATTACCAGTGGAGCGGTTTCACGCCGGATGTGGTGGGCGGCACGACTGGCGGCAAAGCCACCAGCCTCAACGACTTTTGCGGTTACCCGGGCGTGAATACCTGGCTGGGCAAGATGGTCAATGTGGACGGCGCGAGCGTGGACGGCGGGTGCGCCACCTGCCACGTGGGGATCGGCGCTAAACCGCTGCCAGACCAGACCAGCGAGCAACTGGCGAACATGGACTGCCTGGTGTGCCACTCCGACCAGTATAAGCGAAAGGTGGAACTGGTCAATGGCGCCTATAAAATGGTGCCCGCTCCCGAGACCATGACCGTCAGCCTGCAGACGGCACTGGCGAACATTGGCAAGCCCACCAAGGCTGCCTGCATCGCCTGCCATGCCTACGGCGGCGGCGGCGCCAATAATAAACGCGGCGATATTGAGCCCATCCTGGCCAATCCCCCATCCACGCAGGTGGATGTGCACATGGCCCCCACAAGCGTGGGCGGGGCGGGTTTCACCTGCACCAACTGCCACGTCACGCAGGATCACCACATCGCCGGGCGGGGCAGCGATTTGCGCCCCACTGACCTGAACGCGGTGATGAGTTGCGACACTTGCCATACCACTGCCCCGCACGATGACGCCCGACTCAATGACCATACGGCGCGGGTCAACTGCACCGTGTGCCACATCCAGAGCTTTGCGCGCAATACCTCCACCGATATGTACCGCGACTTTCGCGTTTCTGAGCTGGATACAGTCAAGCGGCTGTATGAGCCCAAAATCACGCGCCAGGCCAACGTCACGCCGGTGTACCGTTTCTTCAACGGCACGTCCAGTTTCTACAACCTGGGTGAACCGGCGCTGGTGAACGCCAGCAACCGCGTGCTGCTGGCGGGTCCGCTGGGCAGTGTGCAGGATGGGCAGGCGAAGATTTCACCCTTCAAGCAGCACACCGCCACGCAGCCCTTTGATGTTTCCACCCAGGCGATTATCCCGCTCAAGATGGGGATTGTCTTCCAAAAGGGCGACATGACCGGCGCCATCACCGCGGGAGCTGCCGCGATGGGCTGGAGCCTGCCGCAGGGTTACAGCTTCCTCAACACCGAGCGGCTGATGCAGATTAACCACGGCGTCACGCCTGCCAGCAGTGCACTTGACTGCACCAGCTGCCACAATGGCGGCTCCCGACTGGATTTTAACCTGCTGGGTTACACCCCCAGGACCACGCGCAACAACCAGCCGCTATGCGCCAGCTGTCACGAGGACGAGAGCGGCAAGTGGTCTGCTGCCGAGTTGTTCGACCGGGTGCACAGCAAGCATGTTGATGGTGAGAACCTCAACTGCAGCGAGTGCCATACCTTCTCAAAAGCCAATTAACCCAGGAATCACAACCCTCAAAAGCGGAACGAGTAGCCTCGTTCCGCTTTTTTGATGAATAGTCCAAAAATGATCCAGATTTTTTCTTTTCCCAGTTTTGCACATCTATATAATTATTGAGAGAGGGAAAATTCATCGTTAGAAGTTTATCTGGGGAGGCAAAATGATCGGTAATAAGTCACTACGTTTTTTGGTCACTTACAGTTTGTTTGTCTTTGGTTTTGGTTTGCTTTGCCTGGGCGTCATGCTTTCGGCAACGGCCATTTCTGCCCGGGCGCAAACCACCGAACCGGTTGACGGGGTCAATCCGCATGAGGGGCTGACCACCTACGAGGGTGCCGCCACCTGTTTGCCCTGCCATGAGGAGCAGGTCACTGGCTTGCACAGTTCTGTTCACTTCCAGTGGAAAGGCGAGACGCCTTACGTGGAAGATGTTGGCATTGAGGGCAAAATCACCGGCGTGAATGACTTTTGCGGGCACCCGCTGGTCAATGCCTGGCTGGGCAAGATGACCAATGTGGACGGCGTGATTGTGGATGGAGGTTGCGCCACCTGTCACATGGGCACCGGCATCAAGCCGCTGGCGGATGCAACTGGTGCGCAACTGGCCAGCATGGACTGCCTGGTTTGCCATTCTGACCTCTACAAGCGGACGGTTCAACTGGTGGATGGGGTTTACCGCATGGTTACCGCGCTGGATAAGATGACCGTTGACCTGCCCGCCGCTCTGGAAGCCATCGCAAAGCCCTCTAAAGCTGCCTGCGTGACGTGTCATGCATACGGCGGAGGCGGACCGAATAACAAGCGCGGTGATATTGAGCCCATCCTGGCCAACCCACCCACCCCGGAGGTGGATGTGCACATGTCTCCGGTGGAAGCCGGCGGGGCGGGTTTCACCTGCAACAACTGCCATGTGATGCAGGAGCATCATGTGGCCGGGCGCGGCAGCGACCTGATGCCGACCGACCTGGATGTGGTGGTGGCGTGCGCAAACTGCCACACTTCCACGCCGCACAAAAGCGCCGCAGTCAACCAGCATACCGCGCGGGTTAATTGCACGGTGTGCCATATCCAAACCTTCGCGCGGCATAAATCCACCGATATGTTCCGCGACTTCACCGAATCTGAGCTGGATGTGGTCAAGCGGTTGTATGAGCCCAAGATCACACGAGAGTCGGATGTTGTTCCGGAATACCGCTTCTTCAACGGTTATTCTACCTTTTACCAGCTGGGCATGGCAGCCGTACCCGGCGAAAGCGGCAGGGTGCTGATGTCAGGTCCGCTGGGCAGCGTGCAGGATGCGCAGGCCAAGATTTCGCCTTTCAAACATCACCAGGCACTGCAACCCTACGACCTCTCGACCCAGGCCATCATCCCGCTCAACATGGGGATCGTGTTCCAGAAGGGTGATATGCCGGCGGCGATTGTCGCTGGCGCAGCCAAGCTGGGCTGGACGCTGCCGTTGGGCTACGACTTTATTCCGACCGAGCGCTATATGCAGATTAACCACACCGTCAACCCGGCGGAGAATGCTTTAACTTGCAACGACTGCCACGGTGGCAAGAAATTGCTCGACTTTGACTTGCTGGGTTATACCCCTCTCGAAACTCGCGACAACCAGCCATTGTGCACCAGTTGCCACGGCGCGCGCAAGGCAGGCCAGACCTCGGGGCAGAGCTTCTATAAGATTCACAACATTCACACCACCGCTCAACGATTGGATTGCAGCGAGTGCCACACGTTTTCTAAAGCGCAGTGAGCAGCCGATAATGCTGCAGGGGGCAATCGAAACAACTTCATAACGGATTGACGAGGGGCAGGAGCCTTCTGCCGCCTCAGCCGGCCTGTTGAGCCTCCGAGACTCAACAGGCCTGGCTTTTTTGTGCTGTATAATGGAATTGGCTCGCGAGAGCCCACGGGATGAACGGCAGGTTTTGGATGCAGCGAGGTGGGTATGGCAGTAAAATGGACCGTTAAGACGATCCTCGGCCTGGTGATGCTGGGGTTGTGCCTTTTTGGGGTTGCGGGGCGGCTAGATTGGCCGGCTGCCTGGGGGCTGATGGCGATCGCGGCTGCCAACCAGGTGTTGGTTTATGCGCTGGTCAGCCGGGTTCATCTTGACCTGCTGGAAGAGCGCGGGCGCATCCGACCGGGCACCAAAAAATGGGACCGCACCCTGGCGCCGCTGATGGCTTATTCCGGAATGTTCATCTGCATTGCCTGCGCGCTGGACAGGCGCTTTGGCTGGACGGAGAGCTTTCCGGGGTGGCTGAGTTGGCTTGCGCTGCTGCCGATCCTGGCCGGGCTGACGCTGGGGCAGTGGGCCGTTGTCACCAACCGGTTCTTTTCAGCCACCGTGCGCATCCAGACTGAGCGCGGGCACCGTGTGGTGGAAGACGGGCCGTACCGCTATGTCCGGCATCCGGGGTACATCTCGGCGATCCTTTACAACCTGGCGACGCCTTTACTGCTGAGTTCGTGGTGGGGGCTGGTGCCGGGCGTGCTTGCCGTGGGGGTGGCGCTCATCCGCACGCAGCTGGAAGACCGCACCCTGCAGGCTGAACTGCCGGGGTATGCCGGGTACGCGCAGCGCGTGAAATACCGCTTTATCCCGGGAATCTGGTAAACATCCGATGACTGCAAAAAACATTTTGATTCTGGGTGGGTATGGCTACACCGGAGCGGTGATTGCGCAACTGCTGGTGCAGGAGACGGATGCCCGGGTGATTGTGGCGGGGCGCAGCCTTGAAAAAGCCAGCCGATGCGCCGATCAATTGAACGCCGCGTCTGGCGCAGAGAGGGTAATTCCGCGCCAGGTGGATGCAGCCTCGCCGGAGGGCCTGCAGCAAGGCTTGCGGGGCGCGGATTTGCTGGTGGTGGCTTCCAGCACCAGCCAGTATGCGCGCCAGGTTGCCCGGGCAGCCCTGAAAGCCGGTATTGACACATTGGATATCCAATATTCCCGGCAAAAAACGCGGATTTTACGGGAGCTGGCGGGGGAGATTGAGCAGGCGGGGCTGTGTTTTGTGACGGATGGGGGCTTTCACCCCGGACTGCCGGGAGCGCTGGCGCGGTATGCGGGTCAGCGCCTGGAGCAGCTCAGCAGCGCGCGGGTGGGCAGCGTGATTAAGATAGACTGGTGCCAGTACCCTCCCAGCCCCACCACCGCGCAGGAGATGGTGGCGGAATTCCTGGATTTTGATGCAGATGTGTTCAAGGCCGGGCGCTGGCAAAAGGCGCGCTGGGCCGGTATGAGCGAGACCATCTGGATGGATTTCGGCGCGCCGTTTGGACGGCAGTACGCCATTCATATGCTGCTTGAGGAAATGCGCGGCATCCCTGCTATGTTCCCAACCCTGCGCGATTGCGGTTTTTACGTTGGCGGGTTCAACTGGTTCACCGATTGGATCGCCTTTCCGCTTATCATGGCAGGGATGGCTGTGGCGCCAAAACGATTGCTTTCGCCTGCGGCAAGATTTTTGGATTGGAGTTTACGCAGCTTCTCGCGCCCACCGTATGATACTCGCCTTAAGCTGGAGGCGCTTGGGATGCGGAATGGTAAACCGGCAGGCCTTAATCTTTGCCTGCGACATGCGGATGGCTACTGGTTCACAGCGATACCTACCGTGGCAACTTTGCTGCAAATGCTCGACGGCTCAGCGCGCAAAGTGGGATTGTGGACCCAGGCGCACATGGTTGATCCGGCCCGATTGCTGAAAGATATGCAGCGCATGGGCGTGGAGGTTAATGAGGAGATGATTGACCGAGGGAAAAATGAAACCGATTGATGTGGCTGTGGTGACCGGCGGGCACTGGTTTGACGTGCGCGGGTTTCACCACCTGTTCCGCACGCTGCCCGGAATTAATGCTTACATCCAGCATATGGAGGATTTTGGCAGTTCAACCAGCGCCGAGCGGGGGAGCTATGCGGTGGTGGTGTTTTACGGCATGCCGCTTGTGTTGCCAGAAGACCACCCCAAAGCGGGCGCCAGGGAAAAACCGCTCACTGCCCTGCAGCAGCTCACCGGCACGGGGCAGGGTATTCTCATTTTGCATCATGCCCTCATGGCTTACCCATCCTGGTCTTTGTGGGATAACCTGGTGGGATTGAGCGGGCGCGACAAATTTGGCTATGACGACGACCAGGATTTTGAAATCCGGGTGGCTGACTCGCGCCACCCCATCACGCGCGGGCTGGGCAACTGGCAGATGCACGATGAAACCTACCTTTTACCTGAGCCCGGCGCGGGCAGCACGGTGCTCCTTTCGACGGATTATGCCAGGAGCATGAAAGCGATTGGGTGGGTGCGCCAGGTGGAGCGGGCGCGTGTGTTTAACTTCCAGTCCGGGCACGACCGGCAGGCCTGGGAGAATCCCAACTTCCGCGCGGTGCTGGAGCGGGGCATTGCCTGGTGCGCGGGAGGGACGGCCCAGGTTAAAGCGTTGGTTTGAGGTTGGGGGTGGGTTCTTCGGTGGGATGGACTGTTGCAGCGGGGCCGAGCTGCGAGAGGACCATCCCGGCGAGCATCAAGGCGCAGCCCAGCCAGCCCCGCAGGCTCAATGTTTCACCCAGCAGCAGCCAGCCGCCCAGCATGGCAAAGGCTGATTCCATGCTGAGGATGATGGCGGAGGAGGTGGGGTGCGCGCCGCGCTGTCCAATCATCTGCAGGCTGAAGGCAATTCCTGTGGAAAAAATCCCTGTGTAGAGCAGCGGAATGAGCCCATCGCCAATCCCGGAGAGGGAGACAGTCTCAAGTGGAAGGGCAATCAGCAGGCTGTAGAGCCCGGCGAACACCGATTGGGCCAGCGCCAGGCGCAGCGGGTGGTGGATGCGCGAAAGGTAGCTGATATACAGGATGTGAACCGCCCAGAAGAGCGTGCCGCCCAGCACCAGCCCGTCGCCGAGCGCCAGGGTGAACTGCTCGGTGATGGTGAGCAGATAGAGCCCAGTCGCAGCCAGCAGCGCGCCCAGCCAGGCGTTGCGATGCGTGCTGTGGCGCCAGATAAGACCCAGCAGGGGTACCAGCACCACGTACAGCCCGGTGATGAAGCCGGCTTTGCCCGCATCGGTGGAAACCAGCCCGGTTTGCTGCAGGGATGAGCCGCCAAAGAGCACAAATCCCAGCAGGGCGCCGTCGCGCAGCAGGGTTTTTGTCTCGCCTGGTTTGAGCGGCGGCAGGCGCAGCAGGGAGATCATCGCCACCAGCGAAACAGCCCCGATGGCAAAGCGCAGGGCGTTGAAGGTGAAGGGTCCCATGGAGGCATTCCCCAGGCGCTGGGCAACAAAGGTGAACCCCCAGATCAGGGCGGCGAGCAGTAAAATCAGGCTGGAGCGGACCGTTTTGGAATCCATGGCGGCAAATTGGGGCAAATCATACCATAGAACTGCACGTGGATATATAATCTGAGTGCTAACCCGCCGATCTTGACAGGCGGCAAACGGCACGGCTGGTGACAGTCTGTGGAAATGATCTGTGATATTAGGTGGCGCTTGGAGAATGACCGTATTCTGTTGTTAGATCAGGCCCTGCTGGTGGTGCGGCGTTTGGAGCGCCTATCGGCTGATTCGACGTGGGCACACCTGGCATGCGGATACCGTGGGGCGCTGTTGCGCGCGGTGGAGGAGATGGAAGCGGCGCCGGCTGGACCGGCAGAGAGCGCCCGGCTGGAGGGACTTATCCGGCATGGGTTCACCCTGCTGGAAAATGCAGCCCGCGAGCTGGTTGTGCCGGAGGATACCCCGTAAGCGGCGGATAGCCGCGATAAGAAGCCAGAGAGTGAGGAGAAATGTCAACAATTGAAGCGTTAGCAGAAGAATTTTTGAAGCAAAAAAGCTTTGCTGTTTCGGGCGTGACGCGCACCAAGGAGGATGCTGCCAACCTCATCTACCGCAACCTGAAGACGCGCGGCGCGAAGGTGTTTGCAGTTAATCCCAACGCCACCACCTTTGACGGTGACCCATGTTATCCCAACCTGAGCGCTCTGCCCGAAAAGCCCGATGCAGTGGTGATCGTCAACCGCGCGGGGGTAGCCATGCAGGTGCTGCAGGAATGCGCGGCGCTGGGCATACAATGGGCCTGGACGCACTGCTCGCTGGGGAGCAATCCATGGTTTTTCGTGAAAGGCGCAGCTCCTCAGCTTGGACTGGCCTCTCAGGAAATGGTGAATTTTGCGAAGGAAAACGGCATCACCCTTATCCCAGGCGCTTGCCCCAACATGTTTTTTGATAACCCCGCGGACGGCGCTCACCGCGCGATGCGCAGCCTGCTGCGCGTGACCGGCGCATTGAAGATGAAATAAGCAGCCATGAAAAGGCTGCTTGAGCAGGCCAAACACGAGTATTCTGAGCGCCAGCGCCTGTTGGCTCTGGCTGTGGAAGGTATCTTTTTCATCTTCCTGCTGCCCTGGCTGCTGATGAAGTTTAGCGGCACGCTGGATGGGCTGTTTAATCTGCCGCGTGGCGTTACTGGCTGGTTGCAGATTGCTCTCGGCGTTGCGCTCACTGCGGCTGGATGTTTTTTTGCCTTGTGGTCCATCTATGCCCAGTTCACACGCGGGCGTGGGACACCCGTCCCCATCATGGCGACCCAAAAGCTGATTATTACCCCTCCTTATAGCTACTGCCGGAATCCGATGGCGCTGGGTACGTTTGGAATGTACCTGGGCGTGGCAGTTATCATTGGTTCGTGGAGCGCCGCGGGATTGGTGCTTCTCGGAGCGGTAGCTTTATCAATCTATATTAAGGTTGTGGAGGAGAAGGAAATGGAAGCACGCTTTGGCAGCGCGTATGAAGTCTACCGGCGCAGCACGCCCTTCCTTTTTCCACGCCTTTTTTGCCGGAGGTAGTGCTCTTCATGGCAAGCTGGATTGTGCATCTACGCATTGCAGAAGCCCTGGTGGGGCGCATCACCCCGCTGGATGAAACCGCCTTCGCGGTGGGCAACATCGCGCCTGATTCGGGCATCCCGGATGAGAAGTGGGAGAAATTTACCCCGCCGCCGCAGGTTTCGCACTTTCAGAACGGTCATTCGGTGCACCGCGACCTGGCTGACCTGGATTTCTACCGCGCTTACCTCAAACCGCTCAAGACGGCGCAGCAGGATGTCAGCCGGTTTTCGTTTTTGCTGGGATATTTCTTCCACCTGGTGACCGATAACCTGTGGGCGCTGAAGATTGGCCGGCCCACCCACCGCAAGTTCCTGGCGCAATTTGAGGCGGATAAGGACTTTATCTGGGAGGTCAAGCGCGACTGGTACGGGCTCGATTTTGAGTACGTGCGCAGCCAGCCGCAGGCGCTGTTCTGGCGCGTGTTTGTGCCTGCGTGCTTTGACGGCGATTACCTCGACTTCATGCCGCTGCACGCCATTCAACAGCGGGTGGACTACATCAAAGCCTTTTACCAGCGCACTGATGACGAGGTGGAAAAGTGGTATATCCAGTACCCCGGCCTTTATTTGACACAGG
>CAYVOX010000097.1:0-12712 GCA_964453035.1 uncultured Anaerolineaceae bacterium
CGTGAGTAGGCGGCTAATCGATTCTTCTGATACCGCGCCCTGGCGCAAGATTACGGGGACCTCCCGGGTGCAATCCACCACCGTGGAAGGAACGCCACCGGTCACCTCTCCCCCATCGATGACCAGTTCCACCCTGCCTTGCAGTTGCGCCATAACTTGCTGCGCATTGCGCGGATTATCGCCACCCGAGAGGTTAGCTGAGGTGACCGCCAGCGGCCCAGCCTCGTTCAACAACGCGCGGGCAAAGGTGTGATCGGGCATGCGCACGCCAACGGTGGCTTGCGGCGAGAGGTTACGCGGCAAGCCAGCATGCCCTGGAACTACCAGCGTCATCGCCCCCGGCCAGAAGTGCCCGGCAAGTTTTTGCGCCAGCAGGGTTACTACTCCTGCTACCAACCCAAGCTGATCGAGGTTACCAATCAGCACGGCAATCGCCTTGTTGGCTGCCCGTTCCTTGGCACGGAACAGCCGCTCCACAGCCTGAGCCTCAAACACCAGCGCGCCCAGACCGTACACGGTATCGGTTGGGAAGGCAACCAGCCCGCCGCCCCGCAAAACTACCAGCGCGGCATGAATAGCCTGGGGGTCATCCGCCAGCATCAGCTGAGTTCTAATCGCCATGGTTTACCTCCATCACCAGCAACCGGTCAAGCCCTGCCAGGTCCTGCCGAACGTTCACCGTTGCCGATGGAAAATACTGTCTGGCAAGTTGCTCAACCGCCCGCCCCTGCCGGTACTCAATTTCCAGCAACACCAGGCTGCGGCATAATCCGCGTTCAGCCAGGTCTGCCAGCAATCGCTCGATCAGGTACAAACCGTCAGCGCCCCCATCCAATGCTACCAGGGGTTCCTGGCGAGCCACCGTTAACTCATGCAGCCACTGGCTCGGAATATACGGCAGGTTGGCACAGACCACATCCACTTTTTCCGGTAATCTTTCGAGCAAATTGGATTCAACAAGCGTGACCCGGTTTTCCAATCCCAAACGGCGCACGTTGGTTTGCGCTACCTCAAGGGCTGCGCCAGAAACGTCCAATGCCGTAACCTCTAAATCAGAAATGTGGATCGCCAGCGCTGCCGCAACGCAGCCGCTGCCCGTGCCCACATCCGCCAGCTTGCGTTGAGCCGGGTGAGCGTGCAGCCAATCCAGGGCAGTTTCCACCAGCAGCTCCGTCTCCGGGCGCGGAATGAGCACAGCCGGGGTCACCACCAGGTCGAGGCCGTAAAATTCCCAGTGCCCCAGAACATAAGGCACGGGCTCGCCGTGTACATATCGGTTGAGCAGGCTCTCCGCCTGTTCAAACTGCTGCAGGGTGAGTGGGGCTTCGGGATGTGCCGCCAGGAAAGCACGCTGGCATTGCATCACCTCAGCGAGGATCAGTTGCGCCTCGGAAGCGGGATTCTCAGAACACAAAGCCAGGCGCAGGCTGGCCGTCTTCAGCCACGCGCCGGCATCACTCGTCACCGTCGTCATCGACCCCACTGGATGACAGTCGTTCAGTTTCCTCGCGCAGAGAGAGTTCATCAATGAAGGTGTCCAGTTCGCCATCCATCACCGCGTTAATGTTGAACACCGAAATGTTGATGCGGTGATCGGTCACGCGCGACTGAGGGAAGTTATACGTGCGGATTTTTTCCGAACGCTCGCCGGTTCCAACCTGAGAGCGCCGCGCCGATTCGCGTTCTTGCTGCCGTTTTTGCTCCTCCATTTCGTACAGGCGCGCGCGCAGAATACTCATCGCGCGCAGGCGGTTTTGCAGTTGGGAGCGTTCATCCTGGCAGGCTACCACAATGCCCGTGGGAAGGTGCGTGATACGAATGGCCGTTGAGTTCTTTTGCACGTTCTGCCCGCCCGCGCCCGCTGAACGATATATATCCATGCGGATATCCGCATCTGGAATTTGAATGTCCACCTCTTCAACTTCAGCCAGTACGGCGACGGTGACGGTGGAAGTGTGGATCCGGCCCGAGGATTCGGTCACCGGCACGCGCTGAACGCGGTGCACGCCTGATTCGTACTTCAGGCGGGAGTAAGCGCCCTTTCCCTTAATCATGAAAATAATTTCTTTATAGCCGCCAATCCCGGTCTCGTTCTGTGAGAGAATCTCCACCAACCAGCTGCGGCGCTCAGCGTAACGCGTGTAAATGCGAAACAGCTCGGCCGCAAACAGGGCGGCTTCGTCACCGCCCGTCCCGCCTCTGATTTCCATGATCACGTTGCGGTCGTCGCGCGGGTCCTTGGGCAACAGCAGGCTTTTCAGTTCCTTCTGCAGCGCCTCAGACTCAGGGATAAGGCTTTCCAGCTCCATCTCGGCTAAATCGCGCAATTCGGGGTCATCTGCCGAGCGGAGAACCTCAGCCTCGCTGATGCGCTCGCTCACCAGGCGGAAGCGCTGCGCCTTTGCCACAATCGTTTCCAGCTCAGCGCGCTCTTTGGCCAGTTCCACCATGCGCTGGTAGTCTCCAGAACCCTCGCCCAGCAATTGATTCAGCTCTTCAAAGCGTGCCTCAATGCTGGAGATTTTATCCATCATGCCTTCCATGCTGCCAACCTATCTTTTCATCCTGCGGATGTAATGAGTAATCGTACCAAATGCAATATTATACCAGCTTCGCTGCAAAAAAATCGCCCATGGTCTTGCCCTCTGCCTCTGCCGGCCCACCGCCCTGAAAAACTTAGCCAAATTTGGTTGCGATTATTATTGACCATTTCAGGCAGTTTTCATCTATAATTAATACAAGAAGATGAGTTGCCTGTCTGCTCATGTAATCAATTCGCAATCCAATCTCATTGAGGGAGGGTCCGAATGGACATATTGACCTTATCGCGCTGGCAATTTGCCATCACCACGGTCTACCACTTCTTCTTCGTCCCGCTCACCCTGGGGCTTTCCATCCTTGTGGCCATCATGGAAACCCAGTATGTGCGCACCGGGCAAGAAGTCTACAAGCGGATGGCCAAGTACTGGGGCAAGTTGTTTTTGATCAACTTTGCCGTTGGCGTAGTTACCGGCATCGTTCAGGAGTTCCAGTTTGGCATGAACTGGTCCGAATACTCCCGCTATGTCGGCGACATTTTTGGCGCCCCGCTGGCTATCGAGGCTCTTTCAGCCTTTTTCCTTGAATCCACCTTCCTGGGAATCTGGATTTTTGGATGGAACAAGCTCTCCAAGCCCCTGCATGCTGCAACCATCTGGCTGGTGGCCATCGGCTCCAACCTTTCCGCGCTGTGGATTTTAATCGCTAACTCCTTCATGCAGCACCCGCAGGGATACACCATCTCCGGCGGGCGCGCGTTGATGACGGATTTTGGCGCGCTGGTCTTCAATCCCTACGTCTGGCAACAATTTCCGCACGTCTTCACCGCCGGCGTGACCACCGGTGCCTTCTTTGTTCTCGGAATCAGTGCGTACTTCCTGTGGCGCAAGAAAGAAGTTGATTTCTTCCAGCGCTCCTTTAAAATCGCTGCCGTTGCCGGACTGGTTGCCTCACTGCTGGTGATTGGTGTTGGCCACGCGCAAACGCAGTACGTCATCCAGACCCAACCCATGAAGATGGCTGCCGCAGAAGCGCTCTTCAAGAGCGAAAACCCCGCCTCCCTCTCCTTATTCACCATCACCGATGAGGTCAACCGCAAGAACCTGGTTGATATTCGCATCCCATATGCGCTCAGCTTCCTTTCCTACAACAGCCTGGAAGGCGAAGTTAAAGGCATGCTGGATATCCAGTCCGCCTACGAAAAGCAGTATGGCCCGGGCAGCTATATTCCCTCCATTAACCTCAATTACTGGGCTTTCCGCATCATGGTTGGGGCAGGTTTTGCCATGCTGGGCATCGCGGCCTTCCTGGTCTTCCAATCCTGGCGCAAAAAGCTGGATAAGCCCGCCTGGGTGCTCAGGTTCCTTCCTTTTGTGATTGCGCTGCCCTACCTGGCCAACACCTTCGGGTGGATTCTCACCGAAACCGGGCGCCAACCCTGGCTCGTCTTCGGCCTGCTCAAAACGGAAAACGCCGTTTCTCCCATCCTGACCCCCGGCCTCGTTCTCGCTTCTCTGATCGGATTTACCGTGGTTTACGGCGTTCTGATGGCAGTGGACGTTTTCCTGCTGGTCAAGTTTGCCAAAGCTGGCCCTCCCACCGAGGCCGCGGAAGCCTCAACCGCCGAAGAAGCATACTGGAAATAGGAGCACAACCATGGACCTACAAATCGTTTGGTTTATCCTGATTGCGGTTTTGTTCACCGGTTATTTTGTGCTGGAAGGGTTTGATATGGGCGTTGGCATCCTGCTGCCATTCCTTGGCAAGGACGATACCCGCCGGCGCATGATAATTAACACCATTGGCCCGCACTGGGATGGCAACGAGGTCTGGCTGATCACTGCCGGTGGCGCCATGTTCGCCGCCTTCCCCATGTGGTATGCCACCCTCTTCAGCGGATTTTACCTGGCGCTCTTTCTGATGCTGGTTGCGTTAATTGTACGCGGCGTGGCCTTTGAGTTCCGCGGCAAGCACGATTCAGACGCCTGGAGAAGCACCTGGGATTGGTGCATTTTTCTGGGTAGCGTCATCCCGGCCATTTTGTGGGGCGTGGCGTTTGCCAACCTGGTACAGGGCGTGCCGATTGACGCCAAGATGAACTTCACAGGCACCTTCTGGGATTTGCTCAGCCCCTTCACGCTCATCGGCGGGCTGGTAGCCCTGTTTGGTTTTACGCTCCACGGCGCCATTTTCCTGGCCCTTAAAACCAGCGGCGATCTGGTGGCAGAATCCAGGCGCGCGGCGTTGCGCCTGTGGCTGCCAGCGCTGATTGCCCTGGTGGGATACACCATCTATTCCTATTTCGCCACCGATGCGTTCTCAAAACAGGGCGTGACCCCCGGCTTCGTTCCCATCCTGGCAGTGCTGATTCTGCTGGTCACCGGCTGGTTCATGCGCGCCAGGCGGGATGGTTGGGCGTTCATCATGACCGCTGTTACCATCCTGTTGGTGGTCGCCGGTCACTTCATGGCGCTCTTCCCACGCGTGATGATCTCCTCCCTGAAGCCGGAGTGGAGCCTGACCATCCAGAATAGCTCCTCCAGCCCCTACACCCTGCAGGTGATGACCATCGTCGCCCTGATTTTTGTGCCCATTGTCTTAATCTACCAGGGCTGGAGCTACTGGATCTTCCGAAAACGCATCACTCAAAAACCGCAGGATTTGCACTACTAAATGGCGGAGCGGGAATTTTCAGGCCAGGGACAGCTCATCCGTTGCCTGAGAAGCATCGCTCAAGCCTTCCTTATCCAAAGAAAACATCACGCCGCAAGCACCGCCCTCACCCGGCGCACTGCTTGCGGCGCGGCGATTTAAGCGCCTTGTTTTTACAACTTCTTTACGCACACACCCCGCCGGGTAATGTATAATCTTATGGGATGTCATCCTCCTTCACCTCACACAATAAAGGAAAACAGCATGAAACAAATCATCTTCACTGAAAACGCCCCAAAAGCGATTGGCCCCTACTCGGTTGGCGTTTCTGCCAACGGTTTTGTTTACACCTCCGGGCAATTAGGCCTCGATCCGATTTCGGGCGCCATCGTCGCGGGCGGAATTGAGGCTGAAACCCGCCAGGCTCTCACCAATCTCAAAGCCGTGCTGGAAACTGCCGGCTCCAGCCTGGGAATGGTGGTTAAAACCACCGTCTTCCTGCGCGATATCAATGATTTTAGCCGCATGAATGCCGTTTATGCCGAATTCTTCACCGAAAACCCGCCCGCCCGGTCCGCCGTACAGGTTGCGGCGCTGCCGCGCAATGGCGCTGTGGAAATCGAAGCGGTGGCAATCTTACCCGACAAAAAATAAACCCAAACCATGGCAACCGGGTTGATTCTGCTGGTGGATGATGAAGCCAGCATCGTGCAGCTAGCAAAGATGTACCTGGAACGCGAAGGTTATCAGGTGCAGTCGGTTGGAGATGGGCTCCAGGCGCTGCAATCTGCGCGCGCTAGCCGCCCCGATTTGCTGGTTCTAGATGTGATGCTGCCCGGCCTGGATGGCTTTGAAGTTTGCCGGCGAATCCGGCAGGAAGACAGCACCCTGCCAGTGCTCATGCTCACCGCCCGCGACGATGATATCGATAAAATCCTGGGTCTGGAACTGGGCGCCGACGATTACATGACCAAGCCTTTCAACCCGCGTGAACTGGTTGCGCGGGTCAAGGCTATTCTGCGGCGCAGCCAGCCCCCCTCCAGCGTTCAACCTCCCTCCGAAGTCCTCCACCTGGGCGACCTGACCGTTGACCTCGGGCAGCACACTGTGCTGTGTCGCGCGCAGCCGGTTGATCTGCGCATGCAGGAATTTGAGGTGCTGGTGGTTCTGGCGCGTCATCGCAACCTGGCGCTCACCCGCGAGCAACTGCTCAACCTGGCCTGGGGATTTGATTTCTATGGCCAAACCCGCACTGTGGATATGCACATCGCCCAGTTGCGGCGCAAATTGAGCGCCAGCACAATCAAAATCGAAACCATTACCGGCATCGGGTACAAGCTGGTGGTGTGATGGCTCCCTCTTTGCGCTCTTTACTCTGGGTCAGCTTCATTGCCATCACCATCGTCTCGCTGGTAGTGGTGGCGGCTGGCCTGGTGCTGGCGCTCCAGGATAACCCCATCCTCTACCGCCAGCTCATCTTGCGCCTTAACACCGCTGAAGCCGCTATCATCCAGCGCATTGAAGACTCGCCAAAAATTCTGGAACGCCTCCCGGAGCGCGTCATCCAGAAAGAAGCCGAAGCCCGTCAACTGCGCGTGGCTGTGTTAGATAAAAACGCCGTGGTGTTACTGGATGTAGGCGTGGGCACCAGCGAACCGCTGCCGGTCTTTTCAACCCCCATCCAGACCACCGAAAGTGAATCGGCTCAGGCGCTGCTCTTTACTGACGGCAAAGGCAAGAACTGGTTATATACCATGCGAGCCTTTGATGAAAACCGCTACCTGTTGGTAGCCATCCCCAGGCCCACCACGCCCCTGCGCACCATCTTCCGCGATGAAGTGCTCAGCCCCTTCTTGCAGGCTGCCGGGGTTGCCGTCCTGCTGGCATTTATCATCAGCCTGGTGCTCAGCCTGTGGATTTCCAGACCGCTTCACCGCATGGCGCAATCTGCCCGCGCCATGGCAAACGGGCAGTACCAGCCCATCCCCATTGCCGGCCCGCGCGAAGTGCAGCAGCTTGGTGAGGCGTTCAACGAAATGGCCCACCGCGTACAGGCCAGCCAGCAATCTCAGCGCGACTTCATCGCCAACGTCTCCCATGAGCTTAAAACCCCTATCACCTCCATCCAGGGTTTCTCTCAGGCCATCCTGGATGGAACTGCGCAATCCCCGCAAGCCTTGCAGCAATCGGCAAGCGTCATCAACAGCGAGGCTAACCGCATGCACCGCCTGGTGATGGACTTGCTCGTCCTGGCCCGGTTGGATGCAGGCACCGCTGACCTGCAGCGCATGCAGGTGGATATGGGCGGGCTGCTCAAAGGCGTGCTTGAAAAATTCAGCCTTCAGGCTCAAAATGCGAATGTCAAGCTGACGCTCCAGACTGGCGACCTGCCCGTCATCATCGGCGACGGTGATCGGCTGGCGCAGGTGTTCACTAATCTGGTAGATAATGCCCTCAAGTACACCCCGTCAGGCGGCAGCGTGGCGATTCACGCCGGCGTTGACCAGTCCTCCATGCTGGTCTCCGTCTCAGATAGCGGTCCGGGTATTCCACCGGAAGACCGGCAGCGCATCTTTGAACGCTTCTACCAGGTGGATAAATCCAGGCGCGGCGGAGCCGGGCGCGGCGTCGGCTTAGGCTTAGCCATCGCCAGCCAGATTATCCAGGCTCACCAGGGGCAAATCTGGGTGGCAAGCCAGGTGGGCAGCGGCAGCATCTTCTACGTGCGCCTGCCTCTGCCGCCGCGCGAAGACGCTGTCCATCCCCTTCACCAGAGCAGGCCGTAATCTCATGGATACCGTTTCCATCATCATCCCGTGCTACAATGAAGAAAAGACCATCGGCTTATTGTTAAGCGCCCTACTCCAACAGACGTATCCCTGCCAGGACCTGGAGGTGGTGATTGCCGATGGTCTCTCCACCGACCAGACCCGCGCCGCCATCCTCGCCTTCCAGAGTGAGCACCCTCAGATGGTGGTAAAATTGGTCGACAACCCCAGGCGCAACATCCCGGCAGCGCTCAACATCGCGCTGGAAGCCTCCACTGGAAAGTGGATTATTCGCCTGGATGCGCACTCTACCCCCGCCCCGGATTATGTTGAGCGCTGCGTGGCTGCCCTGCAGCGCGGTGATGGGGATGTGGTTGGAGGCGTCTGGCAGATTGAGCCGGGCGCGCCCGGCTGGATAGCGCGGTCAATTGCCCATGCTGCCGCCCACCCCTTTGGGGTTGGCGATGCGCTTTACCGCTTCACCACTCGCGCGGCAGCCGTGGATACCGTCCCATTTGGGGCTTTCAACCGCGCATTGTTTGAGCGCGTCGGCAAGTTCGATGAGAGCCTGCTGACCAACGAAGATTACGAATTGAATACCCGCGTCCGGCAGCAAGGCGGGCGCATCTGGCTGGATCCGGCTATCCGCTCGCGCTATTTTGCCCGCTCCAGCCTGCAGGCACTGGCCCGGCAGTACTTCCGTTACGGCTACTGGAAGCAGCGCATGCTCAGGCGATACCCCGCAACCCTTCGCTGGCGCCAGGCTCTGCCGCCCCTCTTTGTGCTGGCGTTGGCCGCGCTGCTGGTGCTCGCGCCGTTCTGGAACGTGGCGCAGATTTTGCTGCTCATACAGGTGGGGCTTTACCTGCTGGCGCTGCTGGCAGGCGCGCTGCCGATAGCCCTGAAGCAAAAGGATTTACGCCTACTTGCCGGTATTCCTCTGGCCATTAGCACCATGCACCTCTCCTGGGGAAGCGGCTTTTGGGTGAGTTTATTAAATAGATGAAAATTAGACCGAAAATTCGCAACCGTTACTTGCTGCTCATTGACCTTGTGCTGACCGCTGCATCTGTGCTGGGGGCATACAGCCTGCGCCTTGAATTTGGCGCGCAGCTTGCCATTTATTTGCCTTCCGCCTACTGGATGCTCGGCGCATCCCTTTTGATTAAGCCGTTGGTGTACTATTTCTTTGGCCTCTACCGGCGCATGTGGGCCTATGCCAGCGTGCAGGAGCTGAAAGTGATTATCGCCGCGGTTACCACCGCATCGGTGCCGGTGGCGATGGTGATTTTCACAGCCTCATCCAACGGCGCCTTCGAAGGCTTCCCGCGCTCGATTCCTTTCATCGATTGGGTTCTTTCGCTGGTAATGATTGGCGGCTCGCGCCTGGTGGTGCGGGTCTTTTCCGAGAGCCAGAAAACAACCCCCGGCGGCGGTGGATTCAAGCGCCATGTACTCATCATCGGCGCCGGTGACGCAGGCGCACTGGTGGTACGCGAACTGCAAAAGAACCCGCAGCTTAACCTTCTGCCGATTGGCTTTCTGGATGATGACCCCGCCAAGCAAGGGCAGCAGCTCTACGGCATCCGCGTGGTTGGAAAACTGCCCGACCTGGCGCATATCCTTGATACCACCCACGTCAATGAAGTGATTATCGCCATTCCTACCGCCGCAGGCCGCGTGGTGCGCATGGTATCGGATGTTTGCCGCCTCAAGGGCGTGCCCTTCCGCACCATGCCCGGCATTTACGAACTGCTCGGCGGCAAGGTGAGCGTCAGCCGCCTGCGCGAGGTGGATATCACCGACCTGCTCAGGCGCGACCCGGCCCGCATCCTCGATCAGCAGGTCGGCGAGACCATCAGCGGTCACAGTGTGCTGGTCACGGGCGGCGGCGGTTCCATCGGGCGCGAGTTGTGCCGCCAGATTGCCCGCTGGGGACCTTCCGAGCTTATTTTGCTGGGCCACGGGGAGAACTCTATCTTTGAAGCGCTGATGGAACTCTCCGAATCCTTCCCATCGCTGCGCGTCTTCCCGGTCATTGCGGATGTGCGCGACAGAAACCGCATCAGCGCCGTCATCCGCCAGTATCACCCCCAGGTGATCTTCCACGCCGCCGCGCACAAACACGTCCCCCTGATGGAAATGAACGTTGAGGATGCAGTCACCAATAACATTATGGGAACGCGCAACGTGGTCAACGCTGCGCTTGAAAATGACGTTGAGCGGCTGGTGATGATTTCTACGGATAAAGCCATCCGCCCGCGCAACGTGATGGGCGCCACCAAACGCATAGCCGAAATGCTGGTTCTGGATGCAGCCAACCGCTCGGGGCGGTCTTTTTCGGTGGTGCGATTTGGCAACGTGCTCGGTTCACGAGGCAGCGTCGTTCCGCGCTTTAAGCGGCAAATTGCCCTCGGCGGTCCGATCACCATCACCCACCCGGATATGAAACGCTACTTCATGACCATCCCCGAGGCGGTGATCCTGGTGCTGCAGGCTTCCAGCATGGGAAGCGGTGGAGATACCTTTGTGCTCAACATGGGCCAGCAGGTGCGCATCCTCGACCTGGCCGAGGACTTGATTCGCCTCTCTGGCCTGGAGCCGTATAAGGATGTTGATATTGTCTATACCGGCATCCGCCCTGGCGAAAAGCTGAGCGAAGACCTGTGGGAAGAAGGCACCCCCTACCAACCCACCGAGCACCCTGAGATCTTCCGCCTGGAAGCCCGCGATGAGCTCAGCGGCGAGAATCTGTGCCGCTTTGTGGATGAAGTCATCCGCCTGGCTCGGGAAGGTGAAACCAAGACCATCCTGCGCATGCTCGATGAACTCATCCCCGGCGCTGATATCCGCGCTAACCCCCCGCCTGAAATCACCGCCATAGAACAATGACCCTGCTAAACCATGCCGAATGGGAACAATTCACCGCTGCTCACCCCGGAGCGCATCTGCTGCAAACCGGCGCCTGGGGAGCGTTAAAATCCGGGTTTGGCTGGTCTGCGCTGCGCCTCCAGGCCGGAGACTGCGGCGCGCAGGTTCTCTTTCGCCGTTTGCCCCTCGGTTTGACGGTAGCTTACCTTCCCAAAGGCCCGCTGGGTTCAACGGAGGGTTGGCCCGCCCTGTGGCTCGAGCTCGATGAGGTCTGCAGGCAGCAGCATGCCGTCTTTTTGCTGGTGGAGCCGGATGCCTGCGAGCCGCCAGACCCGCTGCTGGTGCAGACCATGGCTGACTTTGGCACCCCCGCCGACCCCATCCAGCCCCGGCGAACCCTGCTGATAGACCTGCGCGGCTCTGAAAGCGATTGGCTGGCCCGCATGTCCAAAAAGACGCGCCATTGTTTCAATTATGCTCATCAAAACGGCATCCAGGCAGTGTACTCCGAGGATATTGAGGCATTTATTCAGCTTATGCAACAAACCGGGCAGCGCGCCCAGTTTGGCGTTCACAGTGCAGATTACTACCGCAGCGCATTCCAGTTATTTTCCGCCTCAGGCCGCTGTGCGTTGCTGCTGGCGCAGCGCGATGGGAAAAACCTGGCAGGACTGCTCATCTTCCGTCAAGGCGAGCGCGCATATTACCTCTACGGTGCTTCCAGCGGCGAAGACCGCCAGTTTAACCCCACCTACCTCATCCAGCTCGAATCGATGCGCTGGGCAGCCTCCCACGGCTGCACGCAGTATGACCTGTGGGGTGTGCCGGATGCCGACCTCGACACGCTTGAATCCAGCTTCACAGAACGCAGCGACGGCCTTTGGGGCGTTTACGGCTACAAGCGCAAGTTCGGCGGCGAGCTCATCCGCACAGCAGGCGCGTGGCGGCGGGTTTACAACCCGGTTCTGTTTAGGCTTTATTGTTGGTGGTCCGCGCGCCGCGGCAGAGAGGCTGGTTAGCTGTGCTCACCACCCCGGAGCTGGACTGGAACGAGCGCATCGCGCAGTTGCCCAATCCTCACCTGCTGCAGACCCGGCAGTGGGCTCAGGTCAAACAAGCCTTCGGCTGGCAGGCGTTTTACCGCTGGATTGAGCCGCAAGGGTTGCCGCCCGCCTCAGCCCTGGTGCTGCAGAGGACCGTCTCGCCGATCAAACTGCGGGTGCTTTACGTTCCGCGCGGCCCGCTGCTGGATTGGAGCAACCCGGCACTGCGCACAGCCGCCTTCAGCCACCTGGAGCGCCTGGCCTACGCGCAAAAGGCGATTTTCATTAAGATGGACGCCGAAGTGGAACTGGGCCGCGGCATCCCCGGCAGCCCCTCCGAGCAGCCTGACCCAGTCGGTGCCGCCGTGCAAGCTGAGCTGGCGCAGCGCGGATGGCGCTACTCCGGCGAGCAAATTCAGTTCCGAAACAGCGTCTGGGTAGACCTGACCGGCACCGAAGACGACTGGTTGGCCCGCATGAAGCCTAAAACCCGCTACAACATCCGCCTGGCCAGCAAGAAAGGCGTCAGCATCCGCGCGGGTAACGCAGCTGATCTGCCAATGCTCTACCGCATGTACGCCGAAACCTCCGTGCGCGATGGCTTTGTGATTCGCTCTCAGGATTACTACGAAACCGCCTGGGGGACCTTTCTGCGCGACGGCATGGCCGAACCTCTGATTGCCGAAGTGGAAGGCGAGCCTGTGGCGGGATTGATGCTGTTTTTCTTTGCGGGCAAAGCCTGGTATTTACATGGCATGTCGCGCGAGGCGCACCGCGAAAAGATGCCCAACTACCTGCTGCAGTGGGAAGCGATGCGCCGCGCCAGGGCACACAATTGCA
>CAYVOX010000098.1:0-12703 GCA_964453035.1 uncultured Anaerolineaceae bacterium
CCACCGCCTCCATCGCCACTGCTGCCCTGCCCCTACCCAGCCCCACCCACGTTGCCACCCTCCCACCTGCCGCCACGGTGAGCAAGCCCGCGCCCACACCCAACGCCACCTGCCAGATCACCGCCCAGAGCGCCGCCGACGTTTACCTCCGCCCCTTCCTCACCTCCGAGAAATTCGGCACGCTCTCTGCCGGTATGCAGGTCACCATCCTGGCACGCACCCTCAATGACTGGTACGGTTTTGATCCCGGCGTGGCCCAGGCGGGCAACGTGGGTATTTTCAGGTTGCGCTGGGTGACCCCCTCTGCCAGCCTTTCCATACCCGAGACCTGCAAAAACCTCGGAAAAATCTACAGCCAGGTTCCCCAGCCCGGCATCTGCTACGCCATGATGATGACCGAAGCCCGGGTTTACCAGTCTCCGCTCACCACAACACCGGTTTTGCTCACCTTTGCCAGCGGAGATTGGGCTAAAGTGCTGGGGCAATCGGGCACCTGGCTCAAGCTGGACCTGGCCGATAGTTCCATCCCCACGCCCACCCAGGGCTGGATCAACCGCGACCTGGTGGGCTTCAACGGCTGCAACGCGCCGCTGCCCGTATTGACCCCATGAACCGGAGCTACTGATGACCGACTACATCCCCCCTCAAAACCCATCCCCCGCGCCGGGCGTGCTGGTGCTGCATGCCTGGTGGGGTTTAACCCCTTTCTTCAAATCCTTCTGCAACCGCCTCTCCGCTGAAGGCTTTTGCGTGCTCGCACCCGACCTGTTCAACGGCACCACTGCCAGCACCATTGCGGAGGCCGAAGAACTGAGCGCCACGCTCAAGCGCGCCCAGGCTCAAACGCGCCTCCAGGCTGCCGCCGGCCAGTTGCGACAGTTAGCCGGGCAGGAGAAAATTGGTCTGGTGGGGTTTTCGCTCGGCGCGTTCTACGGCCTGTGGCTGACGCAAGTTGACCCTTCCATTGCCGCTGCGGTGGCTTTCTACGGCATCCGCGGCGGAGATTACAAAACAAGCCACGCCGCGTTCCAGTTTCACCTGGCCCATCCGGATCCTTACGTCTCCGAATCGGGCATCAAATCGCTGGAGAAAGCCCTCAAGACCGCTACCCGCCCGGCTGAATTTTTCCACTACCACCAGGCCGGGCACTGGTTTTTTGAAGACAACCAGCCCGCTTTTAATGCCACCTTTGCGCATCAAGCCTGGGAACGCACTGTTTGTTTCCTCAAAACGAAACTGGTTTCAGGCTGAGGCTGGTAGACCGCTGATTACCCGCCGTTGCCGTTGATCAGCAGAGGCTCCATCTGCTGTTGAACCGTCACCAACCGCCGGTAGAGTCCGTCCTGAGCCAGCAGCTCGGCGTGCGTACCCTGCTCAGCAATGCCTTTGCCCTCCAGCACCACAATGCGGTCGGCATTACGGATGGTCGAAAGGCGGTGAGCGATAATGATGGTGGTGCGCCCAACCATCAGGCGTTCCAGGGCCTGCTGAATCAGCACTTCCGTTTCAGTATCCACCGAAGAAGTAGCCTCATCCAGAATCAGGATGGGGCTGTTCTTCAGCACCGCACGCGCAATCGAAAGGCGCTGCTTTTGCCCGCCGGAGAGCTTGATGCCACGCTCTCCAATCATGGAGTCGTAGCCGTTCGGCAATTTTTCAATAAACTCGGCGGCGTTAGCGGTTCTGGCGGCGGCAATCATCTCATCCTCGCTGGCGTCCGGCCTGCCAAACAGGATGTTTTCGCGCACGGTGCCGTGAAACAGGAAGACGTCCTGTAAAACAATGCTGATTTGCTTGCGCAGGCTGTCGAGCGAGAATTCGCGAATATCGCGCCCGTCCAGCTCGATGCACCCTTCCACAACGTCGTAGAAGCGCGGAATCAGGCTAACCAGCGTGGATTTTCCCACGCCGGTGGGGCCAACCAGCGCCAGGCTGGTGTGCGCCGGGATGTGCAGGTGGATGCCTTCCAGCACGTTTTCACCGCTGTTGTAGTGGAAGTAAACATCCTCAAAATTAATTTGCCCTTCAGCGCGCCCTTCCAGGACAGTTGCGCCGGGCATGGGCGCCGGTTCAGGTTCCTCAGCCAGCAGCTCCGAGACGCGGTCCGCGCCCGCCAGCGAATTCTGCACCGCCTCCCAGGCATTACTCAGACTGCGCACCGGCTGGTAGAACAAATCCAGGTAGAGGAAGAAAGCTACCAGGTCGGCCACCTGCAACTGCTTTTGCAGCGCCATCTGCCCACCGAAAAAAATCACCACCAGCACGCCTAACGAGGAGGTAAACTCCACGAAGGGCTGAAAGGTCGCCATCAGGCGCAGCGCCCGCAGCAGCGATGTGCGGTAATGGTCAATGCGCTGTTCCACTCGCTCCAGCGCTTCAGGCTCGCGCGTGAAAGCTTTGATTTCGCGGATTCCGGTGATGTTGTCGTTGAGGATGGCGTTCAATTCGCCCAGCTCTTTTTGCCGGAAAACAAAGGCCGGGCGCACCCGTTTAGCAAACACCCGCAGTGAAAAGATAACCAGCGGAATGGGCAGCATCGAAAGCAGCGTGAGCTGCCAGTTGAGGCTGAATAGCACCAGACTCACCCCGATGAAGGTCAACGCATTCACCACCACATCCGGCACCGCGTGGGCAATGAGCTGCTCAAACAGGTCGGTGTCATTCACCACCCTGGACATCATCTGCCCGGTTTGCTTATCCTCGTAGAAGCGCAGGCTCAGGCGTTGCAAATGCTCGTAAACGTGTTTGCGCAGGTCAGCCACCACGCCCCAGCCCGCCAGGTGGGCCATATAGGAGCGTATAAATTGCAACCCGGCGCGCGCCACATACACCGCCAGCACAATCAGCGCCAACTGTGTGATCAACGAAAACGTATCCGGTGTAAAGTCTTCGCTGGTGACGGTATTGATGAGCGTGCGAATGATCCAGGGGATGATGAGCTGCGCCCCCACCAGCAGCAGCATACTGCCAATGGTTAAGAAGAGCGCCCATTGGTAGCGGCGCGCAAAAATGAAGATAAATTTCAGTGTTTTCACAGGCTTTCCATAAGAGCTAAGATGAGAGCCTTGATTATAATACAGACATTCAACGCAACAATTAGGAATGGATGAGAAGAACAGATGCTGTTACATCCAGCACCACAACAGTCAGAGCAGCCAAAATGACAACAACCAGCCAGCGCGATCAGAGTGCCCCCGGTGTACCTCGGCCCGAACCCAAACATTCGTTTATGGAGGTCTTTTCGCTATTCTTCTGGATGGGATTGACTGCCTTCGGAGGTCCTGCCGCCCATATTTCTTTCATGCAGGCAGAAATCGTCAAGCGCCGCAAGTGGATAACCGAACAAAAATTCCTGGACTTGCTGGGCATCACCAATATGATCCCGGGACCCAACTCCACCGAAATGGCGATCCACATCGGATTGCTGCGTGCCGGTTGGCCGGGCTTTCTGGTGGGAGGCCTGGGTTTCACGCTGCCCGCCTTTTGCATTGTTCTGGCATTAGCGTGGGCTTACAGCCAATTCGGCTCAACTCCCCAGGCGGGCTGGCTGCTTTATGGTATTAAACCTGTGGTAATCGCCATCATCTTGCAGGCTCTGTGGAACCTGAGCAAAAAAGCTCTGAAAACTCCCTTGCTCGGCATGATTGGCGCTGGCGTGGTTGCGGGGTATTTTTTGGGAGTCAACGAGATTCTTCTACTATTCCTGGGTGGGTTACTGGCATTGCTGATAAGCCAGGCTGGTCGTCTTAAAGCTCCAGTCGCGCTGCTCATGGGGCTGGCGGTCCCGGGTTTTTCTGGCTGGGTTGTTAGCGCCTTCAGTTACGGAACGCTTTTTCTCTCATTTTTCAAGATTGGTAGCGTATTATACGGCAGCGGTTATGTTTTACTGGCTTTCTTGCGGGCGGAATTTGTTACCCACCTGGGTTGGCTCACTGAAACACAATTGCTGGACGCCATTGCCGTGGGCCAGTTCACTCCAGGGCCCTTTTTCACAACCGCCACCTTCATCGGTTATACGCTCGGCGGCATGGAGGGGGCAGTGCTCGCCACGCTGGGGATTTTCTTGCCCAGTTTTATCTTCGTGGCGCTCAGCTACCGCCTTCTGGCAAGATTTGAAAAATCACCCATCACCCGCGCCTTGCTTGATGGCGTCAATGCAGCCTCACTGGGATTGATGGCAGGCGCTGCCTGGCAGCTTGGACTTGCCTCACTGGTAGATCCGCTTACCGTGTTTGTGGCTGCCGCCGCCCTTTTCGTGCTCATCCGCTACAAAATCAACGCCTCCTGGCTCATCGCAGCCGGAGCGCTGATTGGTCTTATGCGTTCCATTCTGCTACCCGGTTAACACCCTGGTAAAAACAGCCAACCTATCCGCCCCTGTTCACCGCGCAGCAAACCGCATGAGCGCTTTACTGCCCCGCTAAATAGCGCAGGGGCGCGGTTCCCGCGCCCCTGAAATCTCATACGCTAACCTACCTGGCTCTATTCCGGCTGACCGCTCTGCGCCTGCAGTGCCTGCAGGTAAGATTGCACCACCACCTCGGTGGACTGGGTGCGGTGAGCCGCATCGCCCATCTTGCTTCCTCCCAGGAAGGACTGCACCAGCGAGGTGAGCGCCCCGCTGCTGATGAGTGCCCCCAGCAGTTTGCCGATAAGGTCTCCCCCACCGGAGGATTGCTGTTGCTGCTGTCCGCCGCCCAATCCGCCCAGCAGCGCTCCCAGCAGGTCGCCCCCGCCGGAGGATTGCTGTTGTTGCTGCCCGCCGCCCAATCCGCCCAGCAGCGCGCCGAGCAGGTCGCCCCCGCCGGAGGATTGCTGCTGTTGATGCTGTCCGCCGCCCATGCCGCCCAGCAGCGCTCCCAGCAGGTCACCCCCGCCAGAGGATTGCTCCGACTGTTCGGGCTCCTGTTGCCCGCCGCCCAGCCCGCCCAGCAGCGAACCGAGCAAATCGCCGCCGCCGGAGGATGGTTGCTGCTCCTGCTGTCCGCCGCCGATCAACATCTGCAGCAAATCGAGGGCGCCGCGGCTGTCCACCGTTTTACCCTTAAGCTGGCTGGCAGCGCGGTTGAGATGCTCCGAATACAATTTCGCCGAGCCGCTGGAGGCTTTTTTGGACAGTTGCTTAGCCGCGTAATTCAACGCGGCGCTGTCCGAACTGCCCTGTTTCTTCTCCAGGGCTGCTGTGATGGTCTGGAACGTCTGCACCATGTTGGTGCCGTGGTCGCCGTTGTAACCGTCCGCCGCGTTCAGGTTTTGCTGGTTTTCACTCAGCGCCTGCGTGACGGATTGAAAAACGCTGGCAAGATCAACTTCCCCTTTAGACATTTTGCACCTCTTTTTTTATTTTTTCCGCGAGCAAGGCAAAAACTTACCCGTCCGCGGTGCCTTCTATTTGATCTGGATCGCACCCAGCACGGTCTTCTCGTTTCCGTCCAGGTCTGAAACCACAAAACCAACCGCGTAATTCCCTGCGGCAGCGTAAAGCTCTTCCCAGGTGAACATCTTGGAGCCAAACGTCAGCGTTTCGCCTTCTTCGCTGACCGGCTTGTAGGTTCCGCTGCTGTCAGGCGTGAGCCAGGTCTGGATGAGCGTCACCTGGTCGCCGCTTTGCGGGGTAATCTCGCGCAGCGCGCCGGTGGGCTCCTGCCCTGAGAAGGCAAACACCCGCCGCAGCAACCCGTCGCTGAAGTACAGGCGCGCGTAACGCGTTTCACCGGTTTGCGCCGACTGGTACAGCCCGTCAGCAGTATAAACGGCCTCTTCCGCTGTCGCACCGTAGCGCTCCGGGGTCAACAGCGCCACCACTTCCTTCTTCCCATCGCTGATGGCAAAAACGGAGGGCGTCCAGGTGTATTTGAGCGTGAAGCTCTGGCTGGTGCCCCAGTTGGGATAGTACTGATCGCCAAGCTTGAGCGTCTGCGGGCTTTCCAGGTAATCTTTATCCGCCACAAAGATGGACTTGCTGGCGGTGTCGTAATACCCCACAAACAGGTACACATAGCCGATATTCTTGCCAGTCAGGTTCGCTTCCATCGTCACTGGCTGGTTGTAGTTGGCCGAAGTGGTGGAAAGCTTGAGCGGTGAGACCTGGAACTCCGCGTTGCCCGGGGCGCTCACGCGTGCGCCGTCCGCGGGAACCACGGGGCTGCGCGTATCGGCCTTGAAGGAAGAATTGGTATAGTGGAAGGTCAGGAAGTCATCCCACAACGATTCATTGGCAAAACGGTCTGCCGCTTTGGTGTAGGAGCGCGGACCCGCCATGGCGTTCTGAAAAAGCTGCGAGTTGGGGAAGTAAATGGAAATGCCGGTTGAGCCGGGCTTTTCCGAGCCGTGCTTTTCAGCGATGACCACCTTCTTCAGGTCCTCCAGCACCACCGCAGCAGCCGAGCGCACCGCGCTGTTGGAGCTGTCGCGCTGCAGCAGTTGCACAAAGTTGCCCAGGTCTATGTAGGAAGGGGGAACGTTCTTGCCAAAAATGCTGGTGTAGGATTGCGCGTAAGTTCTGGCGCGCGCCACCACCGATTGATCCTCCCGCTGCAGGGCATAGGCCAGCTGGTTGACGCTGTCCATCAATTTCGGGAAGGTATCCATTTTGGCCGTGGTCAACGTGATAGACCGGCTGAGCTGCCTGGAAAGCTGCACCGGGTCCATATCCGAGACCTGCCCGAACAGGCTGGCCATCGGCGACCCCTGGCTGAGGAACTCCAGCCGCGCCTGGCGGTCGAGGATGCGTTCATCCTTTTCAATGAAGCTTGAGACAATCTGCTTGCCCAGCTCGCCGCCGTCCATTCCGGGGTTGTTCGTCAAAGCGGTTAAAAAGCTGTTATAAGCCCAGCCCAGTGAGGGTTCCGTTTCTTGCGAGTTGACCACGTAGCGCGCGTGCGGTGCCAACGCGGCATAAACCTCCAGGTGAGACATCAAACAGGCATCCATGCCCACCAGCTCAAACTTATCAATCTTGGCCTGGGTGCGAATTTGCTGCAGGGCAGCGTCAATTTCACCGGTGTAGAGCATGTTGGTGTTGACCACCTGCGCAAACGGAACGCTCACGCTGCGTAAATTTTTCGGCTGCGGGTCGGTCCAGCCGCCAGGCCAGCCCATGCCGTGATCCGAGAGGATGAGCACATACTTATCAGCCGGATAGGTCTTGATGGCCCAGGTGGCAAAATCCACCAGCGTTTTGGGATCCGCCATGCTCACTTCACCCAGGTCCGCCACCATCTTGGAGTTGAGCCGGCTCAGGTTGCTGTCTTTCGTCAGGTAATAGCGCCGCGTGCTGGTCCAATCCCCGTCGCCGGAATATCCCCCCGCGAAGCGGTCAATCTGCGCCACGATGTTAACCTGCGCGCTGGAACCCACCTTTTCCGCCTCGTTCAGGTCGGTGAAGATATCCTGCTCCAGCACCGAATCGTCCGCGTCGGCGTAAATCATGATGGTCCAGGTCTGGTTCTTGCCGGTGCCGCCGGAGGGCGGCAGGGGCGTGACCGGTTTGGCGGTAGGACCGGGTGTAAGCGTGGCAGCCGGCGGGAAGGTGACCTGCGGAGCACTGGTCACCTGCGCGTACGATGGCTGGGTGGGCTGCTCATAGACCTGCTCCTGCTCGCCGCCGCTGAAAAAGAAAGTGTACGCCAGGAACCCGATGAAAATCAGGGCAATCAACCAGAAGGGCAGCTTCAACTGGCCGCCGCCGGTGGGCAGCATGCTTCCGCCGCCGGTACTGGTCGGGCGCGAGCCGCTATCACCGCTCGGGAACGCGCTCCCCCCGCCTGATTGCGAGGGACGCTCGGGCATCTCTGCCCGCCCGCTGGGCCCGGAACCCGACCCCTTGCGCCGCCGCTGCGCTTCCACGGTTTCATTGGGGTTATCTGAGAACATGAGGAGCGAGGTGGGCAAATACCGCTCACCGCCCCGGTCTGCAACTTGAAAGGCAAGCTGGTTCTTCTTCTCAAAGTTGAAGAAATTCATTATTCCTCCCGTTTTTGATGTGTGATCAAGATGACCATCCACCTTTTTTTGATTATACACCCTAAATTTTTGGTAGGCTGATGGTCATATCCAGAAAAACACCGGTTGAAAAATTCAGAATTTCCTCAACTTTTACACGCGCCCGATCATTCTCGGTAAGGAAAGTTCAGGTCTAAGCTGGGTCGCGTTTTCCAGAACCAAATAGCGGCTTTTCTACGGGCTCACCGGCAAGGCGGGCATCACCTGCGCCCGGGCTTTGCGCGCCGCCTGTGATGCCCGCCAGCGGCTGCCAATCAGGCTCACCACCCATCCGGTCGGCGCCAGCCGACCGGCCAGTTGCAGCATCTGGTTCAACCTGCCAGGGATGACCAACGCCTGCCCCTTGAGCGCCGCATTGAGCGCCTGGTTGGCTACCGCGCCGGTGTTCAGGGTGGTCAACTGCCCCAGGATGCCCTGCGAATCAATTGCCTGCACCGTCTCGGGCGTGGTGGGCATCCCCGCAGGGCACAGCGCCGTGACGGTGACACCCAGGTCGCGTAGTTCGTTGCGCAGCGCCAGCGAGAAGTCCACCAGGAACCGCTTGGAGGCCGCATAGGTGGCCTTGACCGGCATGGGGTAGAAGGCTGCCAGGCTGGCAACGTTGATGATTCTGAAGCACGCCAGCGGGTCACGCAGGGCCAGCAAGCCGTGTGTCAAATCCAGTGTGCCCTCGATGTTGAGGCGGATAATGGTGCGTATTGCCTGGCGGGATTGTTCCAGGAAGGGCCCCTCAAAATCCAGCCCGGCCACGTTGACCAATCCCCAGAAGCGCAGCCCCTCGCGCTCCACCTGGCTTAACAGGCTGCTGCGCTCGGTCGGGTCGGTCAGATCGCAAGGGAACACCCACACCCGCACGCCGTAGGTGTTGCGCAGGCTTTCGGCCAGGGTTTCCAGACCTTCGCGGCGCAAATCGCTCAGAGCCACGTCCCAGCCGCGGCTGGCGCACTCCACGGCAAACGCCTTGCCCAGCCCACCGGCGGCCCCCGTCACCAGGATCAAAGATGGAGGAAGATGCTGCTTTTGTGTTTCCATCTCAGGCCTCCAATCCGATGCCGCACATCGCCTCAGATTGCGCCCACAGCCGGGCGGCGTCCGCCCCATCCAGCGCTCGCCGGGAGGGTTTCTTGGGCTGGCAATCCTTCCAGTAGAATTCAGGCGAATCCTGCAGCGATGGCTCACTCAACAGATACATAATCCCCTGCGCTGGCACTTCCGGCTCCGTACCGCCCCTGCGGCGCAGCGACCAGAACCACTGTACCAGCGCCGGCGTGCCCTTAAAGCCCATATCCGTTTTCACCAGGCCCGGGTCAGCGGCAAAGGCTTTCACCGTGCTGCGTGCGCCCATCTGGCGGTTGAATTCCAGCGTAAAGAGCACATTGGCCAGCTTGGTGTTCTCGTAGGCGCGCAAGCCGTTATAGCGCCGCCGCAGTTGCAGGTCGTCCCAGTTCAGCCTGCCGGAATAATGCGAAGCCGAGCTCACCGTCACCACCCGCGCTGTTGGCGCTGCTAAAAGCAGCCCCAGCAGTTGATGAGTCAGCAAAAAAGCCGCCAGGTGGTTGACCGCCCACTGGGTTTCAAAGCCCTCGGGCGTCAGGCTCAGCCAGTACGTGAAGGTGCCAGCGTTGTTGACCAAACCATCCAGGCAGGTCTTCCCCCAGCCCTGCAGCACCACGTTCACGTCCTCCCGCAGGGCGCGGACCTGGCTTTGCAGCGCCAGGTCCGCCGGGCAAAAGCGCGCCCGGCTTTGCGGATGCAGCCCGCGCAGTTGAGCTTCAGCCGCGCGGCAGCGCTCCGCTGAGCGCCCCACCCCGATCACATCAGCCCCCTGCAATGCCAGCAGGCGGGCAGTGGCCAGCCCAATCCCGGAGGTGGCGCCGGTCACAACAAACGTTTTACCAATTAATGCGTTTTCCATGTCAATCCCTTTCACAACTCAGAAGATGTTGTGTGTATACCGCAGCGGGGGATGGATTTACATCTGCCTTTAGGTTGAAAAAAGGGGGTGGATTCCGGGAATCCACCCCCCTCCACCCCCCGGTCAGGTGAAATTAGGCGCCTGAGCTAGAGTAAATGCAATTCCCGGGCGCGTTGAATGGCGGCAATGCGCGTTTGCACACCCAGCTTGCCGTAAATGTTATTGATGTGCGTCTTGACCGTGGATTGCGCCAATGTGAGTCTACCGGCAATTTCCGCGTTGGAGAGTCCCTCTGCGATCAACCGCAGCACGTCCAGTTCTCTCGCGCTCAGCGGCTCCACCAGGGCGGCCTGGTTAGGAGCTTTAGTAACGGGCTCCGGTGAAACTTCCTTCAGGCGTGCCAGAACCTTCTCCGGCTTCAGCCAGCGCAGCCCCACCCCCACCAGCACCAGGGCCAGCGGCGCCATCACCTGGATGAACAACCCGCCTGTGATTGCCCCAAACAGCACCGCCAGGGTGATGCCGCCCAGAGTTAGCCCCATGCCGGTCAGGGTCACCCACTGCGGCCAGCGCCCCGAGCGGTTGGCCAGCAGCACCCCCGCGCCCAGCCCCGCCAGCGCCAATAACCAGGCATAAGCCCAGGCATTCCAGTCGCCAGTCAGCACGTTCAACAGAAAAATCAAACCCAATGCTGCCAGCAGCCCGCCGGGGATGAAGAGAAAATCAGCCCAGCGGTAGGTAGCTGAAAGCGGTCCCGCCAGCACCAGAAAAGCTGCTCCCAGCAGCACCACCAGCAGCGGCCAGCCAATATTAAAGGCGTAACCCAGCACAACGTTCAGGATGAAGGAAATCACGCCCAGGCTCACCAGGGCAATGCTGGCAATCCACACCCAGCGGTTCATTTTTTGCATCGCTCACCTCATCCGGTTGAAATCTGGCAGGCACAGGGCTTCTTTATGTCAATCCACCCTGAATTATATTGTAAAAAGCGCTTGACGGGTTAGCGCTATCCTCCTTACAATGTCTGCATGCCTCTCTCCCTCAACTGCCCGGAATGCGGCGCTTGCTGGCAAGGCAGCCCAACCTGCCAGGAAGCCTTCCACCAGATGCTTTTCTGGGAAAACGAATTCACCCCACTCGGCGAAGTTCATCATCTCACCGTGCTGTGTTATCACCTGCAGCACCCCGGCCTGCTCTCACCAGAGGGATTGCATTTTTCCATTCAACTCCTCGCCGGCTTCCTGGAGCAAGGCCTCACGCCCCAACAGGCACGCCAGGCCAGCCGCGGAAAGGTGGACAGCCGCCGCCGAACCTGGAAAATCACCGCCACACCCGCCGCCCGCGGCGCCTACGCCCGCCCCGTGGATTGGCACATCACCGCCCCGCAGGTGGTTGCCGAAGGCAGTCATAACTACTGCGCCGCGGTGCGCCAGTGGGCACAATCCATCCTTGAGGCGCTCAAAGCCTCAGGTCATTTCAACCCCCAAGGACTAACCATGGACGATTTTGAACGCTTCCTGCAACCTTACCCCGTTGAGCTTCATCCCATGGCACGCCAGGCTCGCGCCCTGATCCGGGCTGCCATGCCCACCGCGCTGGAGCAATTCGACCCCTCCGCCAATTTAATCGCCTACGGAACCGACCGCACCGTCAAGGGGCTGGTTTTTGGCATCATCCTCTATAAAACCTACCTCAATCTCATGCTGGCTCAGGGTGCCGCCCTGCCGGATCCTCACCACATGCTGCGCGGCACCGGCAAAAAAGCCCGGCACATCAAAATCACCCGCGTTGAAGATCTACTCGCGGAGGGCGTCAACGTCCTCCTGCAGGCCGCCGTGAACCAAAAAATCCACCCTCAAAGCTGAAATCCCTCCTAAAACGCCTCCAAAACGCAAGAATGGATGGTTAAAATTTTTATAATGATTGTATAATCCCTTTAACCTCTCGTTCAAATATCAGTTTGTGGGGCCAGGAGAGGATTTCATATCTTCATGGAGGGATTTGATTATGAAACTGAATGAGCCTAAATTCATCACCTGGTTGATTTCGGTAGTTCTTGGCGTGCTGGCCATCATCGCCCTGCTGGTGCCTTCGATGACCGCCTACGCCATCTGGCTGGCGCTGGCTGGCTTGCTCCTGCTGGTTCTGGGCAACGTATTCAAGGGGCTGTAACTCACCATTGCAGGGGCGCGCTCTGGATCAGTTGGCCCCGTTCAGGTAGAGCCCCCCTTTGCATTAAATCAAGAAACGCAGTCGGTGACTGCGTTTCTTGATTTATAATAGGCACCGCACCACCGAAAGGATATGGTTATCTATGGAAATCATTCTCATTATATTAGCCGTTCTGGCAGCAGTTGCCCTGGTGATCTGGTTGGGATTACGCCTTCAACCCGCGCCCTTCCCACCCTTTCCCCGGCCCTCCCAACCCTCAGAAACAGCCCCCCTGCCGCCTGGCCTTCCGGCGCCGGTTGAACGCATGTACCGGAAAATTTACGGCGAGCGCATCCCTGTGATTCACAGCGCCGTTTTCACCGGTCGGGTACAATTGAGCCCGTTTTTCCGCATTCCCCTGCAGGGCCGCTTCCGGTTCATCCACGATGCCGGTCGCAGTTACCGCCATTATATTGAGGCCACTTTCTTTGGTCGCCCGTTTTTAAAGGTCAACGAACGCTACCTCGAAGGCCAAAGCCTTTTTGAACTACCCTTCGGTCCGCCCACCCAGGGACCAAAGCTTAACCAGGCAGCCAACCTGGGCATGTGGGCCGAGCTTTTCCTGCTCCCATC
>CAYVOX010000099.1:0-12653 GCA_964453035.1 uncultured Anaerolineaceae bacterium
CGAGTATGAGAACCACAAATTAGTATTTGTCGCAACTTTAACCGGCTCCCATCTCTTACGGTTTTCTTCGCCAATGTTCAGGCTATTTTCAACCGGGTTGGTATAATGGTTCCAGCAATGCCAACGATGACTGGAAAAATCCTCTGCCTGATCCCTGCCTTCAACGAAGCTGCTCACATCAAAAATGTGGTGGCCCAGGCCAGCGCATTCTTGCCGGTGTTGGTGGTGGATGATGGCTCCAGGGATGATACCGCCCTGCTGGCTGAGCAGGCAGGGGCGCAGGTGCTGCGCCAGGTGCCCAACCAGGGCAAAGGCGCCGCGTTGATCGCCGGGTTCAAGGCCGCGCTGCAAGGCGGCTACGAAGCCGTGCTCACCCTGGATGCCGACGGACAGCACGACCCACAGGAGATTCCAAAATTTCTAGAGGAGGCCAGGCGAAAGCCAGCTGGATTAATCATCGGACAACGCGACTACAGCCAGATGCCTTTAAGGCGCCGCCTGCCAAACACCCTCGGTAAAGCCTTCTTCTCCTGGGCGGTGGGAGAGGAAATTCTGGATAACCAGTCCGGCTATCGCCTCATCCGCAGCGATCTGTTGGATGCCATGCTGGCGAACCCCGAGCACGGTTTTGAGTTCGAGGTGGCGATGATTGTGGAGTGCCTCAAACACGGCCTTGGGTTGGGCTGGGTGCCCATCCGCACCATTTACGCCGATGAAAAGAGCCACATTCACCCCTTGCACCATCTGAAGCACTTCGTGCGCGTCAGCCTGGCAGCCCGCCGCAGGCTGCGCCAGTAACTCACCGGCGGGTGGAGAAGCTAAATCTGTACCGGCTCGTGAAAGCCGGGTAGAATCGGGGGAAGTCTCTACCCACAAGAATGGAGTTACCATGCCCCAAGATACCTTTGACGCCCTTTTACTCCTGGCTCGCCCAGCAGCGGGAAAAAGCGAAATCATCCATTACCTCAAGCACACCACGCCGCAAATTCGCCGCGAGCGCTTTCACGCCGGCAGGCTGGAGGAAATTGATGACTTTCCGATGCTGTGGACCTGGTTTGAGGAAGACGACCTGCTGAGCGAGATGGGCTTTCCCCGCCTGCACACCACCCCCGACGGCTACTTCTTGGGAGAACACCTCTGGCACCTGCTCATCCGGCGCATCTCGCAGGAATATCATAAGCGCCTGAGGGATGTTGACCCCTCCGACCCGGTGACCACCCTGGTGGAATTCGCCCGCGGCGCCGAACACGGCGGCTTCAAACGCGCCTTTGAGCACCTTTCCCCCGAGCTTGCCAGCCGGGCAGCCATCCTTTATGTCAATGTGTCCTATGCCGAATCACTCCGCAAAAACCGCCAGCGCTTCAACCCGCAGCGCCCCGATTCTATCCTGCAACACGGTCTTTCAGATGAAAAGATAGAACATCTCTACCGCGAAAGCGACTGGCTGGAGGTGAGCGCAGGCAAAAGCCAGGGGTATCTGCCCATCAGCGGCGCGCAGGTGCCGTTTGTGGTGTTCGAAAACGAAGATGACGTCACCACCCCCGGTGGTGAACCGCTGGGGCGGCGCCTTGAGGAAACCCTCAACCGCCTGTGGAGACTGTTTACTCAGAATAAAATGGGGTGACCAGCTCGCCAATCCCTTCGATATGGATGGTCACCACCTCACCATCTTTGAGGAAAACCGCCCCTCCCCCGCCGCGCTGGGTGCGTCCGGGCGTGCCGGTGGAGATGATATCCCCCGGCTCCAGCGTCATCACCTGGCTGAGGTAGGCAATCAGGTAGGGGATGGAAAAAATCATCTGCGAGGTGTGCGTGCGCTGCTCTTCAAAGCCATCCACTTCGGCGCATAATTTAAGCTGGTGAGGGTTGGGGATCTCGTCCCGGGTAACCAGCCACGGTCCCATGGGACCAAAGCCATCAAAGCATTTGCCAATCATCCACTGGCTGGTGCGTTTCTGGTAATCCCGCGCGCTGACGTCATTAAAAATAGTGTAACCTGCCACATAACTGTAGGCGCTGATCTCAGGGATGGACCTGCCGCGCCGGCCTATCACCACCGCCAATTCGGCTTCGTAATCCACCTGCGGGGTAATGGCCGGCAGCACTACCGCCTGGCGCGCACCGATGACGGTGTTAGGGGTCTTGCCGAAGATGGTTGGAAATTCAGGTCGGGTGGCACTGCCGGCATGGTCGGTGTAATTGTGGCCCAGGCAGAGGATCTTGCCGGGCTTTGGCACCGGCGCCAGCAGGCGCACTGAGGAAAGTGGAATCATCCGCTCAGAGGGTGTCGAATCCAGTGCCTTCCGCGCCTTTTCCAGAGCAGGTTCACCCTCAGCCAGCAAAGCATTCATCTCCGCAGGCAAACCAACGCTTGCCAGGTCCAGCAGGAAATCTTGCATGCCGTGCTGAGCCACAGCACCGGTTCGCGCGCCATTCTGATCCTCAAAGGTCACCAGCTTCATATTCACCCTCCCAACAAGGACTTAAGCCGGGGTTTTTCCAGCCCGGTTAAACTATAGCATGAATTGAATTTTTCATCCGAGTGAAAGCTACGGCCAGCGGAAGTAAGCACGCAGCACGCCGTGCCCGCGGGTGTTGAAATAAACCCACGCAGGGTCAGCCCAATCAAAGGTGATATCTCCAACGCTGTGATAACGCAACTCCGTGGGCTTATTCAGCCAGGTCAGCCCGGAATTGACCGTCATCCACACGCCGTCGGTCGTGCCCGCCAGCAACACCTGAGGTTTTGAGGGGTGCACGCCCACGCCTGTGACGGTGACGCCCGCCAGGCCAATATGCGTCCAGGTTGCCCCGCTCCGCGTATAGATGCCGTTACTGGTGCCGGCATAAAGCGTTCCGCCGGGCGAGCGCTTGAGGGTGTAGGTGATGACGTTCGGCAGCCCTCCATCGCTCCAGGCAGCGCCGCCATTGGTGGTTACCTTGAGTCCGCCCACAACCGAGCTGGACGCCCATACCAGGCTGGGATTGACAGGGTCAACCGCAATCGCCTCGATGCTTTGCCCGGCAAAACCCGCCGCCTGCCAGGTGACGGCTTCATCCAGGCTGCGATACAACCCCGCGCCGCCGGTGCCCAGGTAAACCGTTTTTGGGTTTGATGGCGCAAAAGCCATCACCTGCAAGGGGGCGTAGGTGGTTGTGGAATCAAGAGCTTCTTCGCCAACGCCGAGCGCCGCTTCAAAGCTTGCAAAGGGATGATCCTCGCCAGATTCCACCCGTGCAGTGCTCAGAGGCAGGTTTAATCCAATCGGCTGCCAGCCCAGCGTGGTAGCCCGGTCACCGCGAAACAACCCACCAGACTGGGTGAGCGCATAGAACACGTTGGCGTTCTGCGGGTGAATGAGCAGCGCGTTGACGTAAAGGTCGGTGAGACCGTAGTTAAATTCCGACCAGTTCGCTCCGCGGTTGGTGGATTTCATCACCCCGCGGCCAAAGACGCTGGTGAAGACTGTTTTAGCGTCGGTCGGGTGAATGACCGTGGCAGTGACCTGGCTGGCCTTAAGCCCGCTCTGGCTGGGCGCCCAGGTCAGCCCGCCGTTGGCGCTCAACAACAACCCTGCGCCCGATGTGCCGCTGAAAACCCGCAGGTGATTGGCCGGGTCCACCAGAAGACCAAAAATGGAAGGCAGCCCGCTACCAGCCGGCAGCCAGGTTAGCCCGCTGTTGGTGGATTTCATCACGCCCTGGTTATACGTTCCCACATACAGGGTTGAGGTCAGGACCGGGTCAATCGCCAGGCTGTAAATTTTTGAATCAGCTATACCGTTCTCTTCCAGCACCCAGCTCAGCCCGCCATTAACCGTCTTGAATACCCCGCTGTTGTGCCACACACCCATAAAAACGGTGGCGCTGTTTTTAGGATCCACCGCAATCGCCCGTCCAGACCCATCCGTGATGCCACTGGAGACCGGGTACCAGGTTTCGCCGCGGTCTTCGCTACGGAAGGGACCGTGCTCGTGCGAGGCGGCATAAACGATATTGGAAGCGGTGGGATTGATGGCAATTGAATAGATCCAATCCTGCTGGCTCACCCCGCCGATGTTTTGCAGTTTCGCCTGCCAGGAAGCGCCCCCATCCGCGCTTTTATACAACACGCCAGCCCAGGGGGCAATCCCGTCATTGGAGATGCCGCGCGTACCCGCATACACCACCCCCGGGGTTTTAGGGTCAACTGCCAGCGTATAAGTCACAGCCTCCGGCTGAATGCCCACGCTGGCAACCGCCCAGGATAGCGCCGCGTTGGTGGATTTGTAAATGGAGCCCTTATACGTGCCAGCGTAAAGCACCCTGGGGTCAAGCGGATCAACCGCCAGCGCGTTGATAAACAGGTTCCCCAGCCCCAGGTTGGCTGCCTCCCAGGTGAGACCGCCGTCCGCGCTTTTAAACACCCCCCCGCCCCACGAACCGGCGAATATGTTCTGCGGGTTGCGCGGGTCAGCAGCCAGCACCACCAGCGTTCCCCCTTCCGGGCCAAGCCAGATGGGAGGTTCATCCCGCGCCACCATCGGAAAGTACTGGTGCCGGATTGTGGCGCCCAGCACCGGCCCGGGTAAGGCAGCGCCCGCGCTGCCCATCAGGGCAACCACCAACAAACACAGGGAGGCAAACAGCAGTTTTCTGGTCAAGGCACACCGTTGAATATGTGAATTGCGGTTACCCTTGCAAAAATGGTGCCAATTGACCAGAAAAAAAACAACCTGCCCCGCTAAGTCTCGACGAAGGTCAGCGGGGCAGGTTGCGACCCGGCTTACAGCAGCTCTTTGAGAGCCGCCAGCAGCAGAGTGACGTTTTCCCGCCGGGAGGAGTAGCCCATCAGGCCGATCCGCCAGATTTTTCCTGCCAGGGGGCCAAAGCCGCCGGCGATTTCAATGTTGTAATCGTTGAGCAGCTTTCGGCGCAGTGCCAGGTCATCCACCCCTGCGGGGATTTGTACGGTGGTCAGGCTGGGCAAACGGTGGGCTCGCGGAACATGCAGCTTCAGGCCCAGGCTTTCCAGTCCGGCCCACAGCAGTTCAGCATTTTCGTGGTGACGTTGCCAGCGCGCCTCCAGGCCTTCCTCCAACGCAATCGCCAGTCCCTCGTGCAGGGCGTAAACCATGTTGATGGGCACTGTATGGTGGTAGGCGCGTTCCTTGCCCCAGTACTTGGCAATCAGGTTGAGGTCCAGATACCAGTTAGCCACCTTTGTTTTACGGTTCTGGAGTGTCTCAAGCGCGCGCGGACTGATGGTGAGCGGCGCCAGCCCGGGCGGCACGCCCAGGCATTTTTGCGTCCCGCTGTAAGCGATATCCACGCCATTTCCATCAATGGCAACCGGCATTCCCCCCAGCGAGGTCACGCAGTCAAGCAGCAGCAGGCCCTTTTGAGCGTGCACCAGCTCCCCCAGGCCTTCCAGAGGCTGCAGCGCTCCGGTGGAGGTTTCAGCATGAACAAAGGCAGCCAGCCGGGCGGGTTTTTTATCCAGTTCGGCGCGCACCTCGTCGAGGGTGAATACCTTGCCCCATGGCTTTTCGATGCGGCGCACTTCCGCCCCATACCGCGAAGCCATCTCACACATGCGCTGGCTGAAAAAGCCGTTGACGCCCACCAGCACGCTGTCGCCCGGTTCAATGAAGTTGCACAGGCTGGCTTCCATCCCTGCGCTGCCCGTTCCCGAAACAGGCAGGGTGATGGGGTTAGCCGTCTGGAACACGGCTCTCAACCCCTCCTGCACCTGGTCCATGACGGCGAAGAATTGAGGATCGAGGTAGCCGATGGTGGGGCTGGAAAGAGCCTGCAGGATGCGCGGATGCACAGCGCTGGGGCCAGGCCCGAGCAAAAGCCGGGGTTTAAAGTTGAGTGCGTTCATGAGATTCTCCTTACCGAAGTAATTATCTGAAGCTCCATAAGCGATAATCCGCCAACCATTTTAACCCTTATGATACAATAATTATGAGGTTGCGTCACCGCAACCTGAACTTCAACCCAACCAAGGATTCTCCCGCTATGCCGCTTCCCATCATTAACCTGGGTTCGCTCACCGTCTCGCGTCTCATCCTGGGTAGTAACCCGTTTTCGGGCTTTTCGCACCAGTCTCCAGCCCTGGATGCGGAGATGATGCACTACTACAGCAGCCAGCGCATCAAAGAAACCCTGGCGCTGGCAGAGCAACTGGGCGTGACCGCTCTGATTGGCCGCGCCGACGCCCACATGGTGCGCCTGCTGGCGGAATACTGGGATGAAGGCGGAACAATAAAATGGATAGCCCAAACCTGCACGGAATTTGGCATGCCGTTGGCCGGTGCGCTGCGGGCCATCAAAGGTGGGGCCAGCGCGGTGTACCTCCACGGTGGGCAGATGGATTACCTGAAGCACCACGACATGAAATCTGAAGTGCAATCTGCGCTGGATGCCATCCACCAGGCAGGGTTACCCGCCGGCGTGGCTGCTCACATGCATACCACCCTGCAGTGGGCCGCGCAGCACTTTGAATTTGAGTTTCACATGTGCTCCTATTACAACCCTTCGGACCGCACCCAGTATGCGGGACACAAAAGCGGCATAACCGAGGTTTACGCGGAAGAAGACCGGGATAACATGGTGGCGGTGATTGCCGGGCTGCCGAAACCCGCCATTCATTATAAAATTTTCGCGGCAGGGCGCAACGACCCCGTGCAGGCCTTCCAATTCACCGCTGCGCACCTGCGCCCCATGGATGCTGTCTGCATCGGTGTCTTTCTTAAGCAAAAACCGGACATGCTGGCTGAAGATATCCGGCTATTTGAATCTATTTGTCTGCAGTAACCCTGGAGGGTGATATGAAAATTTGCTATACCACACTGGCTTGTCCAAAATGGGACCTGGATACCATCCTGGCGAAAACCGTGGAATACGGTTTTGACGGGCTGGACCTGCGCGGCTACCTGGATATGGTGGATGTGACCCTGCACCCGGCCTTCACCACCGGCCTGCCAGAGACGCGCAAAAAGATTGCAGATTACGGGGTGCCGATTTGCGGCATTTCAACCAGCATCAAGGTGTGCGTGCCGGAGGCCATGGCCGCAAACCTGGCAGAAGCGCGCCGCACCATTCAACTGGCGCACGAGCTGGGGGCAAAATTCATCCGGGTGTTCGGCATGGGTGACCTGGATAAGTACAGCCGCTCTCAACTGGCCGATTTTGGACAGATGACGGTGCAGGGCATCCTTGCGCTGGATGGCGCGCGCGACCTGATGTGGCTGTTCGAGACGCATGACAACTGGGTTAAATCAGCGGATTGCCGCATTCTGCTCGACCGTATACCCGATGAAGCCTTTGGCGTGCTGTGGGATATGGGCCACACCCCGCGTGTGGGTGGCGAAATGCCCTCGGCTACTTTTGCGGCTGTTGGCCCGCGGGTGGCCTACACCCATGTGAAGGACGCCACCTACGACCCTCGCCACCCCAATGCGATGTCGGATGGCTGGCGCTATACCTTCCCCGGGCAAGGCTCGCTGCCACTGGTGGAAGCCATCAATACGCTTAAAACCAACGGGTATGATGGTTGGATTGTCTTTGAGCATGAGAAGCGCTGGCATCCTACCCTGCCTGAACCCGAAGACATCCTGCCCGCGTTCGTCAAATGGGTGAGACCGCTGCTCTGATTTGAGCCATAATACCCTGTCCAGGGAAAGGCGCAGCATCCGTGGGCCTTTTCCTGGATAGTTTTTGCAAAATGACCATTGTTGCCCCATTTCCACAATCCAGACAAGGCTAATTGATAATGAAAACTTTCCCCTCAGAGATGCGCACCTTCAAAGATCCGCTCACCGGGCACACCGTCCACCAGTTGACCACCACCCGAAACAACTACCACCTCTACTTCACTGAGAATGCGTTCGTACGCGGTAAGAACGAGATTGTCTTTCTCTCAGACCGGGCTTCACAGGTGGATGGCGACCCTGCCGGCGACCCGCACTACAACGTTTTCAGCATGGATCTGAAAAGCGGTGTGATGACGCAGTTAACGGATGAAGATTCACCCGTGGCGCGCGCCACTAAAACCCCCGATGGTCGCCTCATCGTTTATAACACCAAAAAACAAATCAAGGCGCTTGATACGCTCAGCGGGAAAGTTACAACACTCTATACGGAGGAGGGCAATTACAACCTGGCATCGCCTTCCATCAGCCCCAACCTGCGCTACATCGGTTTTATTCGCAACGAGAAGACCGGTCACGAGCACGGCCCAAACTACAGCGGGTTTAAGGAACGTTACTACCTGGTGAAGGATGCCCGCATCACCATTGCTGCCCTTGACGGATCAGGATGGTACGATATTTTCAAGGATACCCACCAACTGGGGCATTTCCAGTTCTCTCCGGATGATGGAACTATCGGCATGTTCTGCCACGAGGGGCCGTGGAACCTGGTGACCCAGCGCATGTGGATTTTTGACCTGGCAGCCCGCGAAGCGCATCCCCTATACCGCCAGGATGAAGCCGACTCGATCGGTCACGAGTTCTGGACGCAGGACGGACTGGTTTTCTTCGATAACCGCGGTCCGGGGCACGACGGCACCATCACCTCTGACCGGACTCAGGCGGTGGCAACGGACGTGCAGGTTAACCAAAATGCCATGATTCCCTTCGTGGGGCTGGCTAACCGCAACGGAGAAGTGCTGCGCAAGGTGGAACTGCCGTATTACTGCAACCATTACCACGCCAACGCCTCCAATACTTTGCTGGTGGGCGATGACGTGGATAACCTGGTGCTGGTGGATCTGACCAGCCCCAAACCCGAGGTGCAGCCGCTGGTTTTCCACGGCACATCCTGGCATACACAGAGCGCCCACTGCCACCCCACCTGGGATTGGGACTCAAGCCGCATCCTGTACGCCTCGGATAAGGGCGGCAGGATTAATATCTACCTGGTGGAAGCCTGAGTACCGTGACCGATTTTGACCGCTACCAGTCACCGTTTACCTGGCGTTACGCCAGCCCCGAAATGCGCACGTTGTGGAGCGAAACCCAAAAACGGCTGCTCTGGCGCAAGTTGTGGGTGGCGCTGGCGCGCGCCCAGGTGCCTTTTGGATTGGTCAGCCTGGCTCAGGTAGAAGAACTGGAGACTCACAGCCAGCAGGTGGATATTCCTCGCGCGCTGCAGATTGAAGCCGAGATTCACCATGACCTGATGGCAGAACTGCGCGCCTTTGCAGAGCAATGCCCCACCGCAGGAGCCATTCTGCACCTGGGGGCCACCTCCACCGATATTGAAGATAACACCGATGCCCTGCGCATCCGCTCCAGCCTGGATTTGCTGCTCCCCCGGCTGGCAAAGGTACTGTTGGTGCTGGCAGACCGCATGGAGGAAACCGCATACCTGACGGTGATGGCTTTCACGCACCTGCAGCCCGCCGAGCCGACCACGCTCGGCTACCGTCTCTCCGGCTATGCGCAGAATTTACTGGAGGATTGGCGCGCTCTCAACGGGCTGCGCAGGCAAATCCGCGGAAAGGGGTTGAAAGGCGCGGTGGGCAGCGCCGCAGCTTATGCTGACCTGGTGGGCCAGGCCAACCTGGAAGCCTTTGAGGATGCCTTCAGCCGCGAACTCGATCTGCCCTTCTTCCCCATCACCACGCAGACTTACCCCCGGCGGCAGGATTACGACGTGATAAGCGCCCTGGCGGGGATTGGTGCCGTGCTGCACAAGCTGGCTTTTGACCTGCGCTTCCTGCAATCGCCGCCACTTGGCGAATTGAGCGAACCGTTTGGCAGGCTGCAGGTCGGTTCCTCGGCCATGCCGTTTAAGCGCAATCCCATCAACGCCGAAAAGATCGATTCCCTGGCGCGCCAGCTGGCTTCTCTACCAGCCAACGCCTGGCATAATGCCGCCAACGCGCTGCTGGAGCGCACTTTGGATGACAGCGCCAACCGCCGCAGCCTGCTCCCGGAAGCTTTTCTGATTTGCGATGAACTCCTCGCCGCATGCGGGCGTATCCTGCGCGGGCTGGTGATCAACCGGGCGGCCATTGAACGCAACCTGGCAATTTATGCCCCCTTTGCAGCCATTGAACGCCTGATGATGGCAGCCGTCAAGCGTGGTGCAGACCGGCAAGCCCTGCATGAGTTCTTCCGCGGGCAGGCCCTGGCCGCCTGGGAACAGGTTCAGGCTGGTCATCCCAATCCCCTGTTGGAAAATATCAAGCGCAACCCGGCGATCATGCGCTGGCTACCGCCGGAAGCATTCGACAGCCTGACGAACGTTGAAACCTATACCGGTCTGGCAGGTCTAAGAACCCTGCGCCTTATAAAACAAATTCGGGAGGAAGTGATTCTACCTCCCGAATAAGGATTTGATGGGGGTTTAGCTTAACCGCTTGCCCGGGCTGTGCTTAAGGCGCTTGCCTGGTGGAATCGCGGTTGAGTAAATGTGTGATGAACAATTCAACGATGCGCGGGTCAAACTGCTTGCCCGATTGCACCTGCAGGTAGCGCTTCACATCTTCAGATGGCCAGGATGGACGGTAAGGCCGTTCGGAAAGCAGCGCATCCCACACGTCCACAACCGCGAAGATGCGCGCCGCGATCGGAATTTCATCGCCTTTCAACCCGCGGGGGTAACCGCTACCGTCCCAGCTCTCGTGGTGATTGTAGGGGATATCCATTGCCGAACGTAAATAGGGAATATTGTTCAACAGGCGGAAGGCGTAAATGGGATGTTGCCGCATCACCACCCATTCCTCGCTTGAGAGCGCAGAAGGCTTGAGCAGGATGCTGTCGGGCAGCCCCATTTTGCCAATGTCGTGCAACAACGCCCCGCGCCGGATGTGAACCCGCTCTGCCTCTGAAACACCGCACAGTTTTGCCAGGCTGAGGGTCATTTCCACCACCCGGCGGCTGTGACCCGCTGTCTCACGCTCGCGCATTTCGAGGGCGCGCGCCCAACCCTCCAAAGTGGCGTCGTAAGCTGTTTCCAGGTCAGCGCTGGTGCGCTCAATCTGGCGGATGGCGCGGTCGCGGTCCATGCGCGTGCGCAGGGTGTGAATGCCGTAGGATAAATCGTTCGCCAGCTGGCTCAACAGGGTGTATTCGTCACCCTCGAATAAGCTGGCCTCCGGTGCGTAAATCATCAGGCAGCCGAAATCTTCCTTATCAAAGAAGAGCGGCAGGGTAATCATCGCCATGTAGCCGCGGTCGATCGCCTCGATGCACCAGGGGGATTTGCAGGTTGACTTGCGCAGGTCCTCAACAATCACAGGTTGGTGCGTGCGCAGCGCCTTGACCGGCGGCTCTTCACGGTTGGGATCGGTCGTGCCGCTCAGGGGGCTTGGCTCGCTGCGCTCCTTGAGGAAGCCAAACTGGGCCACGGGGCGCAGCATCCGGCGCGGCTGGTTTTCCACGTAGCAAATCCATGAAGATGGGTACCCGCCGATTTCTACGGTGATGCGGCAAATCTCCTGCAATAGTTCAAACTCATCCGTTAGCTGCACCATCGAAAGATTGCACTGGCTGATGGCCTGCAGCGAGCGGTTAAGCTTTTTGAGTTGGTTTTCGGATTCGACCCGATCGGAGATATCTCTGAAGTTCACCACCACACCCTGGATCGCCGGCTCTTGTAGAGAGTTGACCGCAATAGCCTCAAACCATTTCCAACTGCCGTCTTTATGCCTGAAGCGCAGCGGACCCGTCACAGGTGCACCCGGGGATGTAAACAGTCGGTTAAAAATCCTCCGGATCGTATCGGCTTCTTCGGCGTGCAACAGGTCAAAAATCACCTGCCCGCGGTATTCATCCGCGTCATATCCCAGCAAATTCTTGATGGCCGGGCTGACGTAAACCACCCTACCAGACGGGTCAAGGATTGCCACGCCGTCGGCGCTGTTTTCAATCAGCCCTCTAAAGCGCTTTTCGCTATCCAGCAGCGCGTTTTCGATGCGCCGCCTTTCCAGTTCGGCTGAGGCGCGTACCGCGAAGATTTGCAGCGTCGATTCAACCAGCCCGGGATCGCTCATCGGCTGGCGGTACAGCACGCTGATGCAGCCCATCGCCTGACCGGTAGAATCATAAAGGGCTGAACCGATGTAGCCCTCGTATTTGGATAAATTGGCGCCACCCTGAGGAAAGTTTGCAGATACGCCCTTTTGGTAAACCACCTGGCCCTGCTCAACCACCTGCCCGCAGGGTGATTTTTTAATATCTTCGATGGTGAAGTTCTCTACAATCCTGCCGCCAGAATAAACCGCGACAGATTGCATCTGGTTATCCCCGGTCATTTCGCTGATGAAGGCCACGTCCGCCTTGAGTGATCGCCCCAGGTGTTCAACCAGCGAGGTGAAGAAGGATTGGCCAATCTCGGCGGAGATGCCCTTCGCAATGTTCATTACGGTGGCTTCGGCTTTCTTGCGCTCGGTGATATCCATGAACATGGCGGTCATCGTAGCCGGACCGGTGCGAAAGGCGCGCACTTCAAAAGCCCCCTTAATCTGGGCATCTTCGTAATCTACCTGTTCGGCAATCCAGGTTTGGCCGGAGGTGCACACCCGGCGGTACTCCGCCGGTATTTGCGTCCGCGCGAGCGGAGGAAAGGCCTGCTCAATGGTTTTACCGACAAATTGCGTATTCTCCACGCCCAGGATGGTATCTGCCGCCGGGTTTGAACCAATGAATACCAGGCGT
>CAYVOX010000100.1:0-12499 GCA_964453035.1 uncultured Anaerolineaceae bacterium
GCGCGACGGGATACGCCGCGCCACCTTTTTGCCGCAGGTCTGGGAGAAGGTTCCTGATACCGGTGAGTTTTTGACCCACCTGTGCCTGAAAATGGGCGCTTCGGGCAACCTGTGGCAGCGTAAAGTGCTTCAGGTCTTCACTTATCAGGTGGAAGAATTCCGAGAAAGCCGCTAATCAGGCTGTGGGGGTTACTGCTCCGCAACTGGCAAGGTGATGTGGAAGGTGGTGCCCTGCCGGAAGACGCTCTCAAACCAAATCTTGCCGCCCTGCATCTCAACCAGGGCTTTGGTGATGTTCAAACCCAGTCCGGTTCCGGCTACTTCGCGGGTTTTGGGGTCATCAGCGCGGAAAAACTTCTGGAAAATCTTTTTCTGATCCTCGGGGCTGATGCCAATACCCGTATCCTGAACCCACAGGTGCAAAACCTGCTGCGGACCGCTCTCATCCCAGCGGTTCTGGCAGGCTTCAGCGCCAACCGTGATCTGCCCGGCCTGTGACGTGTATTTATGGGCATTAGATATGAGGTTGATGACCACCTGCGAGACGCGCATGCGGTCCGCCCAGACTGGCGGCAGGTCAGCGGGGAAGGCGAGAACCAGTTTTTGACCCTTCTCATCAACCTGGCGGCGCAGCGAGCGCACAGCATCATCCACCACCGCGCTGATAGGGAAAGCCTTAAATTCAAGGCGCAGGCGCCCGGCCTCAATTTTTGAAAGGTCATTCAGATCAGAGACGAGGGTGTTCATGCGCTCGATATTTGAGCGGATGGTCTGGAGGAAGTTGGCCTGCGCTTCGTTCACCTGTCCAACCGCCCCCGCGGCTAACAACTCGGTGAATCCTTTGATCGAGGTCATCGGGTTCTTAAGCTCGTGGGCAACAAAGGAGACAAATTCGCTCTTAGCCACATTGGCAGCCTGCACCGCCGTGTAGAGCTGGGCATTGGCAATCGCAACGGCTGCATGGTCAGCCAGGCGCTCCAGAAAGGCCAGCATTTCCTCTGATATGGGCTCCTGTGCGAGGCTTTCCATAAAGAGCAGGCCAATGGTGGTTGTTTCGCGGCGAATGGGCAAAACCAACTGGTAAGTGGCGTTTTGAAGCAGTGGGGTGATGCCGCCATCGTCGGGGACGGCAACGATGCGCGGCACGCCGCTTTCAATAACCGCCTGCAGGCTGAAAGCCGTAACAGGCAGGAGCGCATCCTGGTAAACGTTCAGTTCGGTTTCATATCCCTGCGAAGCCATCACCTTCACACCCTTTTCCTGGATCACCCCCACCAGGCCTGCGCTGGTGCCGGCCTGGCGCATGGCCCATTCAAGGGTAATCTGCATAGCCAGTTTGACATCCAATGAGGTGTTCAACTCGCGGTCAATACGCTGCATGACGGAAAGCTCTTCCACGCGGGAGGCGAGTGCCTGGTCGGTGCTGGTGAACAGGCGCACGTTCTCAACCGCCACAGCCGCCTGTGCCGCAAACGCCGAAAGCAGTTCCAGGTCATCCTGGTTAAAAATGGAGCCGTCGCGTTTGTTGACCACCTCAAGCACGCCGGTGACGCGCTCTTTAACCTGGAGGGGAACAACCATCAGCGAGTGGGTGGTGAAGCCGGTCAGTTCATCTGGTTTCTGGAACCAATCCGGGGATTTTTGTACATCGTTAACAATTACAGGCAGCCGGGTTTTGACCGCTTTCCCCACCACGCCTGCCTCGGGCGGCAGGCGGCGGCCCGCAAGGTTACTTGCCACAGGACCAGTCGTCACCCGAAAAACCAGCTCGCCGGTGGTTTCATCTACCTGAAGCAGAGATCCTGCCTCGCAGTTTAGAATTTCCACCGCCGAAAGGAGGATGTTGTTCAGAAGCGGCTCAGGCTCCAGGGTGGAGGTTAATTGCCTGGTCACTTCATTGAGCGTGGCCAGCTGGCGGGCGCGGCGTTCGGATTCCTGCAGGAGGCGAGATTTGATGATGGCGCCTGCCGCCTGGTCAGCGATGGATTGCAACAGGGCAAGCTGCTCCTGGGAGAATGCAGAAGTTGAGCCGGAACGACTGAGGCTGAGCGCGCCGATGGTTTCTGCACCGGCATTGAGCGGTACACTCATCCAGGCATAGATATTCGAGCGCTGGGGTAGGATGCCCCGGCGCTGACATTCGCGGGCATAATCCTCAGCCAGGATGGGCTGGCGCTGCCGAACGACTTCCAATTCCAGCGAGTGGCCGCCCTCCGGGAGTTTATTCTCAAATTCGCGGAAACGCTCATCGCCTTCCACATGGAAAACTTCAACCAGCTCGCCGGAATCCCTGTTAACCAGCGATAGGTGGTAGCCTTCTGCGGGGATGATCTGCATCGTCTGGGCGTAAATCAGTTCCAGCATGTCGTCGAAGGTAATGGTGATATTGACGCCCTGCGCCACCCGGCCCAGCACAGTGGTTTCGCGGATGCGGCTTTCGAGATTGGCGATAACCTGGGCGCGCTCCAGCGCCAGAGCAGCCTGGTCGCATAACGAATCGAGAAATGCCATATCCCGGGTGGAATAGGGCTCGCCCGAATTGCGCTCGCCCAGGGCGCACCAGCCCGTCAGGTGGTTGCGCCCACGCAGCGGGGCAAACAACTGGGCACCCAGCAGCACCAGGCGGGCATTCTCAGGTTGGAGATGAGCTGCCTGTTGTAAATCCTTGAGGAAGACGGGAGCCTTATGGCCTGCCAGTGCATGCACCAGGGGGCTGGTGGCGGTGAAGCGCAAATCGCTGGCTGGAGCCGTCCCGGCTTGCGCTGCGCCGTACTGGGCGCTGAGCGGGTCGTGAATGAATATCTGCAGGGTGCGCGGAGCCAGAGAATTTTGAATGGTGAGATGAAGTGAGGCAACAATCTCAGGAAGGCTGACCAGGTCGGATAGTTCACCGCTGAAAGTTTGAACTCGCTCGGTGTAAGCGCGTTCACCGCGGAAAAGGAGCGAATCGATGGCGGCGGAGAGTCGGGCGCGCAGCGGGTTGACGGCCAGCGCCACCAAAAAGATAGCAAACCCCGCCAGGATCGGGCTGGAGGGCTCCAGAGCAGTGTTGAAGAGCAGCCCGAGTCCCGCCACCAGCAGGGCGTATCCCCCCGCCACCAGCACAGCCAGCAAGCCAAACAGGCTGGCCTGGCTCACCACCTGGTTAAATATAAGGCGTTGCGGGCGCTGGAGGGCAAAGGTCGCAGCCAGAGGAAACAAAAGCGAGGGAAGCAGCAAGTAAGCCGAAAATGCGAATTCCGAAGAAAGCATGAAGGCAAAAAACCAGATGGTCAGCGGCACAAACGCCAGCCCTGCAGCAATTAACACCAGCCAGACTTGCAGGCGTTCTTCCGGCAGCGCCTGGCGGCTGCGGCGAGCCGTCATCCAGGCAGCCGAAAGCAGAAACGCTAAAACAGCAAAACCCGCCAGGAACTGCGCCGCGCCGACAAAGACCCCGGCTGAGGCCATCGCCGCGCGTTGAATGACAGCAAACCCTGCCAGAAGAACGCCGGTGACATATCCAGCCAGCCGCAGCAGCGGGTAGCGCCGGGCAATGGCATCAGCGGCAGGGAAGCTAAAGGCCAGGTCCAGCAGGCAAGCGCCAGCAAGCGCCAGCGAAAACACCCAAACGGCGTACAGCACCGGAGCACCAGAGAGCACCAGGGGCAGGTTGGCTGCCAGGGCAAAGGCAGCTAAAAACAGGATAAATTGAATCGCGCCGGGCTGATGCAGGCGAGCCGCCATAATCCAGACGGCAGCAGCCAGGTAAGCAAATCCAACCAGGCGGTAGATGAACGGGTCAAAGGGAAGCTGGGGTTGAAAGAACGACCACAGGTAAGCGGCGCACGCGACTAACAGGGTCACAAATGCAGCCGCCCGGGGCAACCAGTTTTTTACGGAATGAGGAATTGCAAAGGATAAGGATTTTGCCTGCGATTGAGCCATGACCTTTGTTCACCTGAGTAGTGTGAGCCCGCGACCGGAAAACGTCTTTCCTGCCGCGGAAGAGAATATCTCGCTTATTATCCCACGCGAGGTAGAGAAAATTCCTAACAAGTTTGCAAATTACCATCACAAAGATGCAATACACATGCTCAAGAGCAAACGGGCTTTATTTTTCTTGCCTGCTTCGCTATACTGTTAGAGATGAGCGTAACGTTTCGAGCTTTCATCCCCGGCGAAGGGGAAATGCACGATCTACCCCTGGCGCGGTTTTTACCCCCGCTGCCTGATGGGATGGTGAGCGCCTGGTTGCAGCAGGATGTGCCTGCTGGCGCCTGGCTGCTCGACCCCATCGCCTCCACGCCTCGGCTGGCGCTTGAAGCCGCGCGCGCCGGTTACCGTGTGCTGGTGGTGAGCAACAATCCCATCCTCAGCTTTATCCTGGAAATCCTGGCGCAAGCCCCAACCACTGCAGATTTCCAGGCAGCCATCTCTGAATTGGCCTCCAGCCGGCGCGGCGAAGAGCGCATAGAAGCGCATTTCAAAAGTCTGTACCAGACGGAGTGCCCAAACTGCGGTCGCAGAATCGCGGCAAAGGCTTTCATCTGGCGCAAGGACGAGCCTCTGCCGGTCAAGCGAGAGGTGAGCTGCCCGTATTGCAAGGCAGACGGCGAATTCACGGTAACCGCGCTCGACCTGGAACGCCTCAACCTGCCGGGCAATCCCAACCTGCACCAGGCGCGCGCCCTGGAGCGCATCAGCGCCCCGCAGGATGAAACACGCGAAGGAGCCGTCGAAGCCCTGCGCTCCTACCTGCCCAGGCCGCTGTACTTCATCACCACGCTGGTCAACAAAATTGAGGGATTGGCCGTGAGCCCGGAGCGGCGCCTGCTGCTGCAAGCCCTGGCGTTGAGCGTATGCGATAAGGCAAACGCGCTCTGGCCCCACCCGGGAGGACGCAGCCGCCCGCGCCAGTTGACTACGCCGCCCGAATTCCGCGAGGACAACCTGTGGAATGCCTTTGAGCAGGCGGTGGTGGAGTGGGCCGGGCAGCCCAAACCGGTGGCGCTGACCCACTGGCCTGACCTGCCGCCAGAGTCGGGGGGCATTTGTCTGTTCACCGGGCGGTTGAGGCAACTGTTGCCGCTGCCCTCTGAACTGACCATGCACAGCGCCATGGCGGTTCTGCCTCGCCCCAACCAGGCTTTCTGGACTCTTTCAGCCATCTGGTCGGGGTGGTTGTGGGGGCGGGAGGCGGTTAAACCGTTGAGCAGCGCGCTGGAACGCCGCCGCTACGACTGGCAGTGGCACACAACTGCGCTGCACAGCGCCTTCAGCACGCTTCACAGGCACGTCCCGGAAGGCTTTGCGCTGCATGGCTGGCTGCCGGAGCTCGTTCCGGGCTTCCTGGCGGCAGCGATGGTGGCTGCCGAAGCCGCCGGCTTTGAATTGAACCAGGCCGCGCTCGCTCCAGAGCCGGAATTTGCCCAGGTGCGGTGGGTTGCATCCGCGGCGGGCAAGGCAAGCGCCTCCTCCCGTTCTCCACAGCGCGTCATCGCGGAAGCCGTGAGCGCCCACCTGGCCGAGCGCAACGAGCCCAGTCTCTACCTGCCTATTTACACCGCGGGGATGGCTGCGCTGGCGGAGAATCACCTGCTGCCTTCTCACCAGGGACAGCTCTCCTACGATACCTTGAGCCGCATCCAGGGCATGGTCAGTACGGCGTTTATCGATCAAACGCAATTCAGGCGCTTCGATTCACGCCTCAAGAACATCGAGAGCGGCTGGTGGTGGCTGACTCAGCCCCCTGCCAGTGCCGAGCCGCCGCTGGCAGACCGAGTGGAAATGGAAGTGGTCAAGGCGCTCATCCGGCGCGGTCCCATCCACCCGGTAGAGCTGATGGGTGAACTGGCTGAGATCTTTCCGGGGCTTCTCACCCCCTCAATGGAGCTAATTCGCGAGTGCCTGGAATCTTATGCTGAGATGGATCAAAGCTCTCCGCCGCGCTGGCAGTTGAAGGCAACCGAACAACCTGCAACCCGGCGCAATGACCTGCGTGCCGTGCAGGTTGGGCTTTTGCGGCTTGGAAAACGGCTGGGATTGCGCGCGGAGGGAGAATTTCCGGTGCGGTGGCAGGCAGCCAGCGGGGAGGCTGTATTGTTCCTCTACCCGGTCGTCTCAGGCGTCATCAGCCGGGCATTACTCATGCCAGAGGGTGCGCCGGAGCGGTGCGTTCTGGTGCTTCCGGGCAGCCGCTCGCGCCTGATTACCTATAAGATGCGCCGTGACCCGCGGCTCTCCGCGGCAGCCGTGGCAGGCTGGCGGTTTTTGAAGTTCAGGCTGCTGCGCGACCTGCTGATGCGCGCCGACCTGGATGAAGCGCTGTTCTTTGAACTGCTGGCCAGCGACCCGCCCACTCTGGAAGACGCCACGCAGATGAGCTTTTTTTAGCAAAGAAGCGTTGATACACCACAGGGGGAAGGAAGATTTGTTCGAGGATAACTCAATTAATTAGCGATTCTATTTTTAATGAAGCCAACCTCCGCGCAAGGCTTTCGTACGCCAGGCGGAGGTTGGGAAGCGTTGTAGTAAAAGCAGGAACAGTTTGGATTACCCGGAAGGTGGCGGCGGTGGAGTAGGTGTAAGCGTGGGTGTGGGCGTCGAAGTGGCAGTTGGCGTGGGTGTGGGCGAAACCGGTTCAGGGGTGAATGTCAACGTGGGCGTGAAGGTGATGGTGGGCGTAAGGGTAACCGTGGAGGTGCTGGTGACGGTGGGCGTGGCAGTGAGCGTGATGGTGGGCGTGGGAGTGGCAGTTGGCACCTGGCTGACGAGGTGAATGGATTTCTTGGCGTAGCCAGAGGTGCCGTCCAGGCGGATGTTGAGCGTGAACTTGCCGGTGGGCAGGTTCTTCATATCCCAGCTGGTGAGCAATTCAGGCTGCTTGATAACGCGCGTGAAAGTATTGCCGAGCTTCTTCCATTCGGCAGGGTTATCCCCCAGGCCGTAGCGCAACTGGAACTCCTTGAAGCCTTTGGAGACATCCACAACGGCGTAGATATCCAGAGGGGGTGAGGTTATCACCTGTCCCTCGGTGAGACCGCTGAATACAATCAGAGGACGCGGGTCGTCAATTTTACATTCACGGGCAGGCATAAAGGTAACCGGTGCCTTAAAGCCCATCTTCTCCGCCCAGGCGCGCCCGGCATCGGAATCTTTAATCCAACGCAGCGCCCATTTATCGGTCACGTTGAGCACCAGCTTATCCTCGGTGTATTCGGAACAGGCAGCCGAAGCGCGCAATCCCGTCCAGGTGTCAATTTCGATATCTACCCACAGGTCCTGGTCTTTGGAGGGGGGCAGCTGGTCGTAGGCAAAGAACTCAGAACGTTGCGAGGGGCAATGCCCGGAGGGCTCCGTGCCAGAGGCAGCGCAAACCACCCGCTCAACCACGCCCGCCGGGCGTGTAAAGGGCGTGGGCTTGCCACCGGTGAGCGATTGCACCGCCACCTGCATAAACTGAGACCAGATGGGAGCTGCGCCGCTGAGGCCGGTGGTGTTCACCATCGGGGTGTTATCCGGGTTGCCCACCCACACACCGGTGACGATATCCGGATTGTAGCCAATCGCCAGATTATCGCGCATATCGGTGGTGGTGCCAGTTTTGACGGCAGCGGGGAAGGGCAGCTTGAGCACGGAATTGGCGCCAAACATCCAGGAGCGGGCGTCGTTATCCGAAAGGATGGATGAGATGAGGTAAGCATGTTCCGAGCGGATGACCTGCTCTCCGGGAGGTGATTTGTGTTCATACACCACCTTGCCGTTGTGGTCCTCAATTTTGGAGATGGCATAGGTGGGGAAGCGCCGCCCGCCGTTTGCAAAGGCGGTGTAGGCGGAAGTGAGTTCAAGCAGGGACACCTCCCCACCGCCCAGGGTGAGGGCCAGGCCGTAATCCTGCCGGGTGAAGGAGTTGATGCCAAGGCGTTTGGCAAAGGCAATCAATCCATCGGGGCCGGCAATGTTAGGGTTATCATAGATGCCCACATATTCCAGCGCTTTGACAGCGGGGATGTTGAAAGAATTGGCCAGAGCCACGCGCACGCTCAGCGGACCGTGCTCTTTGAGGTCATAGTTGGTGGGTTTGTAGGGCGCGCGCGTATCGGTCGGGTCTCCGGAGGGTGGAAACTCGCTGGAGACATCCCAGATGAGGGTGGCAGGCGTCCAGCCTTTTTCAAACGCAGCCACATAGGTGAGCGGTTTAATGGCAGAGCCGGGTTGGCGCGGGCTGGTAGCCATGTTGATTTGACCGGATTTCCCGCCGTAAAAATCGGGGGAACCGACCATAGAAAGAATCTCACCGGTGGAGGGGCGAATGGCAACCAGCGCGCCGCCAGTGACCTTTTGCGCAGTGAGGGCCTGCACCTGGCTTTTGACGAGCTTTTCAGCCTGAGACTGCAGCGCGGGATCGAGGGTGGTATAAACTTTGAAGCCGGAACGGTAGATGGTTTGAGGGTCAAACTGGGCTTCAAGCTGCGAGCGGATGTAAGTAACCCAGTGCGGGCTGCTGATGGAAAAGACCGACTGCTTGAAGGGGTATTTTTCAATTTCCTCAAGAGCTTTTGCAGCCGCCACGTCATCCACGCAAACCGGTTTGATCGCGTTGGAGGTGGTGATGCAGCTGCGCTCTTTACTGAGGGTGTTGGTCAGGACGATGACCGTCTGAAAACGGTCGAGGGTCAGCTCGCGATTGGTGAAGATATCGTAAATGGCGGGAGCCTGTCCAATACCAGCCAGGAAAGCCGATTGACCCAGGCTGAGCTGGCTGGCGGTGACGCCAAAATAGGTCTGGGCAGCGGCTTCAACGCCGTAGGCCATGCTCCCATAAAAAATCTCGTTGAGGTAGAGCTCAAGAATCTCATCTTTTGAGAATTTGCGGGTAATTTCTGCGGCGAGGACGATTTCGCGGGATTTGCGCTCGACGGTATCGGTGTAGCGCTCATTGGGCAGCAGCAGCATACGGGCTAACTGCTGCGTGATGGTGGAAGCGCCGGAATACACCTCGCCCAGGGTATAGTTTTGCCACAGGGCGCGCAGGATGGCAATCGGGTCAAAGCCGGGGTTGATATAGAAATCCTTATCTTCTGTAGCCAGGGTGGCAGCCACCAGATAGGGGGAAATCTTGCTGAGGGGCACATAGGTGCGGCGCCCGGCGTTGGGATCGATAATCTCGTAAAGCACATTGCCGTTGCGGTCGAGGATGGTGGTGGTTTCAAACTGGGCGGCTTTGGCGCGAAGTTCATCAACTTTGAAGGTGGACGCAATGATGGAATACTGGATGACTGCATAGGAGGCAGTGAGAACGAACGCGAGCACCACCAGGAAAAGGAAAATGATCAGGGAGCGAACCATGCAACCCCATCCCGAGCGGCGTTTGCCGTTTGTGGCAGCAGCCTTGCGGGGCGGCTGCGGGGGTGGGACGGCTGGACGGCTGATGGTTTGCGTCGGGCGCGGTGGAATCGGCGGGTGGATCGTGGGCTTCGGAGCCGGTTGCGGCGGAGGCGCGCTTGGAATGTAAGCAGCCGGGGTGACCTGGGTGGCGTTGATATCGTATTGCTCCGGTGGGGGGCTGATAACCGGTTTGAGCGTGCCGCCCGGAGGGGGCAGGGTAGGCGCGTCGCTTTCAGTGGCGGGGAGCTGGGTGAAGGGCGGCACGGAAGGCGGCAGCTCGACCAGAATGGGCACCGTCTGCGCCTCGGAGATGGAGGAAGCGGGTTCTTCCGGCGCGAGAAGAGGCGGCTCGGAGGGCGCAACAGGCTCACCACCCGCCAGGAGTGCTTCGGCAGTTTGAACAGCTACGGATTGGTTATCAATGATGTGGATGGGAGGCGTATCCGGGAGAAGCGCGGGAGGCTGACCTTCGGTGGGCGGCAGGACTGATTTGTCCAGGCTGGTTTCAAGCTCTGAAGAAAGGATGCGCTGCAGGCGCTTTCTGGGGCGGGTGGGAGAATCCTCGCCGGAAGAAGGCACTGAGTTGTTGGTGTTTGAGGTCATCTGGTTATCATCCATATTGCCCATTCTAGCATAAATGCTATTGAATTAACGCTGAGGGCCAAAAATGGTTCCCTGCCTATTGACCCTTTGCCCATCTGACCCTACAATGACCCCATGCAAACATGGTACCTGAGCGAGGGCGACCCGGTCACTTTAACACTTGGCGCAGATGCGCGCCTGGGCAAAACCGATTACTTTGATGACCAAATCTGGGAATTGCGCCTCAAAGGGGGCGAGCCAGCAGCAGTGCTGCTGCAAAGCAGCCTGGGGTTGCGCGCACGTTGGGTGAGGTTGTTCCCTCGCTTTACTGGCAAGACCGCAGCGGTGACTGACCCTGGTGCGTTTTTCCGGGCGCCACAAATCCGGCGCTTTTACCCCAACCTGCTGACGGTTGCGTTTGCCCCCGTGGAGGGGGTGGAGGCTACCTGCACCTACTGGGCACCCAGTTCCAGGGTAACGGCGGGACGCGTGAGCCTCGTCAACCAGGTTAAACCAAGCGAGGCGCTGAGGATGGAATGGGTTGCGCTGCTCAATCCGCTGGGCGAGGGCGAAGCCATGGTTGCGGTTTCTAGCGGAAGTCAAACCTATTTGCGCGGCAGGTGCGGCGCAATGACGGTGGTTTTTTTAATGAGTGGACACGCCAAAGCCGGTCGGGGGTCCGATCCAGCGCTGGGAGTCAGCCTGGAGACAGGTGCAGGCGCGCGCCAGGAAGTGGCGTGGGCGTTCGCCAACCACAGGGATGAGCAGGAGGCGCTGAAGCTGGCTCGCGAGGCAATAAACCGACGGTGGGATGCTGAGATCGCTCGGATTGAACTGTTCAATGAAAGCCAGCTGGTTGAATTCCACACCCATAGCGAGGCCTGGGATGCCGCGCTGTCCTTGGCGCAAAAAGTGGGATTCGGGTTGTTCTATTCAGGCAACCAGCATTTGCCCAACCCCTCGTTTGTTTTAAGCCGCGAACCCGATAACGGCTTCAGCTTGAGGGGTGACGGGAGTGACTATCCCAATTCCTGGCGGGGACAGACGGCTCTGGATGCTTATTACCTTGCAGACCTGGTGCTGCCGGGTGGGGTTGAACTGATCAAAGGGGTGGTGAGGAACTTCCTGAGCGGGCAGGAGGTAACCGGTAAAATCAACTGGCGGCCAGGCCTGGGCAACGGTCTCAGCAACCGGCTGGCCCAACCCTTGCTGGCAGCGCTGGCCTGGGAGGTGTTCCGGATCGAGGGGGAAGCAGACTGGATTGCGGAGGTGTACCCGGCGTTGCGCAACTTCATCAGGGTGTGGTTTGATCGCGACCACGACCGGGATGGGGATGGCTACCCGGAATGGGATGATGCCTTGCAGACCGGATTGGAGGATATCCCCCTCTACGACCGGTGGCATGCTGCCACGCAAGGGGTGGATATCACCACGCTGGAGTGCCCCGGGTTGGGAGCGATGCTTTACCAGGAACTGAATTGCCTGAAGAAGATGGCAGGCGTGCTGAGCCAGAGCGATTCAACCGGGTGGCTGGATGAAAAGATGAGCTCCCTGCGCGAGGCTGTGCTGGAGCGGAGGGAAAAAGGCTCTGGACGGATGAGATACCGCGATGCGCAAACCCACCAAAGCCCGGTGGGCAGCCTGCTGAAAACCTTTGAAGGCGCCGGTAATCACGCCTGGCGCAAGCACTTCCCCTCCCCCAGAAGGCTGCAATTAGAATACCTGACAGCGAGCGAAGCAACCCGGCCGATTACGGTGCGGGTGAGCGGAGAAGGACCTCAGGGTGAGGTGAGCGAGCGCTTCCTGCCGCGCGACTGGCACTGGTCCAGCGGAAGAGCCTGCGCCACCAGCCAGAACGTGTTTACAGAAGTGCGCCTGGTAGAGGTGGACGGCGCAGCCAGCGATGACCGGGTCAGACTGGCGACAATAGACTACACGCAAGAAGATATAAGCCTGTTCCTGCCGCTGTGGGCCGGGATGCCCTCTCAGGCACAGGCAGATGCGCTGGTAAAAACCAGCCTGACAGGCGCCTACGCCCTGCCCTACGGGCTGCCAATCTGCCTGCAGGAGCATTGTCCGGAGGATGTGCCGCAATTAATAGGAGCTTCACCGCTGTGGAACCGGTTTATCCTCGATGGCCTGCTGCGCTACGGATATCGCGACCTGGCGGCAGACCTATTAAGCCGGTTGATGGACGCGGTAGTGCTCTCTCTTGAAAAAGCTCAGGCGTTTCACGAATATTACAACGCCCGGACGGGCGCAGCGGGAGGCGAACGCAACCATTTGAGAGGACTGGCCCCGGTGGGACTGATGCTGCGCGTGCTGGGGATTCGGAAAATCAGCAAAACCGAGATTATCCTTGACGATTTTTGCCCCTATTCAACGCCAATTACGGTAAAATATCATGGAGTGGAAATTCAAAGCCACCCGACACACGCGGTGGTTACCTTTCCAAACGGGCAGAGCGCTTGTGTCAGCGGACCAGGACCACACCTTGTACGACTGACGCCAACGCCGCTGGATGAAGCGCCTGACAGTGATGCCCACC
>CAYVOX010000101.1:0-12444 GCA_964453035.1 uncultured Anaerolineaceae bacterium
GAATCCACCGCGCTCAACCCGGCCCTCAAGGTGAGCGCAGCCACCATCGCCTGGGGCGCCGGGCCCACCAGCCAGGCGCAGTGGCTATCCAGCCGCACCATGACGGACACCTTCCAGGACTGGACAAGCTGGATGCAAGAGGGCCTCCTGGACCTGGCCCTGCCGATGAATTACGACCGCGAAGCCGACGCTAACCAGAAAAACTGGTTCAGCCAGTGGGTGGAGTGGGAGAAGGACCACGCCGCGGACCGCCACCTGGTGATTGGGCTGGGCGCTTACCTCAACGACATCGAGGGTACCCTGGCGCAGGCCCGCCGCGCGCTGCAGCCTTCCGCGCAGGGCAACAGCGCCCAGGGCATTTGCTTTTACTCTTACGCAGCCACCAACGCCTTTAACCTCTCCTGGGAGCGCTTTGCCCGCGACCTGACCGCCGAGTTGTTCCCCACCGCCGTGCCGCTGCCGCCCATGCCGTGGAAGACGCAACCTACCGGCGGCGCGCTCAGGGGCACGGCTTTTATCAACGGCACCCCCGCCGATGGCGCGCTGGTTACCCTCAACGGGCCAGAGCAGCGTGCTCTCACCGTCTCGGGCACCGGCTTTTTTGGGGCGCTCCGCTTGCCTGCAGGGCAATACACGGCGCTGCTCAGCCAGGGGGGGCAGGCCCTCGCCAGTGCCAGCTTCAGGGTGGAGGTGGGCCAGGTGGCGCAGGTAACATTCAGGTGATTTGGCTGGCGCAGGATAAATGGGGGAAGGTTTTCTATTCCCGCAGGGTTGGTTCTCGGTTAGAATCAGGTCAATCTTTATGGATCATCTCTGGTCACCCTGGCGCATGAAATACATCCAGCAGCACGAACCCTCCGGCGGGTGCGTCTTTTGCGCCGCCCCCAGAGCTGCCCGGGACGGTCCCGAGAACCTGGTGCTCTACCGCGCCGAACATTCCTACGTCATCCTCAACGCCTACCCCTATTCCAACGGTCATCTGCTGGTGGTGCCCTACGTTCACCATCCCACCCTCGAGGACCTGGGCAAAGACGTGCGCGGCGAGATGATGGAACTGGTCAACCAGGCCATGTGTGTACTGCGCTCGGTTTACCACCCGGAGGCGTTCAACCTGGGGGCCAACATTGGGGCCGCGGCGGGGGCGGGCATTGCCGCGCACGTGCACATTCACGTGCTGCCGCGCTGGGCGGGGGATACCAACTTCATGTCCACCATCGGGCAAACCCGCGTCATCCCTGAGGAACTACCAGAAACCTACCGCCGCCTGCGTGAAGCCTGGAAGTGAGGCGGCCCTGCGCGGGCGGCTGGCGCTCTACCAGCGCTGTCGGGCTGTGTGAGGTTACAGTAACTGAGACCTGTCACCTGGAGACCTGTCAGGTTGCGTTCTTGAACGCACGCTACGATTACCCCCGGCGCATCACCCATACCCCGCGCATGCGCGCAAAAAGATGCGTTTTGAGCCAGTTAACCAACCGCCAATTTGATCTAAGATCAGGCGGCATTTCCGCGTCCCCCAGTTTAATAAATCCAAAGCGCTGGTAGAACGACCCCAGCGGGGCGGCGCAGATGAGGTAAAGCGGCGGGGGGTTGCGCGCCAGCAGGTGGGTGATGATGGCGCTGGCAATCCCGTTACGGCGCGCCTCTGGCGCAACCGCGATGGAAGCCAGCTCGCGCGTGCCGTCTCGGTGGGGTTTGATTTGTCCGCTGCCCAGCAGGTGATCGTTTTCATCCACCGCCAGCACAAAATGACGCCAGTCCAGCCCGGTGGGGTTAATCCGCGCCCGCCAGATCAACCGCCGGATGGCGGGGGCGTCTGTCTTTCTGGCGGGGCGGAGGGTGTATTCCAATTATTTAAGTAGTTCTTCCAGCACAGCACGCGCCAGGGCGGCATCCGCCTGACCGCGCATCTTGCGCATCACCTGGCCCACAAACCAGCCCATCAACGTCACTTTGCCGCCGCGGAAAGCGCTCACCTCTTTGGGGCTCTCCTGCAGCACCTCCTGGCACACTGCGCGGATGGCTGCATCGTCGCTCACTTTAGCCAGCCCTTCAGCAGCCACAATCTCCGCCGGTGAGCGCCCGCTCTGCTGTACCTTCTCCAGCAAGGCTTTGCCGGTGTTGGTGCTCACCTGGTTGCTCTCCACCAGCCGGATAATCTCGCTCAGGTAAGCAGGCGAAAGCCGCAACTGGCTGGCGCTCAGGCCCGCTTCGTTCATCATGCGCAGCACATCATTCATCAGCCAGTTGGAAACCTTCTTGGGATCCCCGCCAAAGGCACTGACGGCCTGCTCGTAATAATCCGAAAGACCCCGCTCGCTGGTGAGGATATCCGCATCGTACTCCGGTAGGCCGTACTGCTGCATGAAGCGCGCGCGGCGCGCCAGTGGCAATTCCGGCAGTTGCGCCAGGATGGTTCGCTTCCAGTCGTCATCCAGGCGGATGGGAAGCAGGTCTGGCTCTCTGAAGTAGCGGTAATCGGCTTCCGTTTCCTTGGAGCGCATCTTGCGCAGCTTGCCGCTGTCCTCATCCCATTCCAGCGTCCAGGCCTCAATGCGCCGGCCCGCTTCCGTCTCCTTGATCTGACGCTCAACTTCCTTCTCAATTGCCTCGCGCACCGCGTCAATCGAGTTGACGTTCTTGATTTCGGTCTTGGGGTTGAGGTAAGTTGCCCCCTGCGGGCGGATCGAAACGTTGGCATCACAGCGCAGGTGGCCCTTCTCCATATCTGCCTCAGAGATGCCCAGCCAGCGCAGCAGCTGGCGCAGGCGAATCAGGTACTGCGCGGCTTCATCGGCGCTGCGCAGGTCAGGGCCGGTCACCATCTCCACCAGCGGCACCCCGCAGCGGTTGAAGTCAATCAGGCGGCGCCCGCCCTCGTTTTTGGTTTTCCCGGCGTCCTCTTCCAGGTGCAGCTTGGTGATGGAAACCACGCGCACGTAAGCCGGCTGCCCTTTGGCAGCGGGCATGGGCAGGTTCAACTGCCCGCCCTTGCCCAGCGACTGGTCGAACTGGGAAATCTGGTAGCCTTTGGGCAGGTCGGGGTAAAAATAATTCTTGCGGTCAAAAAAGGAGAGGGGGCGGATTTCCGATTGCATGGCCGCCGCCAGCAGCACGCCCTTTTCCACCGCGGCGCGGTTGAGCACCGGCAGCACCCCCGGCAGCCCGCAGCACACCGGGCAAATATTGGTGTTGGGCGGGTCAAACCACGAATCAGCTTTGCATGAGCAGAAGATTTTTGTGGTGGTGTTGAGCTGGATGTGCGTCTCCAGCCCAATCACGGGTTCGTAGGTGGTCATCAGAAGGGCTCCTCAACTTCGCCATAAATATGATCTGGAGTTTCTCGCGTGCCATAATTTAGGCTCTTAAAATCGTGAAAATTTTTGCCTTGTAAATAATCTGGAAAGGTATAAATACCATTAACCTGTAGATAGCAGCGGTCAGGGTGCAACTTCCATCCACGCGCCAATCCTATTCGAAGATAAACTTTGCTCGATTTGATTTGTTCGGTTAGTTTTTCGGCTATTTCGTTAAGGTCCATACCCTCAGAGCGCAGATGGTCGCAATAATGTTGCCAGGTGAGATCGGTGATTTTTAACCTGAACCACTTTCCTGTGTCATCAACAAAAAGGATGCGGTAATCCCAGACACCTTTGTTAGATTCAGGGGCATAGATGACTTCTGAGATACCGCCCGGCTTGATCGTTCCGATAGAACGCGGTCCGCTGCAATCATGCACATAGAAACCCGCGTTATCGTAGATCTCTTGTTCAAAAATGTCGTTTACCGATGGAAAAAGCAGTTTCTTTAAGAACGCTTCGCGATTTCTAACTTGCCTGACATACCTGATGGACTCGGGATCAAATAAACTATCCTCTGTATGTGGAGGTTGAGGGGTATTGGTCGTTAAGCCGATTTCAATCACTGAAAATGGAAAGATGATAGGCTTGCCATCCTGGTACAGCCAATGCTCGGGAAAGCCTCCTTTAGGCGTCACAAGGCGAATGCAATTGAGGTGGACATCATATCCTGCAACACACACCATTCGCCGGTACATTCTAGTAAGATCAGTAATAGCCAGTAAAGTGCTCACAAATGAACTATCTCAACCCCCTTCCATAATAACGCGATTCTTTCAACAACCAACCTGCGATGGCATTGTTGCGCTGTCGGCTCGCTGCATAAGAAAACAGTTGGCATCTTCATAAAATCTTCAGACCGTAAAAAACGAAAATTATCGCGTTCATCCATCAATGCCTGAAAATTCTTCTCGTAATTTACCCAATCCTTATCAGACCTGTATTGATGCAGAATTTCTTCCGTCGGTGCAAGTTCTGGAATGTGGTTATAAAGACATCCATCCGCCAATTTGAAAAGGAAATAAGGCAGATCCTCCTTTTTTGCAAAGCCAGCCAGTTGACCGCTTGGATTCAGGCGAATATCAAAAAGGCGCGCAATTTTGTTCTGTTTCAGTAATTCAAAGAACGTTTCCGCTCGCTTTTGTGTAAACCCGATTGTGTAGATATTCATCGTGTCCTCGTTTGAATATTAGAAATTAAACAAGGATGGCTGTTCAGCAGGCACATCTCCAACCGAATCCAGGACCGTTTTGGCATTATAAACCATCCCATCTCCGCGAATGTGCAAGATCGTTAGCGTCGGATACTCACTGAGTAGATATTTTGCAATTAGGTGGTGGCGGTGACATTGCGCGGGGTTCTCTTCGCTACACATAATGGTGGTTGTATTCTGTTCTGCCAGCATCAGAAGGCGCCGGATTCCCTGCAGGAAGAATGTTTTTTTCATCACTTCTGGATAATTAACCTCATGCAGATAATCAGTACCTTCTTTGGGTAAAACATGTTGTTTGTAACAGGAAGGATCTTTGGGCCTGCCTCCCAGGTGGCTGCCGGCGAAAAAGTAATCAATGCTCTGTTGCTTAAGTTTGCTTTCTAAGATCTCTCGGTTGAAATGCAAGTTGAATTTGCTATACGGTGATGAGCGGACATCCACCAGTTGCTGAATGTTGTGTTCGTTCAGCAAAGTCAAAAATTTTGTGATTTCGTGATTGCTATGCCCGATTGTGTATAAAGTTGTCATTATCACCTTAACGCTTTTGGCCTTTCTTTCCGCCAGGCATCTGTTTGCGTGGCTTGCTCGTACGCGCGGGCGATGCGCAAAAGTGTCGCCTCGCTGAAGTCGCTCCCCAGCAGTTGAATGCTCAGCGGCAGCCCGTTTGCATCCAGCCCGGCGGGCACCGAAATGCCCGGCACCCCGGCATGGTTGGCGGGTACGGTCAGCTGGTCGGCGTACTGCATCAACACGCTGTCTCCGTACACCGCGGCAATTGGAAAAGCCGCCGTGGGGGTGGTGGGGGTGAGCAGCGCGTCCAGCCGGTAGCGCCCGCTGCGGTCAAAGGCTTCGTCAAAGTCGCGGCGGATCATGGTGCGCACCTGCAGCGCCCGGCGGTAATACTGTTCAGCGTACTGCGCCGCGCTGACGTACATGCCCATCAGGATGCGCAGCTTGGGCTGCGGGCCAAATCCTTCGCCGCGCGTCTTGCGGTACATGCTCTTCAGGTCGCGGATGGGCTGCGCGGTGCGGTGACCATACTTGACGCCGTCAAAGCGGTGCAGATTGGAGGCTGCCTCCACCCGGCTGATGACAAAATAAGCCGGGATGCCGTAGCGCGTGTTGGGCATGGGCACATCTTCGATGATTTCAGCGCCCAGCTCCCTCAGCAGTTGCGCGGCGCGCAGCACCGGCGCCTGGATCTCATCCGGTACCGGCTGGATGCTGTATTCACCCGTCTGCGCATCCGGGAAGCTGATGCGGAAGTAATCCGGCGAGAGGCCAATGCGCAATCCGCGCACCGATTGCTCCAGCGCGGCCAGGTAATCGGGCACGGGCACGTTGGCCGAGGTGGCGTCGTAGCGGTCGGGCCCGGCCATGGCCTGCAGCATCAGGGCCGCGTCGGTGACGTTGCGCGCCACCGGGCCGGGGCAATCCAGCGAGGAGCCGAAGGCAATCAGCCCGTAGCGCGAGACGCGCCCGTAGGTCGGCTTCATCCCCACCACCCCGCAGAAGGCAGCCGGCTGTCGGATGGAACCGGCGGTATCCGTCCCCAGCGAGAGGGCGGCTTCGCCAGCCGCCACCGAAGCGGTGCTGCCGCCCGATGAGCCTCCCGGCACGCGGCTGGTATCCCACGGGTTGCGTGGGGCCGGCTGGAAGGCCGAGGATTCGTTGGATGACCCGTAGGTGAATTCATCCAGGTTCACTTTGCCCAGCGTCACCGCCCCGGCGGCTTCCAGCCGGGCCACGGGGGTGGCGGTGTAGGGCGCGGTGAAGTTGGACAGGATGCGCGAGGCAGCTGTGGAAGGCGTGCCCTTGACGCAGAAGATATCCTTCACGCTGAGCGGCACGCCCGCCAGCAGCCCGGAGTCTTCCCCCGCCGCCACCTTGCGGTCCACCTCGCGCGCCTGCGCGCGGGCGCGCTGGGCGGTGACGGTGATAAAGGCGTGCACCTTGCGGGTATCTTCGGCGGTTAATGCGCCCCCATCCAGGCTGCCGGGGCGTCCATCCACCGCGGCGATGCGCTGCAGGGCGCTTTCGAGCACCTCTTCGGCGGAGGCGCGCCGCTGGCGCACCATCTCTGCCAGTTCATGAGCGGTTAAGTCGCAAAGGGCCATGGTTCAGGTCAGCTCCGTATGGGGGATTTCAGGCACAATGATGTAGCCGCCTTCCAGGTCCGGCGCTTCCGCCAACAGGTCGGCGCGGTCGGCAAAGGGCAGCCATTCATCGGCCCGCGGTGGGGCACTGATGGCTGCCGTGAAGGGCACCCCGTGAGAGGTGACGGTCAGGCTGCTATCCAGCTGGATGGCCTCCAGCGCGTGAATGGCTTTCAGCTGCGCGTTGAGCTGCTGGCGGATGTACTCGGCTTCCTCCGCGGTCAGTTCCAGCGCAGCCAGCTCCACCAGGTGGTCAAAGACCTCGCGGGTGATTTCTTCGCTCATGGGCAAAAACCTCGCTTGGGATGGTTTGAGATGTTAAAAATAAAAGGGTGAGTTGGGTTGGCAACTCACCCCTAGATATACCATAAAACCGCAAAATTTAGCAGCCTATCTTTAGGGCGGCGGGGGCGCGGCGGTTTTGGTCTGTGCAATGGAGGTGGCAACCGCGTTAGCCGTCTTCACCGCGGCAGTGGAGGTCTGATCGTTTGATATTTTAGTCAGCAGGGCGTTGTAGGTGGCAGTGTAATTGAGCGTCTTGGTGGGCGTGATGGGCGTGCGCGTGGCGGTGCGCGTCACCGTGCGCGTGTTGGTGGGCGTTGGGGTATCAGAGGCGGTGGGGGTGTAAGTGGGCAGCACAAAACCGGTGCTGGTGGGCAGCGGGGTGGAGGTCGGCTGGAACGCGCCGCGCGTCTCCCCGGCAGCCAGCGTCGGCGTCCACGTGGAAGGCAGGCGCAGGGGGGTCTTGGTGTAGGTGGGCAGCACCAGCATCGATGGCAGGGTCGGTGGAGGGAAGGGGTTCAGGCTCCCGTACGGGTCGGCATAGATTTGAAAGACGATCACACCCACCGCCAGGGTTGCCAGCAGCAGCACAATCGCCAGGATATCCCAGATTTGCAACTTCATCGCGCCACTTTCCTTTCTGCGGAATCCTCCGCAGGATGCATTTCATTTTTCAGTATATCCATCTTTTGAGAACTGTCAAGAAAAAGCCGCAAAACCTACGCAGCGCCTGCGATTCGTGCTATCCTACACCTTCAGTTTAGCGGTAAAATGGCAAAGAACAAGCCGCCGAGGATTACAGAATTGAAAACCCTTCCCGCTGCGAGGATAGCGATGCAAGTTTTGCGCCGGATTTTCATTTCCCTGTGCCTGGTTGCCCTGCTGGTAGCCTGCAAGCCCAAAACCGCTGCCCTGCCAGATGCGCGCATGGCTGACCCTTCTACCTGGCGGGTGGCGTTCGTCTCGCTGCGCGACGGCAACGCGGAGATCTACACCATGCAGGCCGACGGTACCCGCCTGCAGAACCTCACCCGCCACCCCGCCGACGATTTGCTGGGGGGCTGGTCGCCGGATTCTGCGCGCATCGTCTTTTCCTCGCTGCGCGACGGCAACTGGGAAATCTACAGCATGGCGGCGGATGGCAGCGCCCTGGCTCGCCTGACCGATCACCCCGCCTGGGATGGCGTGCCGTCCTTCTCGCCGGACGGTAAGTGGATTGCGTTTGCCAGCGAGCGCGACGGAAACCGCGAAATCTACCTGATGGATGCCTCCGGCGGCAGCCTGAGGCGCGTGACCAGCGACCCGGGCAAAGACGGGGTGGACCTGGCCTGGTCGCCGGATGGACGGCGCCTGGCTTTCTCCTCCAACCGCGAGGGCGGGCTGTTTGATATCTACGCCATCAACCTCGACGGCAGCGGGCTGGAGAACATCACGCGCTACCCACCGGCTAACTTTGCCCCGGCCTTCTCGCCGGATGGCAGCCTGCTGGCCTTTCACAGCCAGCGCAGCGGGCACGATGAAATCTTCCTCACCACCCTGGACGGCAAAACCGTCACCCAGCTGACCGATAACAAACACACCAGCGCCGACCCGTGCTGGTCGCCGGACGGGTTTCAACTGGTTTACAGTGCTGACCCCGGCGGCAACCCTCAACTTTTTTTGCACAACGTCAACGGCTCGGGGGTCAAGCAAATCAGTTTTGGCAGCGGAGGGGATATTTTTCCGCGCTGCGGGAGGTGAGCGGGGGGCTCAGCGTCCGCGCGGGAATCGCGCAGTACGCAGGCGGGATCGTCAAGGGAATGCCCCCGTTTATGGGGCAGGGGTGAAGGTGGGCGCGCGGGTGGCGCTGGGAACGGTGTAAATGGTGGGGCTGGGCACCGGCGAAGGGATGTAACTTTCCAGGCGGCGAATGAGCAAATCCGAAAAACTGACCGAAACGGCGCTGGCAGCCGCCGCGCGGACGAAAACGCCAAAGCGGGCGCCCTGCAGCAGCGGGTCGCGCGCGCTGAACTGGTAGATATCGTTGACAAAAATACGCATCTCGTCGCGGAAGAGCCAGATGCCCAACCGCAGACTGACCGGCGCGCCGGAGGGCACCTGCCCGGAGGGGATCCAATCCTGCACCACGCCGGCTTCAGCCGGGCGCCAGCGCTCGATACGCAGCAGACTGTCGCAGGTGAGAATCAGGCGGTAGTGGGTGATTTCGCCCTCTGCGCGGAACACCACGCCGTAGCTATCCTTGCCGCGGCACAGGCTGGGAGAAGCGGTCAATTCCAGGTAATAATCGGCGGGCAGCGCGCCGCCGTTGAGCACCACCAGGCTGGCGCCAATCACCGGCTGGGTGACCACATCCAGGCGCTGCCTGCCGTAGGCGGCGCTGCCGCCGTTGTAGGCTCCCACCAGCCAGCCGGAAGCGGTATCGAAATTATCCTTGAGGATCACCTCGCCCAGGGCAGGGCGCTGCTCGGCGGTGGGCTGGCGCGGAGCAGGGGTGGGGAAGAGGGTGGGGGTGGCACTGGGCGGAAACCAGACGATGGTGGCACTGGGGGTGAGGGTGGGCGCGCGGCTGGCCAGGATAGGCGCGGTGGGCTGAGCGGTGGGCAGCACGCCACAAGCCGCCAGCAGCAGGAACAGGAGCAGCGTGGCGGGCGCAGCGCGAGGATTAGCGCTCAACCCGCACCACCTGTTCGCGCTCGGGACCCACGGAAACAAAGCTGACCGGCACGCTGCACAGCGCTTCGATGCGGCGGATGTAATCGCGGGCGGGTTGGGGCAAATCCTGCCAGGCGCGGGCGGTGGTCAGGTCGCCGCTCCAACCGGGCAGGGATTCATAGACGGGCTCAAACGGAGAGAGATCCGCCGGGCCGAGGGGCAAATCTGCCAGCCGGGTGCCCTTGCGGCGGTAAGCCGTGCAGATGCGCACTTCGGGCAACCCGGAGAGCACATCCAGCTTGGTGACCACCAGCTCGGTCAGCCCGTTCAGCCGCGCCGAATAACGCAGCAGCACACCGTCCAACCAGCCCACCCGGCGCGGGCGCCCGGTGGTGGTGCCGAACTCATCCCACGGGTTGGCGCCGGTGCCGCGCAGGCGCTCCGCCGCGGCGCCCTGCACCTCGGAGGGGAAAGGCCCAGAGCCAACGCGGGTTTGAAAGGCTTTGGTGACGCCCACCACGCCCTCCACCGGCTGGATGCCCAGCCCCAGCCCCACCAGTGCCCCGGGAGCGGTGGGCGTGGAACTGGTGACGAAGGGGTAGGTGCCCTGGTCCAGGTCAAGCAGGGCGCCCTGGGCACCTTCAGCCAGCACGCGCTTTCCCGCCCGCAGGGCGGCATCCAGGGCGGCGCCTACGTCGCAGATGTAAGGCGAGAAAAGGCGGGCGTATTCCTCAAATTCATCGGCCAGGGCCGCTTCATCTAGCGGGTCGGCAAAATAGAGAGCCTGCAACTGGTGGTTGATGGCGCGGGTGTGCTCCACCATCTTCTGGCGGAAAGCGGGCAGGTCGAGCATATCCTCCAGGCGCAGCCCGCGGCGGGAGGCTTTATCCGTGTAGGCCGGGCCAATCCCGCGCCCGGTGGTGCCAATCTGCCCGGCGCCGCGCTGGCGCTCCTGGGCCAGGTCCAGGGCACGGTGGGCTGGGGTGATGAGGTGAGCGTTGTAAGCCAGCATCAGGCGCCGGGGGTGGATCACCACGCCGGCGGCGCGTAGGGCGGCAATCTCCGAGAGCAGGGTAGCGGGATAAATCACCACGCCGTTGCCAATCGCGCCGATGGTATGGGGATGGATGATGCCGGAAGGCACCAGGTGCAGTTTAAAGGTCTGCGCGCCGACCGTAACAGTGTGCCCGGCGTTATCCCCGCCGTTGAAGCGCGCCACAAAATCAGCCCGGGCGGAAAGCAAATCCACGATGCGGCCTTTGCCTTCATCGCCCCACTGCGAACCGACCACGATTTGAAGGGACATGGTGAACTCCTTTGACAGGCGTATTATAACGCAGGGCAGAGCAAGGCATGCGGCCTTGCTTCAAATGCGGAAATGGGATAAGATTTAGCGGATTTATCAAGCCAAGAGAGGATTTTATCCATGCCAAGTGAAAAAGAAGTCATCGAAGCCCTGAGCAAAGTGATGGACCCCGAACTTCACCGCAACCTGGTGGAGTTGGGGATGATCCACGATGTGAAGGTTGGAAAAAACGGCAAGGTGGCGTTTACCATCGCGCTCACCGCACCAGGTTGCCCGCTGAAAAACCAGATTAGCGCCAATGCCACCCAGGCAGTCAAAGCCCTGCCGGGGGTAAAAGAGGTGGAAATTGAATTCCGCGGTATGACAGATGAAGAGCGCCGCGCCGTGATGACCCTGATTGGGGCACAGAGCCTGCCCAAGGTGAACGAGTTCAACAAAATCAAGCAGGTCATCGCCGTGATGAGCGGCAAGGGCGGCGTGGGTAAGTCCTCGGTGACGGCTGCGCTGGCGGTGACGCTCAAGCGCGCCGGGCAAGCAGTGGGCATTCTGGACGCGGATATCACCGGGCCGAGCATCCCGCGCCTGTTCAAGCTGCCCTCGGGTGGGCTGCGTTCCAGCGAGCAGGGCATGCTGCCAGCCATCACCCAAACAGGCATCCGGGTGGTTTCAGCCAACCTGCTGCTGGCCTCGGAAGATACGCCGGTCATCTGGCGCGGGCCGATGATTTCCACCACCATCAAACAGTTCTGGTCCGACGTGCTGTGGGGCAAGCTGGATACGCTCCTGGTCGACCTGCCCCCGGGTACCTCAGACGCGGCCATTTCGGTGGTGCAGAATCTGCCGCTCAACGGGGTGGTGCTGGTGACCACGCCGCAGGAACTGGCGGCGATGGTGGTGCGCAAGGCCTTCCGCATGCTGCAGGAGCTGAAGATCCCCATCCTGGGGGTGGTTGAGAACATGAGCTACTTCCCCTGCCCGGAAACCGGCAAGGAGCATTACGTGTTCGGTCCCAGCCACGTTGAAGAGATTGCGCTGGCTGCCGGCGTGCCGGTGTGGGCCAAACTGCCCCTCGACCCGCAGATCGCCGTCCTGGGCGACGCCGGGCGCATCGAAGAAGTGTCCTTCGCAGAGATGCAGCCGCTGGCCCAGCAGCTGCTGGAGATGGTTAAGGCGTAGATGGATTTGCGGGTTTTTACCGCGTTCAGTGGCGTTTTTCCGGCTTTTTAGAGCACACGGTTGTAAATTAATGCTGATGATAGGCGCAGCCCTTTGAGGCTGCGCCTTTTTTAGCTTACGTGAGGATATCCAGGTAATTATTCGCGTGGACGTTGAGGAAAGATTCGCCAGGATACGTCTCGCGCCACTCGCGGGGCGCTGAAGCGGCTTTCTTCTCTGACCATTTGAATTCAAATCCAAACAAACGTCCATCGCGCTCTTCGACCAGGTCAATTTCCTGCTTTGAGTAAGTTCGCCAGTAGT
>CAYVOX010000102.1:0-12391 GCA_964453035.1 uncultured Anaerolineaceae bacterium
GGCAATCGCTTGCCCGATAAATTGCGCAACAAGGATGGCAACACGCTTCATGAAAATTCAATCGCACTGGAAAGCTTTCTCCATTCTAATTATGGTGCTCGGCGCTATCTGGATCGCCCTCACCGTCCTGCTGGTTCCAGGTCAGGCAACAGCGCTGACCGCTGCACCTCGTCCCGGTTTTCTCGCCGCCGACTTCGACCTCTCCACAACCGCTGGCAGCGCGGTCAGGTTATCCAGCCTATCCGGCAAGGTGGTCATCCTCAACTTTTGGGCCAGCTGGTGTACGCCTTGCCAGGCGGAAATGCCTGCCCTGCAATCCGTCTATGATAAATACCGTGATTCCGGTTTGGTTATCCTGGCGGTAAATTCAACCATTCAGGATGATCCCCGTTCCGCAGAGGAATTTGCCCTCCAGAAAGCCCTCACTTTCCCCGTCCTGCTCGATACCTCCGGCGCCGCCACCCGTCTCTACCAGGTGCGCGCCCTGCCCACAACATTTTTCATCGATCAGTCTGGCATCATCCGCGAAATGGCTTTCGGCGGCCCCTTAAGCGAGACCTACCTGCTCTCACAGGTCGAATCGCTCCTTTCGGGAGGCCGCTGATGTTTCCTATCCTGCAGCTCGGTCCCCTCGCCCTACAGACTCCCGGCCTCATCTTGCTTATGGGCATCTGGCTCAGCCTCACCTTCGCCGAAAAACAGGCTAAACACAGCGCTATCCCTTCCGCTCAACTGGATAACCTCGTCCTCGTCGGCTTACTCTCTGGTATCATCGGCGCGCGGCTGGCTTTCCTTGTGGAACATTATTCTGCCTTCATCAGTGCGCCGCTCAGCGCCTTCTCTCTCACCACCACCATGCTCAACATGCCCGCCGGGCTGCTGATTGCCATCCTCGCCATGCTGATTTACGGGCAGCGCAAAAAGATTCCCATGGATGCAGCCCTGGACGGGCTCACGCCGTTTTTGATGGGGATGCTCTTCTTCATAGCTCTGGCTAACCTCGCCTCGGGTGAAGGTTACGGCGCTCCGACCAACATGCCCTGGGGAATTGATCTGTGGGGCGCCATCCGTCACCCCAGCCAAATCTACGATCTGATATCCGCCCTGCTCATCTTGCTCCTCATCCTGCGCGCCCGCTCTTCCCGGGATGTCCCCGGCCTGACTTTCTACCGCTTCCTGGCGCTTGCTTCAGCCTCGCGCCTTTTCCTGGAAGCCTACCGCGGCGATAGCGTCATGCTGACTGCCAATCTTCGCTCTGCCCAGGTGATGGCCTGGCTGCTGCTGGGACTGGCCCTCTGGCAGCTTGGCAGGCGCATCGCATTACAAAAGGAAGTTGATGATGCCCCTCAACGGTAAAACCATCCTCATCACCGGCGCAGCTCGCCGGCTCGGAAAAGCCTTTGCCCTGGCTGCCGCCCAATCTGGCGCAAACATCCTGCTGCACCACAGCCAATCACCAGGCGCTGCTGAAGAGACCGCAGATCAAATCCGCGCTCTGGGTGTGCAGGCCTGGGTTTTGCAGACCGATTTTTCCGATCCTTCTCAGGTTTCCGAACTGTTTTTAAAGGCATGGAGCATTTGTCCCTTCGACATCCTCATCAACAACGCCGCCATCTTTGAGCCCCTCACCGTCCAGCAGACCTCCCGGGCTGATTGGCAGCGTCACATGGAAATCAATCTTACCGCGCCGTTCCTCCTCAGCCAGGCTTTTGCAGCCCACCTCCCTTCGGATACCGAAGGTCGCATCGTCAATATTCTGGATTGGCGCGCGCTTCGTCCCGCTGCCGACCACTTCCCCTACACCATCAGCAAAGCCGCCCTGGTTGCCCTCACCCGCTCGCTGGCGGTTGCTTTTGCCCCGCGTATCACCGTCAACGGCCTGGCCCTTGGCGCCATCCTCCCCCCCAGCGATGGGCAAGCATCACCTGCCATCCTCAACGAAGTCCCCGCCCAGCGTTGGGCTGATCTGGACGAAGTCACCCGCACGCTTCTCTTCCTTTTGGAAGGTCCCACCTACATCACCGGCGAGATTATCCACCTCGACGGCGGCAGACACCTCATCTAGGAGAACTCATGGATCAGACTTTCATCAAAGATTTGCTCGTCCGCGGCGTCATCGGCATCAGCGATAACGAACGCTCCCAGCCGCAGGATATTCTGATTAACGTTGTCCTCTTCGGCGATATCTCCCGCGCCGGCCAGACCGATAACATCGAAGATTGCATCAACTACCGCACCATCGCCAAGAAAATCATCGCCTATACCGAAACCGCCCGTAGGTACACCGTGGAAGCCCTGGCAACCGACCTGGCCAAACTCTGCCTTGAAAATCCCGCCGTCCGCAAAGTGCGCATGCGGGTTGAAAAACCTGGCGCGGTGCGTTTTGCAGCTTCGGTCGGCGTGGAAATCGAACGAGAACAGGCCGGGTAGATCATGCCTCACGCCGTTGTTCTACTCGGCTCAAACATCAACCCCGTCCAAAACACTCGCAAGGCCGTTCGCCTCCTGCGCGCCCTGTTCAACGTTGCAGGCGTCTCAACCGCCTGGGAAACGCCTGCCGTCGGCTCAAGCGGTCCAAACTTCATCAACGTGGCAATCTTGATTGACACCTCCGCCTCCCCCGCACAACTCAAGTCCGACTGCCTGCGCCGTATGGAAAACCGCCTCGGGAGGGTTCGCTCCGCGGATAAAAACGCCCCGCGCACTGTGGATCTCGACGTGATAGTTTACGATTTACAGGTTCTGGACACAGACCTCTGGCGGCAGGCGCATATTGCCATGCCGGTTTCAGAACTGCTGCCCGATTTAATCGAGCCGCAAAGTTCCCGCCACCTGACAGAAATTGCGCAAGACCTTAGCCAATCCACGAGTGTCCTTGCTCGTCCCGAAGTTCTTGCTTCCCTCGGGTAAATAAAAGGCTGGTTGATATTCCATCAACCAACCTTTTATTAATTTTTTTGTATTTATTGAGTACCGATGTTTTAACCTGGCGGCTGCGCCTATTTTGAAAGCTGCACCGTGATGCTCACCGTATCCGGGTCTGTGCTCCTATACATCAGGGAGCCAACCGCTGTACGGTAACCCAGCGCCTTGCTGCCGACCAGGATGGCATATTCCTCATTCCGCTGCAGACGCTCCGGCAGAACAAAATCACCGTTCGCGTTGGTTTGCGCGCTGGTGAAGATATCGGCATCCTCACCGTAATCCAGCCACGCATCCGGGTCAACCCCGGGGTTGAGCACTAACACCAGCGCCCCGTTCACCGCCTTACCCGTGTTCGCATCCAGCACCTTTCCCTTTACTTGCACCGTGCTTGCTGTTGGCGCTGCGCCACCCACCTTCGTGGAAGCCGTTCCAGAAAGGGTAGATTGCGTCCCGGTGTAGATATCCAACTGGTAGTTGCCGTCAGTCAAAGGATCACCGGTCAATGTGAAGTAAAAACACGAGCCCGAGGAATCCCAGGTCCAGGTTGTCGTTTTGGAGGTCACATCCTTCCCGTCGCGCGTCCACCGGTAAGACCAGGTGTCTCCACTGGTCATATTCGACCAGTTAAACACCGCGCCGATTTTTTTCACGCCAGTGGGATATGTGGTTGTGGATTTGGTTGGGCAATTCTTCGCGTCAACCTCTAGCGCCCAGCTGTTCAAGGTGAACTTTCCCGTGGTGCTGGCCTTTTGCGGCGTCTTCGTCACCGTGACCTGCCCCGAATCGTACGGGCTCTTATAGACCTGCCCCTGCTGTACCGATTTGATCATCGGCAGCGCCCAGTTCACCGGTCGAATAGCATTGATAAATCCGCCCAGCGGGATACACGAGTCCTTGTCATCAATTTTGCCGTCTCCGTTGGTATCCTGCAGCCGGCGGCAGTCCGTAAATTTCGTCGCTGAGGAGGTTCCCAGCCGGCTGGGAACGCCCACCAGTTCAGCCCGTGTGTTGGTAGCCAACCCGCCAGAGTTACCCCCCGCGATGACCGCATCGGTTTTAATCCAGGCGCGGTTGCCGATGGGGTCCATGGTATCAAATCCCGATACGCTGCCGGATGAGAAGGTGATGGTCTGCCCGCCAATGCTCGGAAAGCCAAAAACGTAAACCGGGTCGCCAAAGCGTACTGTATCCGAATCGCCAATGGGCACAACTGGCAGGTTCAGGCTGGCCGGGTTCACCTGCGATCCATCCAGCTTGCGAGCAATTTTGATAATTGCCAGGTCAAGCGTTCCGTCAGAGGCCATCAGGTCAGCAAAGTACATCGGCACAGGCGGTTTATCTTCGGTGTCAATCATTTCAACCACCAGCGCGTCCGGCGAGGCTTCCTCGCCTTCGCTGTAGGTCGCCGGGTCAGCCACGTGACAGTTGGTCAGGATTAACCCATCCTGGCTAATGATGGTGCCTGAGCCCCATGAATACGTCTGCAGCTTGCCATTTTTCTTCTGCATCAAGGCAATCCGCACCGTAGCATGCGCCAGGAATTGCTTTTGAGAGCTGGAGAGGCTCTCTGGCGTCTGTTGCGGTTGCGGCGTAATCACCGGCGCTGCAGGTGTGTTGGCTGAGGTTGTGGCTCGAACCTGCGTCGGGGCGCTGGTAACAACGATAGCAGCCGTCGGCGGAACAGTGGTCGGTGGTTCAACCGTTGGCTCCTCAATCCCGCACGCCATGATGCTCAAAGCCAGAACGAGGATAACGCTGAAGAATTGGTATCGGCGATTTTTCATCGTTAACCTCCCACGGAAATGACAAGGCTGTTCAGGAACTTAATAAAGGCCGGGTAAACCTGCTCAAACAGGTGCGCCTGGTCTTCCATCGTCGCCACCAGGATGCGCTCCTGACCAGGCAGGTAATAATCCACGCCCATCATCACCACCGGAATCTTGCTGTATTTCGGTAGCCCGGTGTAAACAAATTTCACCCGGTATCCCTCCAGCGCACCAACCTTTACGCTGGCCTGTTCCAGCACCTGGTAATTCTGCAACTGCTGCCCACGCTCAAAATTGCGCGTCACCACTGAATCGGTGATCAATCCGCCCGGCACCACCGGCTGCTGTGAGACCGTGTAACTGTGGCTCATGTCAAACGGGTCAGACGTGGTGAACAGCATGCTCTCGCCGTCAATGCCGTTTTGAATTGTCCACCCCTTGGCAATGAAGGCTTTGACCCCACCACGTTCAATCGGGTTGACCTGATTTTCAATGGAATCCTTCAGCAGCCGCCCGATGAACAGCGCAGCCAGCGTCATCCCAACCACCAGCAAAACCGAAAGCCATTTTTTATTTTTCATTGAGAAAAAGGTGGTCTCAGCCATCTCAGGCCTCCTTTCGCTGCGCGCGCAGCTGGTCGCGGCGGATAAGCCGCGAAAGCAAAGCCATTACCGTCAGCGCCAGCCCTACTGCCAGCGCCAGTCCTAACCACGGGTTGACGTAAGCCCCAGAATTTGTGATGCTTGCGCGCGTCAGGTTTCCCCACAGGGTGAAAAACACGCCATTGAGGACAGCCGCCAGCGCCACCCCCAGCGGCATCCACCAGACCGGTCGCTCATCAAGCTTCTCCCGCCCCAGGAAGTACCCCGTGACTCCCGCAAAACTGGCTTGCGCCAGTGCTGTTAACACAATGCGGATTGCGCCCATGCCCAGGTCAACCCCCCCGGAGTTGACCACAAAAGCAATGTTCAAAACTGCCGCGTATCCCAGCCCTGCCGCCGTCGCGTAGATGATGCCATCGGTTTGCTCATCAAACTCCGTAGAGGAATACACCGAAAAGCGCACAGCCGCATATTTCAAAAATTCCTGCGTGAACCCTACCACCAGAATGGCTCCCGCCAGGTTCACCCACAGGCTCTCGTATATCCAGTCAGACACACTGAAAGTATCCTCAACCAGCGGAATGCCCACCGCCGCCGCCAGCAATCCCCCCAGGATGAATACCTGAATTACCATTCCCTTGGGCTCAGGTTCGCGCCGATCCTGTTGGTAGAAAAAACCCAACCACAATCCCGCCGGCACCAGGGATAAAAGCACCCCCACGGCAATCAACCCTGTGTTTGAAAACACCGGCTTAATCCACTGGTCCACCGCCAGGCTGGCCAGCAAGAAAATCGCCAACCCCGCAAACGTGATGAGACTCGACCGCAACAGGCTTCGGTCGTGTCTTTTCTCCCTCACCAGGCTTTGTTCGCTCATCCTCGCCTCCTTAGTGCTTTCGATACAAAAGAGAACTCACAAATTGTTTGAGACTCAAACACCGTTCTTCGTCACAGGTTGTGCGGTCCAGCGCCTCCAGCGCCTCTTTCGTCAACTGCGCTGCCTTTGATTCCACATAAGCCTGCGCGCCATCCCGGATTAACGCCTCGGAAAGCGCCAGCACATCCCCGGCAGTGATTCCTTCTGGTTTCCACAACCCGGCAAACTCACCCTTCTGCGCTATCCCAAACAAAACGGGTAATGTCTTCTTTCCGGTCATCAAATCACTCGCCGCTGATTTCCCCGTCAGCGCGCTGTCACCCCAGATTCCCAGCCAGTCATCCCAAGCCTGGAACGCCAGCCCAAGTTTCTGCCCGAACACCCTGAAATGCCCCCGGTCTTCAGCGCCTTTACCGGCATAAAGCGCACCCAGTTCGGCGCAGCAGCTCAGCAGCGCCGCGGTTTTCCCTGCAATCATCGGCCAGTAAGCCGCCAGCGTCAGTTCAGGTTCCTTCTCGTAGGAAAGATCCAGGTACTGCCCGCCGGTAAGCCGCGTACAGGTTTCAGCCAGGATTTGAACCGCCTGTAGCGTAACCTCCGCCGCCTGCGGTTTGCCCGCCTGAACAACGGCTGAATAAGCCAGGTTAAACAATAGATCCCCCGCATTGATGGCCTGCGCCGCGCCCCATTTGACCCACAGGGTGGGTCGCCCGCGCCGCAACGGACTGTTATCCTGGATATCATCATGCACCAGCGAGAAGTTGTGCACCAATTCAACCGCCAGCGCAGCCGGCAGCGCAGCCTTTTCACTCCCCCCGCCCGCCAGGCAGCATAGCAGCACAAGCATCGGGCGGATGCGCTTTCCCTGCGCTTCTAGCCCCGCGCCCTCCCCCTCCCAACCCAGGTGGTAGCGCAACATCGGCAGCATGCCGCGGTAATCCTCGGGAACTGCGCCTTCCACAAAGGTTTCAAGCGCCAGTTCAAATTCCGCCTTCAGCGTCACATAGTAATTAAGGTTCATATAATCTGCTAAATTTCTTTCACCAGCATTGATGGATTCATCTCGGTTAGTCTCCCTGCTCCGGCTGCAAACATGCTAATTTGTATTTCGCGTTGGAACTCCATAATTGTTTCTACGGTTTCCTCCACCGATTCCACCGCCGTTTTCAGGAAGACCCCCGCCATCCCGCCCAGGCAGGCCCCCAGAGCCAGGCACCTGGCGATATCCACCCCATCCTTCAGCCCCCCTGAGGCCAAAACTTTCATCCCGGGCGCAGCATTGCGAACATTAATAATCGCTTCTGCCGTGGGGATACCCCACCCCTTGAATGCACCTGCCGTCCTTGCCGCCCGCGGCAAGGAAATTCTGAACATCTCCACCTGCGACCACGACGTCCCCCCCGCGCCAGCCACATCTATGGCTGCCACCCCCGCCGAAGCTAATCTCCGCGCTGCCAGTTCAGAAATCCCCCAGCCTACCTCTTTAACCACCACCGGAACCGGTAAAGCCCGGCACACCGCCTCAATCTTGGTTAACAGCCCTGCAAAGCGCGTATCGCCTTCCGGCTGTAGCACTTCCTGCAGCGGGTTGAGGTGCAAAATCAGCCCATCCGCTTCGATCATGTCCACCGCGCGCTGGCACTCCGCCAATCCATAAGCATAATTGAGTTGCACAGCTCCCAGGTTGGCAAACAGAAGAATATCTGGGGCATACTGCCTCACCTTGAATGTCCACTCAAGTTCACGGTGCTCAATCGCCGCCCGTTGCGACCCCAACCCCATCGCCACTCCCGTCCTCTGAGCAGCCTCAGCCAGGCTGCGGTTGATGGCTGCTGCCTCTTTCGTCCCGCCCGTCATCGAGGAAATCAAAATAGGAGCACGAACCATTCTGCCAAACAAAACCTGGCTGGTATCCACGTCATCCAGGTCAAGCTCCGGCAGCGCCTGGTGAATAAACCGGTAGCGCTCCAGCCCGGTCGTCTGCTCCGAGCGCACGTCTTTTTCCAGGTTTATTTTAATATGGTCCTGTTTGCGAGAAGAAAGTTGGCCGGGATCGTTCATCTAGTAACCTTTTACGCCGTCAAGGGTTCATACCAGTATACCAAAATTATCATTTACGTCTAACCGAAACCACTGCCAAACCCCATCAAATCAACCTGGCGTTTAATCTTGACAGATTACACAGGCGAATTACAATTTTAGAGAAAGAATTTCACCTTAAGTAGGAGATATTATGAGTGACACGATTGAGGAAGTCAAGAACGTTATCGCTGATGTGATGAAACTCGATACCGCCGATGTAACCTTGGAAACGCGCTTCATCGAAGACCTTAAAGCCGACTCTATGGACCAGTTCTTCCTGATTGACGGCTTCAGCGAGAAGTTTAAACTCACCATTTCAGATGAAGACGCCCGAGCCATTCGCACCGTCGGAGACGTCGTCCGCTACGTCGATTCGCACAAGTAGTCTTGCGTATTGCTGACCGGTCTAAGCCACGCATGGAGGCAGTTCCTCTCCTGCGCAGTTTAGCTCGGAAAATGGAATCAAAGAGGTGTGGGCAAGATCCAGGCTCACACCTCCTTTTTATCTTTGATTAATGCGCCAGCAACCCGGGTATTTCTTCCGGATGCCCGGCGATGCGCACTCCCACCGCCTGCAATGCGGAAATTTTCTCGCTTGCCAGCCCGGAGGTGCCTTCGATAATGGCTCCTGCATGCCCCATGCGCCTGCCGGGGGGAGCAGTTTGCCCGGCGATGAACGCCACCACAGGCTTGGTCATGCCCGTCGAGATTAATTCTGCCGCCCGCTCTTCATCTGTCCCGCCAATTTCACCTATCAACACCACTTGCTCGGTGTGAGGGTCAGCCTCAAATAATTCCAGCGCATCCAGAAAATCCGTCCCGCTGATGGGGTCGCCGCCAATTCCAACGCACGTGCTTGCGCCTAGCCCCACCTGCTTGAGCGCGTACAGCACCTCATACGTCAGCGTCCCTGAGCGCGATACCACCCCGATATTCCCCGGAATAGCAATATTTCCCGGGATGATGCCGGCTTTACACTCCCCCGGGGTAATGACCCCCGGGCAGTTCGGTCCAATCAATCGCCCGCCTTTTTGATCCAGGTACTGCCTGACGCGCATCATATCCTGCACAGGAATTCCTTCCGTGATGCAGACAATGAGCTTGATTCCACCATCCACCGCCTCGTACATCGCTTCTGCCGCCGCCCGGGCTGGAATAAACAAAACGCTCACATCCGCGCCGGTCGCCTCCACCGCCGTTTTCACCGTGTCAAAAACCGGCACCTTGCCATCCATAACCCACTCCCCCCCGCGCCCCGGCGTCACCCCTGCCACCACATTGCTCCCATAGCGGTGCATCAACTGTGCGTGGAATAGGCCTTCATGACCGGTAATGCCCTGCACCAGGATTCGGCTGTTTTTATTGACCAGGATGCTCATGTCATGCTCCTTTCGCCGCTGCAATCGCCTTCTGCGCAGCGCCAGCCAGAGTCTCTGATGTATTGAAGTTAGCCGCCGCGAGTAGCTGCAACCCCTGCTCCGCGTTCGTCCCCACCAGCCTCACCACAATCGGGACTTTCGGCCGCACCTCATACATCGCTGTCAGCACCCCCCGCGCCACCTCATCGCAGCGCGTGATCCCGCCAAAGATGTTAATGAGAACCGCGCGGATGTTTTCATCGGAAAGGATGATGCGCAGCGCCGCCGCTACCTTTTCTGCGCTGGCTCCCCCGCCGATATCCAAAAAGTTCGCCGGTTCACCGCCAAACAGCTTGATGATATCCATCGTCGCCATTGCCAGCCCTGCTCCATTGACCAGGCAGCCAATCTGACCGTCCAGCTTAATGTAAGACAGTCCATACTTCCGCGCTTCCTTCTCCGGTGAGGTCTCCACATCCGGGTCGCGAATCTCAGAGAGCTCCGGGTGCCGGAAAAGCGCATTGTCATCCACAATCATCTTTCCATCCAGGCACACCAGCTTCCCCTCGGTGGTAATCACCATCGGGTTGATTTCCGCCAGCGTGGCGTCAACATCCACATAAACTTTCCACAATCCGCGTGCAATTTCAATAAAGGGGCGCCAACTGTTCTTGGGCAGGTCAATATTCATCGCCAGGTCGCGCGCCTGGTACTCCCGCAACCCGAGCAGCGGGTCAATCGGCACCTTGATGATGAGCTCGGGGTTGTGCCTTGCCACTTCCTCAATGTCCATTCCCCCCTCCGCCGAAGCAATCATCACCGGACGGCGTAAGGTGCGGTCGTTGGCAATACCCAGGTATATCTCCTGAGAAATGCTCACGGCTTCGTCCACCAGCAATTTGCGCACCGGCAACCCCTTGATTTCCATACCCAGGATTAATGTCGAAAGCTCCTCAGCTTCCTTTGCGGTCCTCGCCAGCCGGATTCCTCCTGCTTTACCTCTCCCCCCCACCAGAACCTGCGCTTTCACAACCACTCTGCCGCCCAATTCCTCAGCAATCTGCTTGACCTCGCCCGCATTCACCGCCACCCTTCCACGCGGAACCGGGATGCCATACCTGGTGAAAATCTGTTTGGATTGGTACTCGTGGAGTCTCATCGACACTCCCTATTACAGTGGATTTCTACTGCTTTTGCTGGGTGCTTTCCACACAAGCATACGCCGCCCCTGGCTCAGGTGAAAATGCCCAAAAGTGATTATACAGGCGATAATCCCCCCTCGCAAGCCAAATGAAAACAAAAAGCCTGGTTTCTTCAACCAGGCTTGATGGGTGAACCCAATCCCTCATTAACCTTTCAGGTAGGCTTCCAGCGATTCCTTGCTAATCCGGTAGGCAGACCCGATTTTCTTCGCTTTCAACTCGCCCGCTTTGATGGCTTCCAGCACATCTTCCTCCGAGACGCGCAACACAGCTGCGGCTTCGGAGGGCGTCATTACCGCCGGCATCGCGCCAGCCTGAGGCGCAGCAGCGCCACCGGCAGGTTGAGCCGGTTGCTGTTGCTGCTGGCCGGTCATGCCTTGAAGCGATTGCCCGATAATGTTGCCGAGCCCCATACCAGCGCCAATCCCGGCGGTCAAACCTGCCCCGCCGCTCTGGTTCTGCGCGGCATCGCGCAGCGCATCGGCGGCCTGCAGCTGTGTGTAGGTCTGCATATCCAGCATGCCCATCTGCCGCAATTCCTCCGCCGATTTCTCTGAAGGCTTAAGGCTGCCAACGTAGAAGGATTTCAACGTCAAACCAATCGCCGCAAAATCATCCTGCGCTTTGGCTCGCACCCCAGCGCCCAGTTCCTCGGTCAAACCAATCAATTCCACAACGCTGTGCTGCGCGGCGGTTTCGCCCAGCAGGTCCTGCAGCTTGGAAAGCAGCATCATCCTGAGCCGATTTTCAATGTCCGCCGTGCGGAAAATCCCCTGCGCCCCGCAGATTTGCGTCACAAATTGCTGGGGATCCTTGACGCTGAAGCTGTACGTGCCAAAGGATTGCAGCAGCGCTACGCCCAGCCCCATCCCAGGGTTTCGCACAATGATGGGTTGCGGTGTGCCCCATTTTCGGTCCGCAAATTCGCGCATAGAGACAAAATACACCTCAGCCGTGAAGGGCGTGCGGTCGCCGAACGCCGTTCCAAGTAGCGAGGTCAACACCGGCACGTTGGCCGTGGTGATGGTGTGCCTGCCGGGACCAAATACATCCAGCGCGTGCCCATCCCTGAAGAACACAGCCGCCTGAGGTTCGCGCACAATCACCTGCGAACCCATTCGCAGGTCAGCCACGCCAACTTCCGGAAAGCGGTGCACAATTTCATCCAGCATCTCACTGGGATATTCAACAACATCAAATATCCTTGCCATTCGTCATCTCCCTTTCTAATCTCTGGTTGATATGATTACTGTTGCGCCGGGGGTGTTGACCCACCCGCTCCGCCAATCATCACTTCTGAGCGCTTGTTGAACGCCTCAACGCACTGTTGTGAGATGGTGGTCAAATGGCGAATCGCTGCCTTGAGCCCATCCGTTCCAATCGAAGCCTCCACATTGTCAATGGCGCGGCTCACTTCATCAGCCGAGTCCAGCAAAGCCAGGTCGTACTGGTACACAGCCGCCAGTTCATCCTCGTTCACTTTCACCGCCGCGAAGAACCCCGCATACCCGTACGACGCCGTGCGCACCCGGTCAATGAACTGCCGCAGCTTGATGGCCGCCGATTCCAGGCTGGAGAT
>CAYVOX010000103.1:0-11974 GCA_964453035.1 uncultured Anaerolineaceae bacterium
CCAAGAACGACCTCATCACGCCCGTCGTCATCCACATCCGCCGAATGCATTCCGTGCGCCCCCTGGCTGCGGATAATCGGTTCTTCCTCATCTCCCTCCCATCGCCACAATCGTTTGAGGATATTGTCGTGGTACTGATACGCATCGAGTACCATCAATTTGTATGTTCCCCGAGCCACAAGAAGACACGGCGTCTTGCCGTCGAGAAATGCCACGCCCATCTGGTTACGGTTGATCCGATTGTAATCGCCCAGTCGCGGATCGCGCGCGGGCCATTCTGCTCGCGTGATCTCCTTGCCCGTCATCCCGTCCAAAATCGACACCCACTCGAGCCCGCTCCTCACTCGCCCGTCTGTCTCGCGTGCGTCCTTCGGACCCGTCTTGACGGCCACCTCCGCCTTGCCGTCGCCGTCGAAGTCGAACACCACAAACGGCGAATACCAGATCCCTGGTTCAATCCCCGGCCCCAGATCGACCTGCCACAAAAATTTTCCGTCGCTGCGATAGGCCTCCAGTTTGTAGGTCAATCCACTTGTATTAGGCCTCCCCGCAGGATCGATCCCTTCCAGTGGTTGTTTGATCACAAAGTCATATGCCCCATCCCCATCCAGATCCCCCACACCCATTCGCTGCGGCCGATAATTCCCCTGCAGTTTGATCGAGCGGAAATTCCTTGTCCCTGTTCCCCCTTTCAATACCACATCCGCCACCGGTGAGATCTCTTTGCCTTCCACTACTGGGCGGAGTTGATATACGATATCTGACCCGGATATCTCGGTCGGGATTTTCGCATCGATAAAATCCGTCGTCGCGGAAATCGGCTCGGTGTTGAGCTTTTCGGCTCTATCGCCCGCCGCGCGATACACGTTGAACGCAACCTGAGACGGATCGCCCTTGAGCATTCGCCAACTCAGATACACCTTCCCAGTCGCCAGTCCATATTGCTCGTGATTCCGCGCTTCAGGGTGATGTTCTCCCACTTCAACCGTCCGGGCATCTTCAGCACAACTTCCTGGCCTTTTTCTGTGATAACCTTATGCTCTATCACCTCATGTTCCGAGCCTAAACCAGAGCATTCGGTAAAGTACCCCTTGATTGTGCCCTGCAAATCAACGGCAAAGTGAAATCCAACCAACGGATCTTCTCTTGTCGCCATTTTTATCTCCTTTTATTCTCCGTTTACATTCCGTTATGCTTCTGCGTTGGCCCCAGCCCACTGGCTGATGCGGAAGATGACAAACTCGGCAGGCTTAACAGGAGCCAGCCCAACTTCAATGATGAGCTGCCCCAGGTCGCGAATTTCTTTCGGGTTCAGTTCTTCATCGCATTTGACGTAAAATGCGCTTTCTGGCGTGTTCCCAAACAGCGCTCCGCTCCGCCAGATGACCCTCAGGAACGAAGAGACATCTCGCAGTACTTTGGCCCACAAAGTTGAATCGTTCGGTTCAAACACCACCCAGCTCAAACCGGCATCCATCGAAGCTTCCACCAGAATAAACAACCGGCGCACATTGATATACCTCCAGGAACCGTCGCTGCTCAATGTGCGAGCCCCCCACACGCGGATACCCCGCGCCGGGAAGGAGCGAATGCAGTTCACCCCGATTGGATTCAGCGTATCCTGTTCACCCTTGCTCAGGCTGATGGCCAGGTTCACGGCACCCAACACAACTTCATTGGCCGGAGCCTTATGCACCCCTCGTTCTGCATCCACCCGGTTAATGATTCCAACCACATGCCCGCTCGGTGGAATCAACTTTCGGGTGCTGCCAGTACCGCTCAGGTCAGCCACCTCGATCCACGGGTAATACAGCGCCGCGTAAGAGCTGTCATAATTGACAAACTCGCGCCATTCCTTGGCCTGCTGCGCATTCAATCCCGGTGGTGTATCAAGGATGGCAAAACGGTAGCGCATCCGCTCGCAATGCGCAATCATCGCCGTCTGCGCCATCTTCACACGCATCTTGGCCTCTTCTGAGCCGTCATAACCCGCCATCACATCCGGGCACAACAACAGGCGTACATCATCCAGTGCTTCAAGTCCACCCAGGCCTGTTCGCTCGCCGGCATCTCCCATGAAATCCTTGGCAGTCAATGGGCTGAAACCACCACCCGCCAGCGTATAGGAGCCATCCGCAGGCGCTCCACTGCCCACATCCACAATGGACACAGCGTCAAACACCGCATCCCCAACATACCCATCACCCTTTTTCATCACCAGGTTAGCGCGGGTTTGCTTGCCAACCGTCAGCGTGAAACCTTCCTCGCCGCTGCCGGAAACAACCACCACCACGCCGTTTGCCAGAGGACCAGGGATCTTGGCAACTATTTTAAAACTCGTGCCCTTGGTCTTGGCTGACACTGCCACTTCTGCCGCTTTGATTCCGCTGTCCCCTTCCTTTACAGCCCTCAAGCTGGTGACGTAGCACGGTCCTCCGCCGTTCATGAAGTATCCATAAACAGCATCGGGCAGGTAGGCGCCCGCCACAAAATCACCAAAAATATCAGTGTATTGCGTCCAGCTTGTCACCAGAGTTGGCTTGTTCAATCGAGATTCAACCGCGCTTTTGGCTCCAGTACGGGCATCAATGGCTTTAATGCTGGCTTCGGCCGTGATGCCAACAAATGCCGCCGTGGAGGTTCCAACCGCTTGAATCGGCTTGGTGCCACGGTCCACTTCCTCTACGTACACTCCAGGTGAAGCATAGGATGTTGCCATAAGTCTCACTCCTTATCAAAAGTTGATCTGGATTTGCTTAATGCCTCTTTCAACGGTAGAGTTGTCGAAATTGCGCTGTGTTCAATCATTCCGCATAATTCCTCCTTGCTAAACTTCCAGGTCTAGCGTTTCGCTGCCCGGGGGTAATGTAATTTTCTTTTCAACCGGCTTTCCATCCTCCAGCCATGCCACCAGCACATATTCACCCGGTGGCACACTGCCAAGGGTGTATCTACCCTCCGTATCCGTTGTTGTGAAAAGCCCCGTTCCCTTGATGGCTACCTGGCTCCCTGCCACCGGTGCCTTGTTCCGCTTCTGTCGGACAGTTCCCCCAAAAAAAACAAATTCATGCGCATTTATATCCGGCACCAGTGATTCTTCCCTCGGCAAAGTAAGCGTCTGCCCGGTACGCATCGTCAAGGTCCGCACCACCGGTCCGCTCACTTCCACCCACGGATCGATTGAAACCGTCACAATAAATGGAATACTAGGCCGCATTTCGTTATCCAATGAGCTCCACACCTCAGCCGGATTGGTCAGTTTATCGTGGCTGGCTAACCTCGCCTGGATATCAAATGGTTGCGCTTTGAGTAATCCCACCAGTTTGTCCTGCGGGATAACCGGAAAGCGGAATAAAACCATCATGCTCCGGCTTAACAGCCGGTGCTCATCTTCAGCCTCTGCCGCCCAGCAGGTCAACATGTAATAACAGTCCACCCTGAAAGGCGTGCGCTTAAGCCGCGCCTGGTTCTCACCCGGAACGGCATCTGGCATCCGTTCCCACTGGTGCTGGCGCAACGCTACGTTTTCGCGCAGGTCGTACATGAATAGGTTAATCGTCGGGCGCGATAATCTGGAGCTCCATTCTCGCTTGGGTAAATCAAAACTGATCCCGATCTCCCCGTTCTTAATAGGGATTTCGTTGACTAATAGTTGTCGAATCGACTCATCCAGGTCAGCGATCATTTGTCATCTTCTTCAATATTTTGTTGATGGGATTTGCCCTCGCGCGCTCCTCCGACTGGCTCTTGCTCATCCTCGCTTGCGACAGACGGATTTGCATTTCCACGATGTTTTGCCTGAACTTTTTCGTCTTCTTCTTCACTTAATTCCTGTCTCCAAATCGAATCTGCTGTTATTTTTGTCTGCGCCTCTTCATCTTTATTTTCCATAAATTGGCTATGCGCAGTATTTTCTTGACGTAGCGCTGCGCGCGCCACCTGGTCAGCCTGCTTCTCATAGGCATCATCCGGTTCGCCCACACTCAACGTCCCCCCGGGTTCAACGGCGGTGCCAGTCTGTTGAACAACGTGCGTTAATTCGTGCGCGATTAATTCCTTCCCCGCTGTTGATCCGGGTTCATATTGCCCCTGCTTAAAGAAAATGTCACTCCCCGTTGTAAACGCCGCCGAATTGAGCCCCTGGTTCAACCGGTCTGCCTGCGGTGAAGTGTGCACCTGCACCCGGCTGAAATCATGACCCATTGCAGTGCTCATTTCTTTTTGAATGCCCGTATCCAGGCTCAAGCCATGCCCGCGCTCGCCATGAATTGCCTTGCTGGTTTCATCGTCCAGTTCACCCGCATTCCCGCTCCCTTTTACCAGCCGCTGAACAGCGCGGTTGCCAATCTGGTGATGCAGCGCCAGAATCAACGGCTCTGCCGGCACGTTCCGCTCAGTCAGTCCTCGCTCGTTTTCCTCTGGTTTGCGGGCTTTTTTCCGCAGCTCATCTGCCGTGTGATTCGCGCTCATTCACACCCTTTCTAAACTACGCAGTTCTACAAAAAATCTGTCTCAGTGGTCAGTCTGCCCATTTTTTGAAGTTCTCGCCGCGTACCGTGCAGAATGTGCGACATATGCACAACCCCACCATCCGCTGCTGCTAGGTATGCTGCATTGACAATGATATTGCGGATATTCCCTCCTGCCAGCCTGAATCGCCTGGCCAGCAGTTCGAAATTGATATCCTCACCCCTTGGAATTCCCGGTGGAAAAATGGTTTTCCAGATTTGCAACCGGTAAGGTTCATCCGGGAACGGGAAATCAACCGCAAATTGCAGCCGCCGTGTAAAAGCCTCATCCAGATTCGCCCGCATATTGGTCGCCAGGATGGTTACACCGTTATACGCCTCCATGCGCTGAAGCAGGAAACTAATTTCAATGTTTGCATAGCGGTCGTGCGCATCTTTCACTTCCGAGCGTTTACCAAACAATGCATCCGCTTCATCAAAAAAAAGGATCGAATTACTGGTCTCAGCCTCAACAAAAATCCGTTCCAGGTTTTTCTCTGTCTCCCCAATGTATTTGCTCACAACCGTCGAAAGGTCAATCTTATACAGGTCCAATCCCAGTTCTCGAGACAAAATTCCCGCCGACATTGTCTTGCCAGTTCCCGGTGGCCCCGCAAACAGAACAGTCACACCCCGGTTAGGCGCCAGCTTCTGCCCCACGCCCCATTCATCCAGAACCAACGGCCTCGATTTGACAGTGTTCAATATCTCTTTCAGCAGTTCCAGAGAATCTTCAGGCAGCACCAGGTCTTCCCAGCCAAATTCCGTGCGGATCTTCCGTGCCAGCCCGGCTAGCCGCGGATTGGAATGTTCGCGTGCGGCTGCAAATAATGCTTCCAGACTCAGGTGTTCCCCTCGCTGCGCCGCGTCATCCCTGGCACTGGCCACCGCATCTCGAATTTGACCGGATGTCAGCAGAAATTGCCCTGCCAGGCTTTGAAATTCCTTCTGATCGCTTATTTGTGTGTTATTGACAAAAAACGTCCAGAATCCCAACCGTTTCCGGTAATCCGGTATTGGAAAGTCAAACCAGGCAATGTTGCGCTCTCGATGAATTCCACTGGGCACCCAGCTCTTAACCCCTGAAAGAATAACCGTTTCAGGATAGGCCAGAATTTTTTCCAATATCAGTTGAGCCATCCTGTCATCTTCCAGACAAGTATCCCAACCCAATACCGCCGGGATCGCATCATTAAGCCGGCAGTCCCGCATTAATTCCAGCAGGTTCGCTCTGGTTACTCCCTCATCCTCTCCGCGCTTATTAAAGTCAAGGCAAAAAACTGGCTTTTTGAGCTCGGTGGCAATTGCGCTCAACGCAGAGTGCTTTCGCGACTCATCAACCCCCGTGAACACCACCGCCGGGCGATCCTTTCCAATTGCCCCCAGCGCCTCCCACAATTCATCCGGGATGGCCCATGCCTCAATCCCTTGCCCTGTTTCTACGCGCCGCAAAAAAGACGCGATCGATGGTGAAGGCTGGTATTGATCAAGCAGCCATGCATAAACAGGCTCTTCTACTCCCAGCGGTCGGTTCAGCAAGCCTTCCTTCTCATAACTCTCCCTGGCTTTGTGTATGAGCTGGTTTTTGAATAGCCGAGCGTAATCTTGAAAATACTTAAGCTTAGCGTACCGTTCCGTACCGGGAGGGCATAACAGGTTCAGAACTAGGTTAACTGTGGGTCTTTTGCGGGTCACGTCATCTTGAAGATACCCAAACAACCGCTCATACCTCAGGTCAAGCAACGGCGCCATCGCAATCATAAAAACATCGCGCTCAAACGCATCCAGCCTAAAAACGGCTTCCATGTGCCTCAGGCGCAGCTGTACCCCCTGGCTTAAAGCCTCATGCTCAACCTCTTTGATTGCCCTGCTGATTTTCTCTAGCGCGCGATTAAATTCATCCGCTGATTCGCTCGTCTCACTATCACCCTGTCCCCATCCAGTAGCGAGCGGTCTCTCAAGTAAAGCGTCAATTTCCGCGTCTGAGATATATAACCCCCGGTAAACGTCTTCATCATCCTGCCCCGCAGAACGCCAATGCTGCACCTGCCGCTCGATCAGGATATCTAAACGCGCAAACTCCAACCGGATTAACTTGAGGTTAAATGCGGAAAGGTCTGGTTCATTTATTACACCGGTTCTCGCCATAAACTACCGCCTTCATCATCTTGACCGGTACAATAACGACACCATTAAACAGAGATAAAATCATTATAGAGATTTTATCAATTTATGTCAATTTTTCCGCTCATCATCAATCAAAAATCGACCTGAACTATGGATTTGCTTTCCGCGCGGTTTATTAATTCCAACTCTGCCCTACGCTTATGATATACTCGGATTGTCTTATCCAAAATCTACCGAGGAAGCGTATGAAAAAAGATTTTTTGTCCATCTCAGATTACTCTTCATCAGAACTTCAATATTTGTTGGACCTCGCTCTCAAGCTCAAGAGCGAACGGAAGGCTGGCGGGAATGTTCCCGTTCTCAAAGGCAAAGTTTTGGGTATGATTTTTCAAAAACCTAGTTTACGTACCCGTGTAAGCTTTGATATGGCTATGCGTCACGTCGGAGGCGATGCCCTCTACCTATCTCCCAACGAGATTGGTCTTGGTCAGCGTGAATCCGTTGCTGATGTAGCCCGCGTCCTTTCTGGTTACGTGGACGCCTTGATGGCTCGCGTTTTTTACCACAATCACATCCTTGAATTGGCCAAATGGTCATCCATTCCGGTCATCAATGGACTTTCTGACTATGACCACCCCTGCCAGGGTATGGCAGACGCCCTCACCATTATCGAAAAATTCGGAGCCCTCAAAGGTCTCAATGTCACTTTCATCGGTGATGGCAATAACGTTGCCGTTTCTCTGCTCCACATCTGCGCAAAACTTGGAGCCAATTTCACCCTCGCCAGCCCTGAAGGGTACGATCTTAATTCCAAGGCTCTGGCGGAATCAAAAGTCTTTTCGCAGCAATCCGGGAGCCAGATTCACCTCATGCGCGATCCTCATGCCGCCGTCAAGGATGCCCATGTGATCTATACCGACACCTGGACAAGCATGGGGCAAGAAGCAGAGGCCAGGCAACGCGAGCTGGTTTTTCCACCTTACCAGGTCAACGCTGCTCTCCTTGCTGAAGCGCGTACCGACACCATCGTCATGCACTGCCTGCCTGCGCACCGCGGGCATGAGCTTACGGATGAAGTGGCCGATGGACCGCACTCGGTCATCTTCCCTCAGGCTCACAACCGTCTCCACGCCCAAAAGGCGATCCTTGTTCACCTGCTCACCCAATAAGAGAAGGCTATGCGAAGCAATGATTTTATCTCCTTAGAAGAACAGTTCGGCGCCCATAACTACCACCCCCTTGATGTCGTTCTCGAATCTGGCGAGGGTGTCTGGGTCACCGATGTGGACGGCAACCGCTACCTGGATTGTCTCAGCGCCTATTCCGCCCTCAACCAGGGGCATGTCCATCCCAAAATCCTTAAAACACTCGTCGAACAGGCTTCCCGCATCACGCTCACTTCCCGCGCTTTCCGCAACAGCCAGCTTCCCCTTCTCTACAAGGAACTCTATGAACTGACGGGCTATGAAAGCTCTCTCCCCATGAATAGCGGTGCAGAGGCGGTTGAAACTGCGCTCAAGCTAGTCCGATTGTGGGGTTACAAAGTTAAGAAAGTAGCGCGATACCAGGCCGAGATTATCGTTGCCGAGGGGAACTTCCACGGTCGCACCCTTTCAATTATCTCCTTCAGCACTGAACCGCTCTACAAAGAAGATTTTGGCCCCTTCACCCCCGGTTTTGTCACCGTTCCATACGGTGACGCTGAAGCTCTGCAGCGAGCCATCACCCCCAATACCGTAGCTGTCATGCTGGAACCGATCCAGGGTGAAGGGGGCGTCCTCATCCCACCGGCGGGTTACCTCAGCCAGGTAGCTCAGCTCTGCAAAGAGAACAACGTTCTCTTCGTCGCGGATGAAATCCAAACCGGATTAGGGCGCACCGGAAAACTTTTCGCCTGCCAGCACGAGAACGTCCGTCCGGATATCACCATCATCGGCAAGGCGCTTGCGGGCGGTTTCTTCCCTGTCTCAGCCATTCTTGCCGACCGTAAAATCATGGACCTTTACACACCTGGCACGCACGGCTCAACCTTTGGCGGCAATCCCCTTGGCGCTGCTGTTGCCCGCACATCCTTGCGTGTCATCCAGGAGGAAAAACTGGTTGAAAACTCGGCTGCCATGGGCGAATATTTCATGGAGCAAATCGCCGAGATTCCCAGCCCCCACGTAAAGGAAGTGCGCGGTAAAGGCTTGCTGATTGGCGTCGAACTTCATCAAAAAGCCGGCGGCGCGCGCCGTTTCTGCGAAGGGCTCAAAGACCGCGGCATCCTCGCCAAGGAAACCCACCAGCACGTCATCCGTTTCGCTCCTCCGCTGATTATTGACAAAACCACCATCGACTGGATCCTGCCCAGGTTGCGTGAAGTGCTCAACCTGCCCTGATTTTCAAGCGAGTCCATCCTTTTCTGATAATAACTGTGCGGTAATCAACCGCACAGTTATTTGTTAATAAAACTGGATTCAAATTGGAAACCTTCTGCTCTCAACTTCAGCAATTCTCTCTTTCAATATGAATTCTCTCCTCTTGAAGGCAGCCGTTCGTTAAGCCAGGCACTTCCCAACCGTGTGCTATAATCCTTTTGTCCACCACAATATCAGGAGGATCACTATGGAGCGCAAGGCCCGGATTGTCGCCACGATTGGCCCCAGCAGCCAGGACGAAACCACGCTGGCTGAGCTTGTGAGATTCGGCATGGATGTAGCCCGGCTGAACTTCTCTCACGGCACCCATGCAGACCATGCTGCGCGCATCGTCACGCTGCGCGCTCTTTCCAAAAAATTGAACCGCCCCATCACGATTCTCCAGGATTTACAGGGTCCCAAGTTGCGCGTTGGCAAGCTGCCCAGCGATGGCATCCCCCTCACTGCCGGTCAACTGGTTCATCTTGCCTCCATTAACACCTTACCCGTAACCTCCGACCTTTCCAACAAGCAGGCCACTTTCATCCCCATGGATGTTCCTGACCTGATGCATAACGTCAGTCTCGGCAAGCGTATTCTGATGGATGACGGCAACCTGGAGTTGGAGGTCGTTTCTATCGAGCCGGACTCGCTAACCGCCAGGGTGGTACTGGGTGGCGTTCTCAAATCCAATAAGGGCGTCAATTTACCAGGCGCCAACCTGGATATCCCTGCCTTCACCGAAAAAGATGACCTGGATCTCCGTTTTGGCTTGGAACAAGGTGTGGATGCAGTAGCCATTTCCTTTGTGCGCACCGCTGCGGATATTGAATTCATTCGTGAAAAAATATCGCAAATCGCACCCTCTCAGGCTAATCTTCCAATCATTGCCAAGCTGGAATTACCCGAAGCCGTTGAAAACCTGCACGAGATTATCCACGCGGCCGACGGCGTCATGGTCGCCCGCGGCGACCTCGGTGTAGAAACCTCTCCCGCTCAGGTGCCCATCATCCAGAAGCAGATTATTCAGCTTGCCAACCACCATGCCAAAGTGGTCATCACCGCCACCCAGATGCTGGACTCGATGATTCACAACCCGCGCCCCACCCGCGCCGAGGCTTCTGATGTAGCTAACGCCATTTTTGACGGCACCGACGCCGTTATGCTCTCAGGTGAGACAGCCAGCGGCAGCTACCCGATTGAAGCCATCAAGATGATGGACACAATTGTCCGTGAAGCTGAACTCCATTACGCACAATGGGGAGAGCTTCACCCCCTCCCCAAGGAGCCAAGTCGCGATGATGCCGTCTCCATGACCCGCGCCGCCTGTGAATTGGCCCGTGATACCAATGTTGCCGCCATTGCCGTCTTCTCCCTCACCGGCAAAACCGCCCTGCTCATGTCTAAAACTCGTCCCGGCGTGCCAATCATCGCCCTCACCCCTGAAGCCTCCACCTATCAACGCATGGGCATGTACTGGGGTGTCACTCCCTACCGCGTTTCTTTCGCCTCAACCGTGGAAGGCATGACTGAAATCGTCGAAAAAGCCCTGCTGTCTTGCACTTCCATTCAAGAAGGTCAGCAGGTAATTATTATCTCCGGCTTCCCGGTCGGCTCATACCGTCCGCCCAATTTCTCGTTGCTGCACACCGTCGGAGAAAAGAGCAGTTAATTTTTACTGGTAGATCAATGGCAGTCAAAAAAACAGGCAATCTTCAAACCATTTTCACCCGGTTGCTGGTGTTCAAGTTGTTGCTCCCAACAATCCTTATTGCCCTCATCCTGTTTGGGAGCAGCGCCTATTACAACGCCGTCACCATCCAGCACGACCAGCAGCTCCTCGCGCAGTATCTCATGCACACCATAGATGACTACCTGACGGATACGCGCCAGGTGATTAGTGGGCTGGCGCCAATTGCCCTCTCTCCATCCCTTGAAGATATCTATCATCACCTCTCCACAGCTTATACATCTGATCCATATTTCCATTCCTTCATCATTCTCGATGAGCAAAAGCGAGTTCGGGTCTTTTATCCCCCCGAGGCTTATCCCTCTACGGCTTTCATCAACCGCATCCCAATTTTTGACGAATCCTCCGAAAATTCCATAGCCGTTTCGCAACCTTATTTTTCAACCCTTCCTGGTAAACCCACAGCTTACCTCTCAACCCGGGTGGAGGGTCAGGGCTGGCTGGTTGGCGAACTTAAATTTGATTTTATCGAAAACGTCGTTAAGAGCCGTCCTTCCCCCCTTGCTGGCCGCGAAGTCATTCTTGTGGATAAGAATGACAACATCATCACCTCCTCTCTGAGCAATTCCATTAAACCCAACCAAAAAGAATCTTCCACCACCCTTCTTGCCAGGTCACTCGATTCCTCCAGCCTGGTCATTTTCCAGAACAACCTGGCATTCTTCACCGCCTCCGACTTTACCCAGTCTGGCTGGCAAATAAAAGTTCTTTACCCCCTCCAGTACGCGTTTGGTGGTTATCTCATCACCACCAGCGTTTTTCTGGGGATAATCCTGGCCATTTGGTTGATGGTATTGCTCAATATCAACAGTGAGTTTAAGAAACAGATCTACCACCCGCTGATGCAGTTCAGCCAGTACATCAACTCAATCTCAGGCAGCCAAACTTCCGAAAGGACAAGACCCATTCGCATCCCGGCTCCATTTAGCGAGATAAACGACCTTTCTGAAAGTTTTGACCACATGTCAAAAACCATCAGTTCCCGCCAGCAAGCCCTCATTGAAAACGAGCAAAAGTACCGCGTGCTGATTGAACAATCAGGTGATGCCATCTACCTGGAACAAAACGGTGAATTTGTAGTCATCAATCAAAAATTTACTGAACTATTCGGAGAAATCAAACCTGCTGAAAAAATGTCCAGCGGAATTCACTGCCTGGCAGCCAGTTCATCCACCGTCTTCGTTCAGGAG